>JAEEHL010000128.1 GCA_016280825.1 Verrucomicrobiota bacterium
GTGGGTGAAGTCACTCGAGAAGGTCGACGACGCGGCATACGACAGGTACATGAAGTATTTCAACCCCGACCTTTTCGACGCTCGCGACTGGGCGCGCAGGGCGAAGGCGGCGGGGATGAAGTACGCCGTCATCACGTCGAAGCACCACGAGGGGTTCTGCCTTTTCGATTCGGCGTTTACCGACTACAAGTCGACCAATACGCCGTTTGGCCGCGACATCCTGAGGGAGTTTGTCGAGGCGTTTCGCGCAGAGGGCCTGAAGGTGGGGTTCTACTATTCGCTTCCAGACTGGCACCATCCCGACTTCACCGTCGACCGCTACCATCCGCGCCGCCCCGTCGATTGCAGCCCGTGGGACAAAAGGGGCATGGAAGGCCCCGAGGAGCCGTGGGACAGGCTGAACGAGGGCAAGGACATGGCACGCTACCGCAGGTACCTCTTTTCGCAGGTCGAGGAGCTCCTTACAAAGTACGGCAAGATAGACCTCATGTGGTTCGACTTCACGATGCCCGGGCCGCGCACAAAGCATTCAGAGGACTGGAACGCCCGCGAGCTTCTTGCGCTCGTGCGCCGCCTGCAGCCGGGGATAATCGTGAACGACAGGCTCGGGCTAAAGGACGGCGACTTCGGCGATTTCGTGACTCCCGAGCAGCAGGTGCAGAAGAAGTGGGTGGAGCGCGACGGGAAGCGCGTTCCATGGGAGATGTGCCAGACGTTCTCGGGCTCATGGGGCTACCACCGCGACGAGAAGACCTGGAAAAGCCCGAAAGACGTCGTGCGCATTCTCGTCCAGTGCGTTTCGCACGGCGGGAACCTCATCCTGAACGTGGGGCCCACGGGTCGCGGCGAATTCGACTATCGCGCATGCGAAAGGCTTGACGCCGTCGGCGAGTGGATGAAGAGGAATTCGCGCTCGATCTATTCCTGCACCGAGGCCCCCGGGAAGTTCAAGGCCCCGGAAGGGACAATCCTCACGTACAATCCTTCCTTGAACAGGCTGTACCTTCATCTCGACAAGTATCCTGTGTCGCCGCTCGCGATTGACTTTGCAGACGAAGTGGAATACGCCCAGTTCCTCCACGATGCGTCCGAGATACGCATTGCAGACGGCGCGCTCGTGCTGCCGAAGGCTCCGCCACGCTCTGAAATGCCCGTAGTGGAGCTGTTCATAAAAGGCGATGCTTCTTGAAATCGAGAGCCTTTCCGTCTCCTACAGGGACGCGGCCGGGGCGGTAGTCTCCGCCGCAAGAGGGGTTTCGCTTTCCCTTGACCGCGGGGAGGTTCTCGGGCTCGTGGGCGAATCGGGGAGCGGCAAGAGCTCCGTCGCGCTCAGCGTCCCGCGCCTTCTGCCCTCCCCTCCGGCGTTCTATCCAGAAGGGCGCATCCTCTTCGAGGGCCGCGACGTGCTCAGGATGTCGATTGACGAGCTTCGCAGGATTCGCGGCGACAGGATAGGAGTTGTCTTCCAGGATCCGATGGGGTCGCTCTCGCCGCTCTGGAGGATCGGCGACCAGCTCGTCGAGACGATGCTCTTGCACCGGGACGTCTCGAAGGCGGCTGCGCGCGAGATTGCCCTCGAATGGCTTGGCAAGGTGTCGCTGCCCGACCCGGCAAGGGTGGCGCGCGCATACCCCCACGAGCTTTCCGGCGGGATGCAGCAGCGCGTCATGATAGCGATGGCGCTTATGCTCGACCCGGCGCTTGTCATTGCGGACGAGCCGACGACGGCGCTCGACGTCACCGTGCAGAAGGACATCCTTTCCCTCGTCAAGAAGCTTCACGCCGCATCGTCGGCGGTGCTGCTCATCAGCCACGATCTCGGGGTCGTGTCGTTCCTTTCCACGAAGCTCGCCGTGATGAAGGACGGCGAGGTAGTGGAGCGCGCTGGCGATGTCTCCGCGTTTTTCGCGCACCAGGCGCACCCGTATTCAAGGGCGCTTGTCGCGGAAGCGCGCAAGATGTCTGTCTGACGCCCATTGAATGCGACGCGGTTTTTTGATAAAATACAGGGCATGAAAAGAATTCTTGCCCTATGTGTTCTCGCCTGCGGCGCATCGTACGCCGCAGACGTGTCAGATGTGAAGGTCAGGGTGCTCGACGGCTTCGGCGGCGACACGGGTTCCGTGGTGAGCTTCTGCCAGACGCGCGCGGGCGCTCCGTACGACCCGGCCACGGTGTCGCGCGACGTTTCCGCGCTTAGCCAGTCGGGCGACTACGAGCAGGTGAACGCCGACGCCACGGAGACTTCGTCCGGCGTCGAGGTCGTATTCTACGTAAAGCGGAAGATGGTGCTGCGCGAGAGCCCGGCCGTCGAGGGCGCAGAGTTCTTCAGCGAGTCGCGAATCGCGGCGGAGGCGGCGCTCAAGAAGGGCTACCGCTACGGCCAGTCCGACTTCGCGACGGCCGCTTCGAACATACGCCGGCTCTACAACAAAAAGCACTTCCCCGACGCCAAGGTGACGCCCGTCGTCTCGGCCGGCGCCGACGGCACATGCTCGCTCAAGTTCATGGTCGACGAGGGCAGGCGGATGAAGCTCAGGGACATCCTCTTCACGGGTGTCGGCTCCGTCGATGAAGGCGACCTCAGGAAGGCCATCAACGACTATCCATGGTGGAACCCCTTCGGCTGGTTTGTAGACGCGCCAGTGACGGCGAACCAGCAGGAGGAGTGCGTCGAGAAGATCGCAAAGGTCTACCGCGACGCGGGCTATCTCGACGTCAAGGTCGAAGGGCCCCTGCGCCAGGGCGTCGGCGAAGACGGGATGGACGTCCTCTTCAAGGTGGTCGAAGGCCCCCTCTACAGGGTCGGCAGGATTTCCGTCGAGGGGCTGACGCGCTACCCGGCAGCGGCGGTTCTCGCGAAGAGCGAAGTGCCTGAGCCCGGCAGCGTGGCGGGCGAGACGGTCCTTCAGGACGCAGCGCACAGCATAGAGATCGCCGTAGGCTCCGGCGACCTTGGCCTTGCGGACTCGCGCGTCGACGTGCGCCGCATCGGGCAGGATTCCGACCCCACGGTCGTCGACCTCGTCTTCAAGGTGACGGAGGGAGTGCCCGTAGTCCTGAACGACGTCAAGATACGCGGCAACGACTACACGAAGGACAGGGTGATCCGCCGCGAGATATCGCTCGCCCCGGGCGACAGGATGCTCGCCGACCGCGCCGACCGCTCGCGCAAGCGCCTTGAGCAGCTCGACTACTTCAGCCGCGTCTCCTACAAGCTCGAGCCCGCCGGGCTCGGCAAGGACGCGCAGGGCAACGAATACCGCGACCTCGTCTACGAGGTGGAGGAGAAGAACACGGGCTCGTTCATGGTGGGCGTAGGCGCGTCGAGCGTCGATTCCGTCTTCGTCTCCGCCGAGCTGCAGCAGAACAACTTCGACATCTTCGCGCCGCACAAGTACTTCCGCGGCGGCGGCCAGCGCGGCAGGGTCTACGTCCAGGCGGGCCCGCGGATCCAGAGCTACGAGGCGAGCGTCACGGAGCCGCACCTCTTCGGGCGCTTTCTCGAGTTCGAGGTCGAGGGCTACAGGCGCAACCGCTGGTATGACGAATACGACATCATAAGGAGCGGTGCGGCCGCGTCGCTTTCGTATCCGGTGAAGTTCTGGCCAAGCTGGGAGCCGTTCGGGCGCTTCGGAGTGCGGCTCTCGGGCGAATACATAGAGTTCGACGACGTTGACAGGGGCACGTGGATCTACGGCGAGAGGGAGGTCTCCCTCACGGAGGAGGAGCGGCTCTACGGCGACGCGGTGGAGCCCGTCCTGCGCGTCTTCTGGGGCCATGACTCCCGCGACGACCGGCGCATGCCGAAGTCCGGCTCGCGCACGCAGGTCTTTGCGGACGTCGCGCCAGGCGGCGACAACGAATATTGGCGTCTCGGCTTCTTGCACCGCAGCTATTTCAACGTGTGGAAGCGCTACGGCCACGTGCTCATGGCGGGCGTAAGGGCCGAGACGATCGACGGTCTCTCCGACGAGGTGCCAATCTACAACAGGATGTTCCTCGGCGGGCCGAAGTCGATACGCGGCATCGAGTACCGCCACGTCGCGCCGTTCGCAAAGCGCGACGAGGGCGGCCACGGGATCCCGTGGGGCGGACAGACCCTCTTCTGCGCGAACTTCGAGTACACGGTGCCGATCGTGAAGATGTTGCGCCTTGCCGCCTTTACAGACCTTGGCAGCGTGGGGGTCGACGAATTCGACGTCGACTTTTCCGACACGTTCGCGTGGACCGTGGGCGTGGGCGTGAGGCTCGACATACCGATGTTCCCGATAAGGCTGGACTTCGGCGTGCCGGTCGAAAAGCCGGACGACGCCGACAAGGAGGTGTTCTCCTTCACGGTCGGCTACGACTTCTGACGCAACTGGAAAAACGAAAGCTGGAATGACAATGAAGAAATCTACAATGGCTGCAGTCGCGCTCGTTTGCGCAGCGTCCGCGTTCGCGGACGTCAAGATAGGCGTCGCGGACATGCTGGTCCTCGTGCGCAACCATCCGAGCTACGAATCGAACAAGGAGCTTCTCTCCTCCACCGAGAAAAACTGCAACAAGCGCGTGGACGCGGTGAAGAAGGAGGTCGAGCAGCTTCAGGACGAGGGCAAGAGGCTCTCCGACGAATACAAGAACCCCATGCTTTCCGCGTCTGCGAAGGCGAAGGTCGAGGCCGACCTTACGTCCTTGCAGCAGCGTTTCGTCGCCGCCCAGCAGCGCATGCGCACGGAGGCGATGAACGCCCAGCGCGAACTGCAGGATCTCGAGGCGGTCATGCTCAAGAAGCAGACCGACGACATCCGCGGGCGCGTAGCGAAGTTTGCCAAGGCCGAGGGCTACGACTTCATCCTCGACCAGAACGCGGCGCTTTACTTCGACCAGGCGACCGACGTCACCGACAAGCTCCTCAAGGAGATGGGCGTCGATCCCGCAAAGGCAAAGAGGGGGCAGAAGGGCGACGATGAAGGCAAGTGAGATCGCTGCGGCCATCGGCGGCGAGCTCAATGGGAACGACGTCGAGATATTCGCCTGCGCCGGCCTTGAGGAGGCGCGCAAGGGCGATTTGAGCTTTTGCAAGGACTCCAAGCACGTCAAGCTCGTCGAAGGCACTGCTGCTTCGGCTGTCCTTCTGCCGCGTGACTGGCAGGGCGGCGCCCCGTGCCCGGTCATTTCCGTCGACGACCCCGACCGCGCCTGCATCGAGGCCGCGAAGCTTCTTGCGCCGCCGGAACCCCTGCGACCAGCGGGGATCCACCCGACTGCCGTGGTTTCGCCGAAGGCGAAGATCGGCAGCGGCGTGCACATCGGCGCGTTCACCGTCATAGAGGCGGGGTCTTCCATAGGCGACGGCGCTGTCGTGGAGGCGCAGGTCTTCATAGGCGAGGGGTGCGCAGTGGGAGAGAGCACCCACATATACCCGCAGGTCACCCTGCGCGAAGGCACGAAGGTCGGGCGCGGCTGCATCATCCACTGCGGCGTGAGGCTCGGCGGCGACGGATACGGCTTTACGACGAAGCGCAGGGACGACGGATCCGTCGAGATCGAGAAGATACCCCAGCTCGGCATCGTCGAGATCGGCGACGGCGTGGAGATAGGGTCCAACACGACCATCGACCGCGCGCGCATCGGGCGCACGTACATCGGCCCCATGACGAAGATAGACAATCTCGTGCAGGTCGGCCACAACGTGAAGATAAAGGGGTATTCCGGCCTCATCGCACAGAGCGGAATCGCCGGGTCGACGGAAATCGGCATGGGCTGCCTCATTTGGGCGCAGGCAGGCGTTTCGGGGCATCTCAAGATCGCCGACGGCGTGCAGGTAGGGCCGCAGGCGGGAGTCTCGCAGTCGCTTGACGGGTCGGTCAAGTACGTGATCGGAACCCCGGCGGAGTCGATGAAGGAATTTGGAGGGCGCCTGCTGCTCCCGAAGGCCGTCTCGAAGCTCAAGGGCAGGCTCAAGGACATCGAGCATTCGGAGGGCCCGAAGTGAACATGGCGTTTTTCGATTCGGCGGCGGCCTGCCTGCCCGACGTCTGCTTCAAGGAGCCTCCGCGCATGGGGCTTGTGCTTGGGAGCGGCTGGGACGTCTCCATCGACGAAGACGAGGTCGTCGCGCGCATAGACGACGCCGACATCCCCGGTCTTGGCGCGACAGGCGTCAAGGGCCATGCGGGCGAGCTTGCGGTGTTCAGGCGCTACGGAAGGCTTTTCGTCGCATGGCGCGGAAGGCGCCACTACTACGAGGGCGAGGGATGGGGCCCCGTCGTGTTGCCTGTCGAGATATTGCGGCGCATGGGATGCGAGGCGCTCCTGCTCACCAACGCCTCGGGAGGCATAAACCCCGCCCTGCGCCCCGGCGACTTCGTGGTGCTGAGCGACCACATAAACTCCGTTGCCGCCAACCCCCTCATCGGTGCGCACATCCCAGAGTGGGGAGAACGCTTCCCAGACATGACGAACGTGTACTCCCCGCGGATGAACGAGCTTCTGCGGGCGGGTGCGCACCGCATCGGCCTCAGGATGATGAACGGTGTCTATGTGTATACGGCCGGGCCCTGCTACGAGACTCCGGCCGAGATAAACGCATATAGGGCGCAGGGCGCCGACGTGGTGGGGATGTCGACTGTTCCGGAGGCCGTGTTCGCCCACGCCTGCGGGATGGACGTTTCGTGCGTCTCGTTCGTGAGCAATCTTGCCGCCGGGATAGATGGCAGGAAGCCATGCCACGAGGAGGTTCTTGCGGCTGGTGCGGCGGCCAAGCCGCAGATGGCCGCGCTTGTAGACGACTTCATTTCGAGGATGTGCTAGAAACCATGGAAGGCCGGTCAGGCAGCGTTGACATGAAGGTGAAGCTCGGTTCGCTCGGGCTTTCCTCCCCCGTCGTGACGGCGAGCGGCACTTTCGGCTACGGCACGGAATACGCGGGCGTAGTGGACTACTCCAAGCTGGGCGCGGTGACGGCGAAGGGGATCTGCCTCGAGCCGTGGCCGGGGAACGCGATGCCGCGCCATGCGGAGGTGCCGGGAGGCCTTGTCAACGCCATCGGGCTGCAGGGAGTGGGCGTAAAGGCGTTCCTCGACGTGCAGGTGCCGTGGTACAGAGAGAACGTTTCCGCCGCGCTCATCGCGAACATCTGGGGCAGGAGCGTCGAGGAATACGCAGAGGTCGCGGCGATGGCGTCGGACGCGGTGGACGCCCTGGAGATGAACGTGAGCTGCCCCAACGTGAAGGAGGGCGGGCACACGTTCGGCCACGACGTAGCGGTTCTCGAGAAGGTGGTGGGGGCGGTGCGCAAGGCGACGAAGAAGCCGCTTTTCGTGAAGCTTGCGCCGAACGTCCCAGACATCGCGCCGTACGCGAAGGCCTGCGAAGACTGCGGTGCCGACGCGCTTTCGCTCATAAACACCATTCCCGCGATGGTCATCGACGTCGAGAGCCGCAAGTACGCTATTGCCAACAGGTCGGGCGGGCTTTCGGGCAGGGCGGTGCACCCGGTCGCGGTCAAGGCCGTCCACGACGCAAGTCGCGCCGTGAAGCTCCCCATTCTCGCGATGGGCGGGGTGTACGGCTGGCGCGACGCTGTTGAGCTTATGCTCGCGGGAGCCACGGCCGTAGCGGTGGGCACGGCGCTTTTCACGAATCCGTCCGTCGTCTCCGAGGTGTACGACGGCATGGCTGACTACTGCCGCAGACATTCGTTCGACGCGGTTTCACGGCTAACAGGTGCAATCAATGGAGAATGACGTCGCTACATCCGCGAGTGGGGTCGTGTCGCAGGGCGACAGCCTTTCGAGAATGGTGCTGAAGGCGGCCGGCATCTATTCGGACGCAGCGCTCGACCGCATCTTCGGCGGCAGGGCCTCGAACCCCGGCATGGGGCTCAAGGAGGCGGCCGTCAAGTTCGGCGGCGTGAAGGAGCAGGAGGCGCTCAAGGCGCTTTCGCCCGTCGTGGGCATGGAGATGTTCGACCTGGAGCGTCGCCAGCCCTCGCCGGAGGCGCTTTCCGCAATGCCCGCGAGCATGGTCTACCAGTTCGGTGTGCTGCCGGTGAAAGTCGACGAAGGCTCGATAACCGTCGTCGGCGACGACCCGTTCGAGACGAAGTCGCAGAACGGCATACGCATGGCCATCGGGCGCAAGGTAGTTAAGTGCCTCGCCCCGCGCGAAGAGGTGGAGAAGGCCATCAAGCGCTACTACGGCGTTGGCGCGGACGCGATTGAGAAGATGATCGAGGACGGCCGCTACTCCATAGACGAGGACTTCGGCTCCA
>JAEEHL010000129.1 GCA_016280825.1 Verrucomicrobiota bacterium
AGCGTAAACGAAGGGCTTGACGCCCTGTAAGGAAAGGACACCAAAGACCATGAATGCCATTACAGGAACGCTACTCTGCGCGCTCGGAGGCATAGCCGGCGCGACGTTTGCACTGCCCTTTAGGCGCATAAGGGGCATGAAGTACGAGTCGTACTGGCTTGTGTACGCCGTCGCGGGCCTCGTGGTGTTCCCGTTTGCGCTTGCGAAGGCCACATGCCCGGGCTTCCTCGACATGATCTTCAACGCCGACGGCGGCACTCTCTGCCGCTGCATAGGCTTTGGCGCCCTTTGGGGCCTTGGCGGGCTTACGTGGGGGCTTATGATACGCTACCTCGGCATAGGGCTCGGGCTTGCCATCGGCTGCGGCCTATGTTCCGCCACGGGTACGCTCATCCCGCCGATCGTCACGGGGCGCGCTGGCGATCTCGTGAAGGACCTCCCTGCGGTCGTCACCCTCGCATCCGTCGTCATATCGCTTGTCGGCATCGTCCTCGTGGGGCTTGCCGGCAAGTTCAAGGAGGGCGAGCTCGACGCCGAGGCGAAGAAGAGGGCCGTCGCGGAATTTAACTTCAAGAAGGGCATGGTCGTAGCGCTTTTCTCCGGCATTGCGTCTGCCGGGATGAACTTCGGGCTACAGGGCGGAGAGGCGCTCGCCAAGGCCGCAGCCGCTTCGGGAGTGGATGCCAAGTGGACGGGGATGCCCGTCCTCGTGGCGGTTCTCTGGGGCGGGTTTGTCGTGAATGCCGCGTGGTGCCTCTGGCAGAACGCGAAGAACAGGTCGTTCGCCGACTATTCGAAGCCGTGCAACGCGTGGTTCCTCGCGTCGCTCGCGGGCGTAGTGTGGGCGATGCAGTTTGCGTGCCAGAAGGTTGGCGAGCCCGCGATGGGCGAGATGAGCTATATTTCGTTTGCGGTCGTGATGGGCTCGTGCGTTCTCTTTAGCTCGCTTCTCGGCGTCTTTCTCGGCGAATGGAAGGGCACTGGCGCAAAGACGCGCCTTGCGCTTGTCTCCGGGCTTGTCGTACTTGCGCTCTCTATCGCCACTGCTGTCGCCGCAAAGACGATGTAGATATCGTTCAAGCCCGGCCAACCCTGCCGTCTTGGCCCTCCGCGACCGCCATGTTTTTATATCTCCTCCAATAGGCGCTTGCGGGTTGCGGCGTATTCGTTCTTGCTGACTAGCCCCATCGAGAGACATTCTTCGAGGCAGCGTAGCCTTTCCGGAATCTCCTTCCCGCGCTGCTCGCCCGCAACCGGCACCTCCCCAGGCCTTTTCTCCATCTCGTCGATTGCCGGAATCGCGGCGACGGCCTGCCGCAGCGCGTCTTCGTTTTCGTGGTAGTAGTGCCGCGTCATCGCCGTCGAGCAATGCCCGACTATGCTCTGCACCACGGGTAGCGGCACTCCCGCATTTGCAGAAAGCGATACAAACGTGTGGCGGAGCGAATGGAACGATGCGAGCACGCTCCTGCGCATCCGCCCCTCTATTCGCGCGCCCGTCGCTATGTTCGCCGCCTTGAATATCCTGCGCAGACCGTCGGTGAGCCGCCATCTGCTGTTGAGGTAGTAGTCCGCTACGGTCGGGTTGACGTACTGCGAGCCGTCGTCGGGCGGGGAAGGGAGCCCTTTCAGGAGTTCGCCGTGGATCGGAATCGTTATCGGCCTGCCGTGTGCGTGCTTCTTCGTCTTCTCGGGGATGACCTGGATGATGCCGCGTTTCCGGTCGATTGCGCTCCACGTGAGCCTGCAGCAGTCGCCGAGACGCATGCCGGTGTAGATGCCGGTCATGACGAGGAGCTTCCAGTGTGCGCCTTCCCGGGAGGCTGCCGCGTAAAGCCGCCTAACTTCGTCAAGCGTCAGCTCACGGCGGCTGACGGAGTCGTCTGCGCGCAGGCAGACACCCGCCCAGGGGTCGTCGGTGACGCCAGCGCGCGCGGCGAGGACGCGGAATATCTCGCGCAGTATGCAGATGTGCCCGTTGTATGTCGAGGCCGAGTGACGGCTGCGGAACACGGCGAGATATTCGGCGACGGCAACGGGCGTCACTTCGGCGAGCTGCGTCATTTCGACGTGGTTGCGCTCGATCCACTTCGCGAACGACATCCACACGGTGCGCTTGTTCGCGAGCGTCGACGGGGCGAGGTCGCGGCGGTTTGGCGACATCTCGTAAAGCCGCCAGACTTCGGCAAGCGGCACGCGCTCCCTGCCGAGGCCAAGAGGGGCGAGAAGGCGGTTGAGGAATTTTTCGGCCAAGGTTCGGTTTGTCGTGCCTGTCGAGCGGCTGAGGCGCCTGCCGTTGATGCCGATGCGGGCGGTGTAGCGCCCGTTCATTTCCAGTTGGAGGTTGCCTGTGCCTTTTTCACGTGCCATGGTGTTGTGGTCCTTTCGTTGGTTGTTGGATGGATGAGGTGGGAATTATACCTAAACCTAAACCTAAAAATCGCTGTTAAAACCAAATCGCCTTCTTGCCGTCCAAGCCTCTGTGCGTGCCTACCTTGCCTTCCGAACGTGCGCTCACGTAATGGTAGCCGCCGAACGCAGTGAGGGCCGAGCGAAGCGAGGGGATAGCCGAGGGCGAAGCCCGAGTGCCGAGCAACCGTGCTCCCTTGCCGCTTTGGGCGACATGCGCGTCCTCGCCCCGCTCGACGTATACTTATACGCCGTCGGGGGCGAGTCCTGCGCATCTCGCCTCAAACCGGCAT
>JAEEHL010000130.1 GCA_016280825.1 Verrucomicrobiota bacterium
CTGACGCCCGTCGCCCCGGAGCCGCCCAAGCCGCCCGTCTCGCCGATTTCGCCGATAACGCCGATAAAGCCCGTTTTGAAGAAGCCAGTTCTTGGCGGCGGCCTCAAGGCGGGGCTGAAGCTCCCTCCGCGCCCGGGCGCTGCCGGCGCGGGCCTTAAGCTCCCGCCCAAGCCGGCGGCAGGGCTGAAGGCAGGGTTGAAGCTCCCGCCCAAGGCGAACAACGCGATCAAGCCGGGCTTGAAGCTGCCTCCGAAGACGGGGGCGGCCGACGCCGCGAAATGACCCGTCGGCGGACGAGGGTCGTCAAGGTTGGCGCGGTCTGCGTGGGCGGGCAGTCGCCCGTTTCCGTGCAGACCATGCTCGACGACGACCCTCACGACGTCGATTCGATAGTAGCGCACATCGAAAGTTGCCGCGCTGCCGGCGCTGACATCGTGCGTCTTGCGATTCCCGACGAAGGGGCTGTGGCCACGCTTGCCGAGGTGAAGCGCCGCACCAAGGTGCCGCTCGTCGCCGACATCCACTTCGACTACCGGCTCGCCATCGGCGCAGTCGAGGCCGGCGCGGACGCTCTTAGGATAAACCCCGGGAACATCGGCCCCAAGGACCGCGTTCGCGAAGTCGCGCGCGCCGCCGCCCGGAGAGGCGTCCCCATTCGCATTGGCGTGAACGGCGGCAGTCTCGAGAGCGGCGAATCGCTCGTCTCGAGCGCGATGGCGAATCTCAAGGTGCTTGAGGAGGAAGGCTTCCGCGATGTCGTCTTGAGCGTAAAGGCGTCGAACGCGCTGGAGACGATAGAGGCGTACAGGGAACTTGCCGCGCTTACCGACTGCCCGTTCCATCTCGGGCTTACAGAGGCGGGCGTCTTCCTGCGCGGCGCAGTGCATTCGTCCGTCGCGATCGGGGTGCTCCTTTCCGAGGGCATTGGCGACACAATCAGGGTTTCGCTTACCGACACGCCGGAGAAGGAGGCGAGGACGGGCCTGGAGATACTTCGCGCGCTCGGGCTCAGGAAGGGCGGCGCGTCTGTCACGAGCTGCCCCACCTGCGGGCGCACCAAGGTGGACTTGAGGCGCGTTGCGGAGGAGGTCGAGGCCGCGCTTGGCGCGATGCTGCCCGTCGACTGTCCGCCTGTCGGAGTGGCCGTCATGGGATGCGCGGTGAACGGCCCCGGGGAGGCGAAGGGGGCTGACGTAGCCCTGTGCGGCGGCGACGGCGACTTCGTACTCTACGAGCGAGGCGTCTTTTTGAGGCGCGTCGCGCAGGCCGACGCGGTGCAGGCGGTGATGGAGGCGGTCGGGCGCATTGTCGCGGCGCAAGCATGATCTCAGGTTCAAACCCCAGGATGGAGTCAGGAGCAAATGGCATGAAACGAATGACGCAACTTCTAGTCACGACCTTGTGCGCAGCAGCTGCGTTGTCGGCGCCTTCCGCGCCTGCCACGCCGCCGCCGGCAAAGGCCGCGCCGGCGAAAAAGCCGAGCGCCGCCGACATTCGCCGCATCCGCGAAAAGACCGCCGAGATACGAAAGCGCGTCTGGTCTGACGACTGCGAAAGCAATTTCAACTGCTGGAACGGCTACTTCAAGCGCAAGTGGACCACCCACAAGGACTCCGCCGAGCCATTGCCCAAGGCGGAGCTTGACGCGATAAGCGACCGCTACATCGAGCTTCTCGGCGAAATCCTCGCCCTCAACCCAGACGACTTGCGCGCACGGCTCGACCTCGCCGAGGCGTATTTCTTCAGGAAGTTCTACAACAAGGCCAAAGGCGAATACGAGGCTGTCGAAGGCATCCTCCTCAAGCAGTCCAAGCCGGACAACTTCCTCCTTGGCGAGGCGATGTACCGCCTTGCGGAGCTTAAGTACCAGGCGGGCGACCGCGACGGAACCGTCAAGAAGCTTGAAGAGGTCATTTCCCACGACCTCAAGACCGTCAAACGCGGTCGGCGCGACTGGAACTACTACGCGAGGAACGTCCATGCATTCATGACGGGCGCGACGCCTTGCGCCCTCGGGCTTCCAGTATGGAGTGGCGCGAAGGCGTTCCCGGAGCCGCAGAAGGCGGAATACACCGAGAAGTTCGCGGCGCTTGCCGATGTCGCCGTGAAGCTCGACGGCGTAAAGGCGGAAGACGCCCGCGTGAAGCTCCTCGTTCGCAAGCTTGCCGCGCGCGGCATTTCTGCCGCGGTCGGCGGCAAGGGCGCGTACAAGGTGACGCTCGCCCTCGACCCGAAGGCGAAGGTCGAAAAGAAGGAGGGCTACACGCTCGAGATCGGCGAGAAGGGCGCGGAGGTGCGCGCGCGCGACATGCAGGGCGTTCTCTGGGGCGTCGTCTCGTTCATCCAGTGCCTGAAGGATGGCGAGAAGGCCGTGAGAGTCTGCAAGATAGAGGACTGGCCAGACACGGCGTGGCGCGGCTACGAATCGACGCCGATGTGGAGGCACACGACGGAGTACACGCTTTTCTCGAAGCTCAACTACGCAGTCGTCCAGTCGCATCCGCTTGTTTCCGGCAACGAGTCTCCGCTCAGCATCTACCAGTGCGCCGAGCTCGCCCGCGAGTTCAGGGAATTCGGGCTAAAGCTCTGCTATGGCATATCCAACCACACGATGGGCATTGCATGGGCGTATTCGTGGAAGGGCTACCGCGCCATGCAGATCGAGCTTTGCAAGCTGCTCGCCTCGCTTGGCGCGAACGTGTACTACCCGAACGACGACTGCCGCTACTCCACCGAGCACAAGGACGACATCGCGACCGGCCTTAGGCCCTCCGACTACGACGCCAAGCACGTGCTCGCCGTATTCAACGCGGTGAAGGCGGAATACCCGTGGTTCAAGATGATCTACTGCCCGCCGTACTACTGGGGGCCTGATTCCGCCGCGCGGTACCCGGACGACCGCGAGAAGTACCTGCGGAGCCTCAGGATATTCCCGGACGACATCGACATATTCTGGACGGGCGGCCAGGTGAAGGGCTACAAGAAGACAAAAAGGCAGGTCGAATGGTTCACCGACCTTACCGGGCAGAAGCCTACCGTCGGGCAGAACGGCACGGGGCCGCACAACCTGCTTTCGTACATCGTCGACGAGACCGACTGGAACGCCTGGCACTACCCGGGGTTTTTCGAGGATGACATCAAGGGCTATCTCAAGAACTCCCATACTCCAATGGAGTGCCCGCAGCTTTCCACTCTCGGCGACTGCCTATGGAACGTGAAGGGCTACGACAAGCGCCGCTCGATCGAGCGCGCCGTCGCGCAGCTTCTCGGCGAGAAGATGTTCTCCATCCTCGAGCCGGGCCTGAAGGGACTTGCGGCGAACGACAAGTACAAGTACGGCAAGGTAACGCCGGAGATACTCAATGAGGACATCGAGGAATTGAAGTCGCGCTGGGTGACTGCGAGCAACTGCTGGGCGAAGGCCGTGGAGTACAACCCTGCGGTGAAGATGTACGGCCGCTACGACGCTGGCGTCGGCTTTGCAGAGAAGATCTACAAGGCGGCGCTCAACCCGCCAGACTTCTCGTCGAATCGCTGATGCGCCGATGCGGCACATGGCCGGCATGGATTTTATGATATAATGTGCGCATGAGTCCGAACGAGAGACCGCTTGTTTCCTTCTGCGTCAAGTGCTGCAATCAGGAACGGTATGTCGGCGAGGCGTTGGAAGGCGCGTTTGCCCAGACATACCGTCCCCTTGAGATCGTCATCTCCGACGACGCATCCGCCGACGGGTCATGGGAAATCATACAGGCGGCGGTGGCGGACTACCGCAGGCGCCCGGACGCGGCGCCCGTGGTGCTTAACAGGAACGCGTCGAACCTTGGCAATCTTGGCAACTGGCTCGCGATCTGCTCGCTTGCGAAGGGCGAGCTTCTCGTAAAGGCCGACGGCGACGACGTGTCGCTCCCGGAGCGGGCGGCGCGGATTGCCGAGGCGTGGTGCGCAGACGGCTCCCGGGCAACAGCCGTCTCGCATGCCGGCATGCTCGTAGGGCCGCGCGGGCAGCGGATGGGGCCGATGTGGAAAGTGTCCGCCTTGGCGCCTGCCGGCACGGTGATGGCCTTCCACCGCAGCGTTTACGATGCCTTTGGCGGCGCGGAGGATATGCGGATGGTGGACGACGAGCTGTTCGCGCTGAGGGCGAGGATGCTGGGGCCGGAACTTGTGATGTCCGACCGGCTGGTGAAATACCGCCTAGGCACGGGTGTGTCGAACTCCCTGTGGAGGATGAGAGAGCCGATGTGCCGCAGCCGCCGCGACCTTGTGAAGGCATACCGGCAGGCGCGGCGCGACCTTGAGAAGGCCCGCATGGCGGAGAGCGAGCTCTCCGAGTGGCGGTCGCTGCTGGACGCAGGCGAGGCGCGCGCCGAATCAGAGCTTATGCTCTTCGAGGGGAAGACGTTCGCCGAGCGGCGCGGGGGATATCGGCGCATGGGGCCCGCCCGTCCGCTGAGCATATGGCAGTTCT
Source organism: Verrucomicrobiota bacterium (assembly GCA_016280825.1). GTDB lineage: Bacteria > Verrucomicrobiota > Kiritimatiellia > RFP12 > UBA1067 > UBA1067. Next base: position 4,472 of record JAEEHL010000130.1, read on the forward strand.
TCAAGATCGCCTATCTTCTGCCGCGGCCGGTTGGAGACTGCCTGCTCTTCGCATACGCGGTCGTACGCTATGCGATGCGCAGGGCGAAAGGGGCACTTGGGCGATGAGGCGGCTGACCCCTATCCCCCTAAAACTCCATGCGCTTGACGGCGGGGAGCGGGATGTGGTAGAATACATCGGTGGGAAGGTCGAGATTGGAGACGCCTATGATCTGTGAAAGCATACTTGACGCGGTTGGGCACACCCCGCTCGTGAGGCTTGGCCGGATGGTCACGCCAGGCATGGCCGAGGTGCTCGTGAAGTTCGAAGCCATGAACGTAGGCGGGTCCATAAAGACCCGCACCGCGTACAACATGATTCGGGTGGCCGAGGCCAAGGGCCTCTTGAAGCCTGACTCGGTGATTGTCGAGCCGACGAGCGGGAACCAGGGCATCGGCCTTGCCCTCATCGGCGCGGTGAAAGGCTACAGGACCGTCATCATCATGCCGGACAGCGTGAGCGAGGAGCGCCGCAAGCTCGTCAGGCACTACGGCGCCGAGGTCGTGCTCGTCCACGACGCCGGGAACATCGGCGACGCGATCGCCGAATGCGCCGCCATTGCGCAGCGCATGGCGAAGGAGGACCCCAAGGTGTTCGTGCCAGAGCAGTTTTCCAACCCGGCGAATCCGGCGGCCCACCGGCACGGCACCGCGCTCGAGATCATGGAGCAGGCGGCAAGGCCAATCCACGGGTTCTGCTCCGGCGTAGGCACTGGCGGCACGCTCAGCGGAATCGGCGAGGTGCTGAAGGCTCAGAACCCGTCGATCGAGATATGGGCGGTCGAGCCGAAGAACGCGGCGATTCTCGCAGGCGGGACGGTCGGCACGCACCTCCAGATGGGCATTGGCGACGGGCTCATCCCCGACAACCTGAACACGCAGATATACTCTCACATCTGCGTCGTCTCCGACGAGGAGGCGCTTGGCTGCGCCCGCGACCTTGCGCGAAAGGAGGGGCTGATGGCGGGGATCTCGGCTGGCACCAATGTCTTCGCCGCGCTGAAGCTCGCCAAGCGCCTCGGCCCCGGCAAGACAGTCGTCACGATTCTCCCCGATACCGCGGAGCGCTATTTCTCGACCCCGCTTTTCGAGGAATAGGCCGTTCTTATGGAGATGTGGAGAAGAAGCAGAGGGGTTTTTGCCAGTGATTTTATGATATACTACGCACCATGGACGGAGGGCCGTGTGCGCGGCGGCTGTTGGAGTTAGAGGAGGACTCAAAAATGGCATGTGAAGACCTTGTTGCGATATCGCCAATCGACGGCAGATACGCCTCGAAGTGCGGGGAGCTGAAGGAGATATTCTCCGAGTACGGGCTTGTGAAAAGGCGCGTCCTTGTTGAGTGCACGTGGCTCGAGGCCCTTTGCGACGCGAAGGAGATTCGCGAGTGCAAGGCGCTTTCCGCAGCCGAGCGAAAGGCCCTGCGCGCGATCGCGGCCGGCTTTTCCGTGAAGGACGCCGCCCGCGTGAAGAAGATCGAGGCGACTACGAACCACGACGTGAAGGCAGTCGAGTACTTCATCAAGGAGAAGGTGAAGGGCACTCCGCTTGAGTCCCGTTCCGAGTTCATCCACTTCGCCTGCACGAGCGAGGACATCAACAACATGTCGCACGCGCTCATGCTACGCGACGGCAAGGCCGTCTTGAGAAAGGCGATGGACGAGGTCGCGGCGAAGGTCGCGGCGATGGCGAAGGAGTGGGCGAACGTGCCGATGCTCGCGCACACGCACGGCCAGCCGGCCTCCCCTACGACTGTCGGCAAGGAGCTCGCCGTCGTCTCCGCGCGCCTGAAGCGGCAGGCAGGCGAAATCGACCGCCTCGTCATGCCCGCAAAGATGAACGGCGCCGTGGGCAACTTCAACGCGCACCTTTCGGCGTATCCGAAGGTGGATTGGGAAAGGCTCTCGAGGAAGGTCATCGAGTCGCTTGGTCTCCGCCAGAACCGGCTCACGACGCAGATTGAGAGCCACGACGGCATTGCCGAGCTTTTCGACGCGATATGCCGCTGGAACTCCGTCCTTCTCGACTTCGACCGCGACGTATGGATGTACGTCTCCATGGGCTACTTCAAGCAGCGTACGGTGAAGGGCGAGATCGGCTCCTCGACGATGCCCCACAAGGTAAACCCAATAGACTTCGAGAATTCCGAAGGGAACCTAGGCCTCGCGAACGCGGTCCTTGGCTTCATGGCGAGAAAGCTCCCCATTTCGCGCATGCAGCGCGACCTTACCGACTCGACGACGCTGCGCAACATGGGCGTCGGCTTCGGCTATACGCTTATCGCGGTGCGCTCGACGCTGAAGGGGCTTGGGAAGCTCGAGCTCAATGGGGAGCGCCTTGCGGCTGACCTCGACGCAAACTGGGAAGTGCTTGCCGAGCCGATCCAGACGGTGATGCGCAAGGTCGGGATGGACCGGCCCTACGAGCGCCTGAAGGAGCTAACTCGCGGCAGGCGGGTCAATGCGGCGATAATGCGGGAGTTCATAGCGGGACTGCCCCTCCCCAAGGAAGACAAGGCGCGGCTCATGAAGCTTAACCCTGCTGCCTACACGGGGCTCGCAGCCAAGCTCGCGCGGTTCGCGTAGAGAACCCTCCTTTTTGGCGCAATTTCGCAGGAAAAACTTTTTTAGAATCTTTTGTCATCGCGTGTCATCGCGTGCATATACTATTATGGTTAAACTTGTTGCTCAAACCGAAGTGCTAGTCAGCGGCGCTTCGGTTTTGTGCATTCTGAGGGGCTTTTTGCGTACAAAAATCCCAATTGCGCCTTGATGGAGATTTATGGTATAATACGCGTGTCTTCTGCAAAGAGGACGGCAAGTTAACCAAAAACAAAGGAATAAAGACAATGAGGAAACTCATGATCGCGGCCGCGATTGCGGCTATCGGTGCTGGCGTGTACGCTGACAACTGCGCGCCCACCCCGGGAACCCTCGTCTATGACCTGTCGATGACGGTCAAGA
>JAEEHL010000131.1 GCA_016280825.1 Verrucomicrobiota bacterium
ATTGCGCTCGAGGCGACGCCGTGGGTGCGCGAGGCGGAGCACGAGACCGCCGCGCGCGCGCGGCTCGGCGACCTTTTCGACAAGGATCGTCTCGCGAGCGAACAGGCGAGGTGCATCGAGAAGCTGCGCCTTGAGCGGAATGGCGACGGACTCTGGCCGTGGTTCGCGGGCGGCCCGTCGTCCTCTGGCATCACGCTCTACATCCTGACCGGATTCGCGCGGCTCAACTTCCTTGCGAAAAGCGAGTATCCCGACTTCTTCGCGGACGCAACCGCCGCGCTCGACCGCAAGGTTGCGGAGGATGTCGAAGAACGGCTGAGGAACGAGAAGAGACTGAAGATTCCGTTCTGCGTCAACGGCTTTGACGTCCGCTGGCTCTACCTCCATTCGTTTGCGGGCGTTCCGGCGGCGCAGAACGAGAAGGACGCGCAGCTCTTCGTCAAGCACCTCGCGAAGGAGTGGACGGCCCTCGGGCTCGAGTCGCAGGCGCTCGCGGCGATTGCGCTGAAGCGCCGCGGGGAAACGAAGCTCGCCAACGGGATCATGGCGTCCATCAAGGAGCGCGGCGTCCTCTCTGACGAGCTCGGCATGTACTGGAAGCGTCCGTACTTCTTCTCGTCGAGCGTCTTCGCCGCGCCCGTGTCGACGCAGGCGATCGTCGTCGAGGCGTTCCGCGAGGTGACGCAGGACGAGGAGAGCGCCGAGGCGTGCAACGTGTGGCTCCTCAAGCAGAAGCAGACGCAGGACTGGACGACGACCGCGGCGACGGCGGACGCGGTCTACGCGCTGATGCTCGGCGGCGGGGCGGACCTTCTTGCGGGCGATTCGCTCGCCGAGGTGACGCTCGGCGGCGAGAAGGTCGTTCCCGAAAAAGTCGAGAAGGGCACGGGAATGTGGTCCGTCCGCTACGATTCCGCCGCCATCAAGCCCAAGATGGGCGAAATCACCTTCACTGGCCCAAGCGCCCACGGCGTCTCCTGGGGCGGCGTCCACTGGAGCTACTTCGAGGACGTCCTCAAGGTGCGCACGCACGAGCCGAAGGAGCTCCGGGTCGAGAAGAAGTACTACAAGAAGACGAAGGGCGCGGAGGGGACGCGCCTGGCGGCGATCGGCGAGGCGCTGGAGCCGGGAGACGAGATCGTGGCGCGGCTCGAGATCACGAGCGACAGGACGTACGAGTTCGTGCACCTCTCGGACGAGCGTCCGGCGTGCGCGGAGCCGGTGGACGTCCTTTCGTCGTACCGCTGGCAGGACGGCGTCGGGTACTACCAGTCCACGAAGGACGTCGCGACGCACTACTACGTCGACCGGCTGAACAAGGGCGTGTTCGTGCTGGAGACATCGTACCGCGTGCAGCAGCGCGGCGTCTTCGCGGGCGGCATCGCGACGATCCAGTGCATGTACGCGCCCGAGTTCACCGCCCACTCCTCCGCCGAGACCATGCGCGTCGGCGGGAAGGCAAAAATGCAATGAATCCCTTTTTCGCCCAAATTCGGGCGAATTGCGAATTTCGCACCTTGAATTTTCGGCGGTTTTTAGGTATAATACCTACATGAATTTTGAAGACAACCTTAAGAAACTTGAATCGAAAGTGGCCAAGATGGAGTCGGGCGAACTGACGCTCGACGAGATGATTCGCCAATTCGAGGAAGGGCAGAGGCTTGTGGCGGAGTGCCAGAAGGAACTTGAGGGAATCCGGGTAAAAATTGAGAAGGTTACGGCCGCAACGACATGAGCAAGCAGATATACGTACAGGCGCAGGCAGACCACATAGAGTCGCTTTTCAAGGCAACGGCCCTTTCGGCGGTGGAGGAGCTTGTCTGGAACGCGCTCGACGCCGACGCCAGGGAAGTGAAGGTTGACCTCGTCACCAACGCGCTTGGGGCGGTTGACGCCGTTCGCGTGTCGGACAACGGCACGGGCATCGACGTCCTCAACGCCGACTCTACCTTCGGCTCCCTCGGCGGTAGCTGGAAGCGCGGCTCCAATCCGTTTACTGGCACATTGAAGAGGCGTCTTCACGGGCGCCACGGGCGCGGCAGGTTCAAGGCCTTCGCGCTCGGCGGGCACGTCGAGTGGCGCACCTCGTTCAGCGCGGGCGGCGAAAGGCTTTCCTACGCGATTTCGGGCGACGTCGCGTCGCCGGGGGTCTTCGAACTTGACTCGGTGAAGCCCTCCGAGGCGCCCTCGTGCGGCACGGAGGTCGTCGTCTCGAACACGAGGGCGGCCTGCGACGGCCTGCTCGACGCGGGCGAGGCCGTCCAGTCGCTCGCGTCGAAGTTCGCGCTCTATCTGAAGAGCTACCCAGACGTGCGGATATACTTCAACGGCCTTCCCGTGACGCCGGTAATAGTGCAGAAGCGCTCGACCGACTTCAGCCTCAAGCTCGAGAACGGGGCAGAGGCAAAGCTTGAGATAATAGAGTGGAAGCGCCGCTTCCAGGGGTCTGGCAGGCTCGTTCTCATCGGCTCCGACGGCTTCGAGCTCTTTGACATGCCCTCTCTCGTGCGCTCCGGCGGTGCGAGCTTCACGGCGTATCTCGTCGCCAAGCGCTTTTCCGCGCTTGCCGCGGAGAACGCGTTCGTCATGGAGGAGCTGAACCCCGAGGTCAGGATGTACCTCGACGCG
>JAEEHL010000132.1 GCA_016280825.1 Verrucomicrobiota bacterium
AAAGCGTCGCGGGCGGGGCGTCGGGGACGAGCGGGCTCGTGCCGCGCACGAGCTCCGCCATGTCGGGGCACCCGTCGCCGTCGGTGTCGGCGAGGTGCGGGTCCGTGCCGTGGACCAGCCGCTCGGCGAGGTCGCCGAGGCCGTCCAGGTCTGAGTCGAGGAACGGGCTCGACACGGCGTAGAAGCGCGTCGAGTCCGCGCCGGGGAGGCCGTCGGAGACGGAGAACGAGGCGGGGGCGCGGGCGACGTGCGCCCAGCCGGACGGGGGGACGTTCGTCGGGCCCGGGGAGTCGGCGGAGAAGAGGTCCACCGGGCCGGACGAGGACACGCAGACGCGCGCGCCCTGCGCGTCTGCGGAAAGCGAGCCTATCGACGGCGAGCCGGGGGGCGGGGGCGGGAGGAGAGAGAGGGTGCGCGGCACGAGGCCGAGGAGGAAAAGGCCCGCCTCCTCCGAGTCGCAGCGGGCGAACGCGAAGAGGTCGCCCGCCGCGACGAGGCCGTCGCCGAGGACGGTCTCCCACGAGTCGCCGCAGAAGACGGCGGCGTTCGTCTCGCCGGGGCGGTTCCAGAGGAGGACGTCCGAGCCGGGGCCGCCGTCGCCGAAGAAGGCGCCGGAGAGCGCGTTGGAGAGGCTGCAGGGGGCGAACGGCTCGTAGGGGAACTCGAAGAAGGCGGTGTCGTTCGTGAAGGGCCCGACTCGGGAGACCGCGGCCATCTCGCCGGCGGGGCACGGGATGCCGGCGAGAGCAAGAAGGAAGGCGAGGAGCGCGGGGGCGAGGAAGCGCCCGCAGGGGGCGCACGAGGCTCCCCGCATGACCGCCGCCAAACTGTCTCTGCGTTTCATGGCCCGTAGTATATCAAATCCCCGGCCATCAAAACAAGAAAATTACTTTACAATTTTGTAAAGTCCAGCAGAACCCAATCAAGAATTGAGACAATCTCGCACGTCCGCGAAGGCAGATCTGGCGAGGGCGTTCCGAGCCGGCTTTCGCGGGTTCGAAACGAGGATGCAGACATGCAGAATCAGAACACAAGGCGGGCCGCCGCTCCATCAGGAACCGCGGCGGAAGTTGTCAACAGTTCGGGGCCTTCGCGCACGTGCGCGCGCGCAGGGTCTGTACGTATGGTACATACGTGCCAGACGCATACGGGAAATAATATATTATCTAAGCCCCTCACAGACCCCGCGTGTGTGCGCGCGTACGCGAAAGGCGCGTTCCGCAGGGAGATCGTCGAGGTGTGGCGCGAGCGCGTCTTCGGCGGCACTGCGGAGGACCCCGTCAGGTTCGCCGTCGAGGATGAGAAATCTATCGTGAAATGAACCAACGACCTTGATGGTGAGCGTGGGATTCTGCTTGTTGAACTTGGCAACAGCGGTCGGCGATATGAACTTTGTGACAGACTTGCGCGTGGTGGCAATTAGCACATCCGCGCCGCCGCTTTTTTGCGAAAGCACGTCGAGCGTAACATCGTCGCAATAGTTATCCACGAGGACGATACTCCTCTTTGCCTTGCGAACCAGTTTTCTCGCAAACGAGTATGCATCGTAATGCTTGCCCTCGAAAAACACCTTCTGCAGCGGAAAATCGCCACCATCCATTGCCCTGAAGATAGTATCAAATCGTTCTTCATTACGGGATTGGTCAACTATCTGGCGGCGCTCGACGGTTTCAAGCCTGTTGAGAATTGGCGCAACAGATGCAAGCGCCCTGCGCATGGCGACAAATGCGTTCATCAGCTTGATGCTTGTCCGAATGGCGACCTCGCTTTTCAGTACGCCTGAAAGCATGGCTATTCCCTGTTCGGTAAACGCATAAGGCAGCTTCTGCACGCCTCCGCGAGTCTCCAGCCCGTCCGCGCGTTTTGATATCACAATTTGTGACATCAAAAAACGATGCTCCTCTCTGGTCAACTGGAACCTGAATTCTGGAGGAAACCTCCCAATGTTGCGCTTCACTGCCTGGTTGAACGCGCTGGTTGAAACTTGATATATCGCAGCCAGGTCTCTGTCGAGCATGACCTGTACATCGCGAATCGTGAAGATGCAGTCACGAATGCTTCGCACATCTTCCATCACAACCAGTGCATTACCTTCTTTGCTGCTCATGCCGCCTCCTTCAATGGCGCACAAATACCGCACGCTACAGCGGCGGCTATTATCAGTACGTCCTTTGCGGTCTTTTTCATATCGCATATTATATCAAAAAATCCGCCGGCGCGGGAGCGTCGGGAACGTCGACCGGGGCCGAGCGCCGAGGCGCGAACGCAGCGACCGACACCACCAGAGTTGCCATACGCGCTCACGTAAAGGGCCGCAAGCCGAGCGGACCTAAGCAGGTTGAGGCGAGTTGCGCAGGAGCGCGACCCGCCGCTGTATACGTATACAGCAAGCGGTCGCGGTACGCGCAAATCGCCCGTTGTCGCGGGCGAGCAACGTTGCGGCGAAACATGCCGCACGTTGGAAAGCAAGGCAAGAGCACAGCACAAAAATGCACCCAATGATACCACATAAGAACCCGCCCGAGACGCGAACAAGTTGCCCCCGACACGCGATGTCAAAGCACCCAATGGAACCGATTCAATGCATTGGGTGCGCCGAATCGCTTGCACCCAATGGAACGACATTAAAGCATTGGGTGCAAGTGTTCGCTTCCATTGGGTGCATTCAGTCGAATCCACCCAATGCGTCCAACCACTTCCACCCAATGTTTTTCTCACGCGTCGGGCGGGTTGGTTAGGCCTGTCCGCCGTCCTGTCTGCCATAGCTTCAGCGAAGGCAGAAGCCTCGGCGAAGGCGGATGGTTAGGTGGTTGGGAGTGAGGGAGCGAAGGCGGCTTCTACGCGTGGTGGTGGCAGCAGCAGTCATGCCCGCAGTCGTCGGCGTACTCGATCTTCGCCCTGGCGCGAAGTTCGCCCACAAACGCCTCGACGGCCTTCCCCCTCGCCTCGTGGCGCATGAGGTCCTTGATCTGGCCATGCACGTCGGAGAGCGCCGCGCCGGCGTACTGGGCGCGATGCGCCTCGTAGAACGCCTTCACCTCGCCTTCCTCCGGCTCGGCAACGCCCGTACACGACTGCTCCACAAGCTTGTTGACCCTCACCGCGCGCTCGAGATGCGCCCTCAGGCCGTCGACAGAAAGCCCCTTCTCGGCCATCGCCTTCTCAAGCGCCTCGGGGCCGCCTATCTGCGCGGAGAGCTTCTTCATCTCGCCGTCAATGTCGGCGGCGGAAACGGGGATGTCGAGCTCGTTTGCGCGGTCCACAAGAAGCTTCGCGCCGATTGCCTGCTCAAGGGCCTTCTCGCGCAGCACGTCGAGCGCGCCGCGTATCTCGTCCGCCGTCATGCCGTGGCTCTTGTAGAAGACCATCAGGCGGTCGAGCTCGAACCGAACCGACTCCTCCGAGATCTCCACTCCGTTTACCTTCGCGGTCTTCATCGCTGCGCCCCCCTATATCGGAAGCTCGCTCTTCGACCACGGCTCCTTGCCGAGGAGAAGCGACGGCGTCGTCATCTCCTCGGGGACGGGAAGCCCCATCATCTGGAGAGCGGTCGGCGCGACTGCCGAGAGCTTCGCGAGCGGCGCAAGCCTCACACCAGCCGCGTCGCGCGCGACATAGAAGCAGTCGACGAGGTTCAGCGTGTGCGAGGTTTTGACGAGACCGGACTTGTAGTCGAGCATCTGCTCGGCGTTGCCGTGGTCGGCGAATATGAGGACGTGCGCGTCAAGCTCCATGAGGCGCGGGAGAATCTTCCCGATGCACTCGTCCGTCACCTCGACTGCCTTAGTCGCGGCCTTCTCGTCGCCCGTGTGGCCGACCATGTCGCAGTTAGCGTAGTTAACGACTATGAAGCCGTAGGGGTTCTTCTCAAGGCGCTTCAGGAGCTCGTCCGTGACGTTGTACGCGTCCATCTCCGGGTGCGAGGCGAACGTCGCAGGGTCGAACCTGCTCTTCACCTCTACCTGGTCCTCGCCTTCGGAGGGCGTAGTGGACTTGCCGTTGAAGAAGCTCGTGACGTGGCGGAACTTCTGGGTCTCGGCAATCCTCAGCTGGCGGATCCCGGCCTTGGAGACAACTTCGCCGAGGAGGTTGTCCATGCCGCCGCCAACGCCC
>JAEEHL010000133.1 GCA_016280825.1 Verrucomicrobiota bacterium
AACGCCAAGGCAGAGGAGTTCGCCGACAACGCCGTCAAGGCGGGCAAGATCGCCGCGAACTCGAAGGAGGCCGTCAAGGCCGCGTACCTGAAGAGCCCGGAGGTCGCGCAGGAGATGCTCAACAGCGTCGCCGCGAAGCCTGCCGAGAAGCTGCCGGACTTCGGCAAGGCGAAGACGCCGCAGGCGCTCAACGCCAGGACGCCCGGCAAGGACGCCGACCCCGTCGAGGTGTACAACGCCTACATGGCGATGCCCGAGGGCGCCGAGAAGGACGCCTACCTCGCGGCGAACGCCCAGGCCATCTCCGACGGCTACGAGAAGGCCCAGAAGAAGTAAGTCAAACTCAAAGAAAGGTAAACTAAAATGGCTAGCACATTCGCAGGTCACGAAATCTACGCCCGCAAGGTACTGAAGTGCCTTCCGGCTCAGCTCAACTTCCTCGCCGCGTTCTCGACCGACATCTCCGGCGAGGTGGTCGGCCCGGCCAAGTCCGTCGAGGTCCCGCTCGTCGAGATGGACGCCGCCGGCGCGTTCAACCGCGCCAACAACAACTTCGCGCGCCCCAACGGCACGCCGAAGTCGGCGACGGTCGCGTTCGGCGACCCGATCATCACGGGCTTCTCCGTCACCGCCGACCAGGCGTCGAAGATCGAGAAGCGCTTCTGGGAGGGCAAGGCCGAGCTCAACGTCACCTCGGTCGCGGCGTCCTGCCAGACCGCCGTCACGAACCTCGTCACGAAGGCGAACTTCGAGAAGGCGGTGGTGAACGTCGGCAACGCGGCCTCGTTCGTCAAGTCCGGCGTCGCCAAGATCGCCGCGGCGGTCGAGAGCGCGACCAACAAGCTGCGCGTCAAGTTCTCGACGCTCGCGCTCTCCGGCGAGTACTTCTACTCGCTCCTCGGCGGGCTCGACGCGAACGTCTACGGCGGGCGCGAGGCGATCCTGAACGCCTCCATCCCGGGCCTCTACGGGTTCCGCAAGGTGATGCTCGTCCACGGCCTCGACATCCCTGGCTTCGTCTGCGAGCCGAGCGCCCTGGCGTTCGCCGGCCGCGGCTTCCGCCCCGCCGACGACAGGCCCTACACGGCGGTCAGGGACATCAAGGACCCGGAGACGGGCCTTACCCTCACGCTCGTCGAGTATCCGGACGGTCCCTCGGGAGACCTTTCGGAGTCCGTGACGTGCCGCATCGGCGCGGCTGTCGGCGACTCCGGCGCGCTCGTCCGCCTCGTCGCGGGCGGCTCCGACGACTGATACAACGAATAGGTGACAGTGAATAGTGAATAGTTTTCGCTGTTCGCTGTCACCGCAACGAGGCAATGCCATGAAGAAACTATTCGCTATAACCTGTTCGCTGTTCGCTATCGCGGCGACAGCCGCGATCGAGACCGTCGAGCTCGCCCCGGGCGGCGAATGGGCCGTCGGCGCGCCCTGCCGCCTCGCGGCGGTGCGCGTCTGCTCGTCCGTCACGAACGGGACGCTCGCCCTGGAGGGCGTCTATTCGCTGGACGTCCTCACGAACGAGACGGAGACCATCGAGACGGTCGAGGTGCTTTGGCAGCGCGTCCTGACGAACGAGACCGAGTGCGTGACGAACACGTATCCGGGACAGGTCGTCTACACACCGCCGCCCACTTGGCTTCTCGCCTCCGAGGGATGGATCACGAACACGACGGAGCGGACTGTGTCGCGCCGAGTGAAGACCGGCGAGACGCTTTCCCTCACGAACTCGCTTGCGAGCATCGAGTGCTCAGACGGTCTCGGCGCGGCGAACCCGACAAACGCCTGGCTTGTGCCCGGCGAGAGGGTCGTGACGTCCGGCACGGCCGAAGGCACGGTGTTCCTGGTGCTTGAAAGGTAAGGAGGGCTGCGCCATGCCGAACTGGAGGAAAGTCGATGAAGCCGACCTCGCCGCGACCCTGTCGCAGGGCGAGATAGACGCCTTCCGCGCCGACGGCCCGCTCGACGGCTCCGATCGCGTGGCGCGGCTCCTCGGGCGCACGGTCGACGCCGTGCGCGGCTGGATAAGCTGCAACGGTGCAGTGAGGATGTGCCCGACTGCGGGCACGATTCCGCAGTCGCTCGTGTCCCCGGCGATGGACTACGCGGCGTTTGACCTGCTGAAGTCCCTCGCCGTTCCCGTCAACGAGGACCGCCGGCGCGCGCGCGAGCGCGCCGAGGTCCTGTTCGAGAAGATAGCCACGGGCGCCATGTCGTGCGAGAGCTACATGGAAGACGGGACTATCGACGAATCGAAGCGCCCGGCGACGTCGCCCATGGCCGACGACGGCGCGCGGCCGATCCTGGGGGGAGGTTTGTGGTGATGAAGTCAGTCGTCAGTCGTCAGTCGTTAGTCTTGTTTTTTGCTGCGATTGCGTCCGCAATCGCCCCCTGCAGCGTCTTTGCAAAGACGTTTGACTGGCGCTTGAACGCGCCCGTAGCCAAGGCCGAGACATTCACCGCCTACCACGGCGAGACCATCCGCTTCAACCTGGTGTTCTTCGGCGCGATGTCGAATGTCACGGCAGAGGCGATCTACTACCAGACGAACGGGATGGCGAAGACGGACTGGTTCCACGTGCCCGGCACGGTGTTCCATCCGACGAACGACTGCGGCGCGGCGGCCTACCGCTTCTTCATAAAGTGCAGCGACCCAGACGGGCGCGACTACACCGCGAACGGAACGCTCCGCCTCCTTGACTCTCCCGGCTTCGAGCCTTCGGCCATCGAGCTGCCGGCGAAGGTGCTCGACTTTGCCGAGGTCGAAGTCGAGAACGCGCCATGGCCCGCCGAGATCGAGGCGGCCATCGCCGAAATCCCGACGCCCGACCTTTCCGACTACGCCACACACGGGGAAGTCGAGGAAGCCATCGCCGGCATCACCGAAACCGACCCCGTCTGGGAAGCCGAGAAAGCCGATTATATCACGTATAGCGATTGGCATGAGTCATGGGAGCCAATACTATCCGAAGCGGACGCGCGCTCCTTGGAAAACGAGAGTGCCATCGGGTTTATTGCGAGTGACATCGAGTCAATTACGAACGAGTTTACCTACACGGCAATCTCTAACACGGTCACGAAGGCGTATGTCGAAGACCTTGGCATCAAGCCGTCCGACCCTTCCTACTCTTGGCTGCGCCCAGACGCCTGGACAATCGACGTCGAGATCGACAAGAGCGAGCAGCAGGGCGCAGTCACCGTCATCGACGAGGAGACGGACACGGCGGGGCGTGTATGGTCGAACGAGACGTATATCGCGACGTTCGGCATGGCGGCGAAGTGCAGCGCGGCGCTTCTCGACGAATCATCGCTCAACATCCCGCAGATCGAGTCGTGGAGCGCATTGCCGCCCGGCGGGACAATCGACTCAAGCGGCCACTTCACTGCCGCGACTTCCGGCCTCTACCGCGTCTCGGCAACGGCCACCGACGGCACGACGCGCTACGCCGACGTCGCGATTTCCGCCGAGCGCACCGTCACGAACTCCAACGTCCGCACCTACATGGCCGACGCGGTCGGCGGGCTCCGGAAATCCTTGAACGACGACGGCCTTGCCGACCTCGAAGGCGCGAACCTCGTCTCGTCCAATCGCTACGGCACTACCTGGTATACCGTCTACGACATCGAACCGCCGCGCTGGTCTGAGCCGGGCGGATGGGTGTTCCATCCGTTCGCCATCGCGCCGCGCATCCTCGCCACCTGCGCCCACGGTATCTGGGACGGGCGCGACGGACTCTACGAGTCGCATACATTCTCGAACGCCCTCGGCACGACCTACACGCTCCTCTGCAACCTTCACTGGGTGATCTTGCGGGACTGGGCGCTCACGAACGGCTTCACTGCGGCCGAGGCCGCGGCAGTCGACGACCTCGCGGTCAACTTCGCTACATACGTTCCGCGCGGCACCGGCGACACCGACACCGGCATCGACCCTTCCATCCTGCCGTCGTTCTTCACGCCAGAGTCGTTCGAGCGCCGCCTTGGGGGCGACGCAATGGGATTGATTGGCTGGCACCAGGGGCAGGACCACGCGCAGCCCTTCCCGATTTCGTTTGCGCAGCAGAACTTCCAGAACTGGGGGCCGCCGTCGAGATGGAGCGCGGTACTGCGCCGCGACATCTGCGCCCGCCTTGTCGCGATGGACTTCCTGAATTACCCGCTGCACGGCGGCGACAGCGGCCGCCCGGTGTTCCTGCGGTCGAGCACATTGGGCGACATCGTCGTCGCGCACCACACGAGCGTGATGGCCTGCCGCGCCGACTACATCGCGGGCTACAAGATAATCAAGGCGTTCGCCGCCGCGCACGGCCAGACATTGAAGGAGGTTGAGTGATGAATTGGGCGTTTTTACTTGCGGCGGTTTTCATTCCACAGGCGTCTACGCGCACCCTGCACGACGCGCCGCTTGCGAAAGGCGAAACGGCGTATGTCGAGAGCGAGACGCCCGGCTATGCGCGTCTCTACGTGGGCGGCGACAACGGCGCGGCGCTGAGAGTCGAGGACGGCGCGACAGTACATGGCTATCAGTACGAATATATCGACAGAACCAAGGTGACGATCGTCGCCGGCGAGGGCTTGACCTACAACGGCGGGCTAGACAAGTACACTGCCGCCACCAATACGACGTCGTACGTTCTCCAGGTAATGGTCTCGCCCGACATCGAGATAGAGACCCTAGAGTATACGGCTGTCGCGGCGTACAACGACATGATCGACATCTCGAACGGCACGATCACGCACACGATAAACGGCAACGTCGCGACGATAACGATGACGCGCGAAGACCCTCGCGGCGAAATGTCGGTTGCCGGCATAAAGGTCCGCCGCGTCCTCGCCGGCGTCAAGGACCAGGTAAACGACTTGACCAAGCTCGAGTTCACCATGCTCGACGATCTGGGCGAGTATTCCTGGCGCAGTCTCCGCTACTGGGTCGCGCACCTCTACGACTATAACCGAGGCGAGGACTGGGCGCGGTACAAGGCAAAGCAAAGGGCGAACCTGAATGGCAATGGCCTGCAGCTCTCGGCTAACAACCGCTTCGCCATCGACGTCACGGAGACGCAGACAGTCTTCCGGGCCGCCGCGCACGATGCGATCGTCGTCAAGGCGACGGGCACGGGCGCGGGCTACGATGGCGCGTTCACGGCATACGGGCCGCGCCCGACCGCAACTGGCGTGGACATCCCCTTTAGCTGCGACATTACCGGCTTCGACGCCTCGCAGCTTTCCGTCTCCGGCTGCGTCTCGATCGCTACGCTCGAATGGGCGGCCTGCCCGGCAACGCTCGATGCAGGCGTCCTGCACGTCACCTGCAGCGCCGATACAAGGTTCTTCAAGGTCTACTACAACGGCGCGATTGTAGACACTTGTGAAGTGGTTGTCAACGCGCCGATCCGCCTCAACGACGCGCTCTACCTGAAGGGCGAAGACAGCGTTGTCTACCGCATAACCGTCAACGCGGGCGTCATCTCCGCTACGCCAGTTAACTGAATGAACCTCACCTTCAGGATAGTCTACAACGACGAGATGCCGCCTGTGCGCGAGTTCGCCCAGGCGGGCGGGCGCGCCGTGTCGAACACGGTGAAGGCCCACCTCGTCCAGCTCGACGCCTCGCGGCGGCCCGCGCCCGGGATGCCGAGGTCCGGCTACTACGGCGACGCGGCGCAGTCGGTCGTGACCGAGATGCAGGGCGACACCGCCGTCGTCAGCATCCCGAAGGAGGGCATGGCGCTCCACTACTACGGCGGCGTGGTGCTGCCGACCGCCGGCCACAAGGCGCTCGCGATCCCGAAGCACCCGACGGCCGCCGGGAGGCGCCCTGCGGAGATCGACCCCGACAGGCAGAAGATGTTCCTCCTTTGGCCCAAGGGCAAGAAGGCCGGCGTACTCAAGGAGAAGTCCACCGGCGTGACGATGTACCTCCTCGTCTCCAAGGCGACGATCAGGGCGGACGCGACGGTGCTCCCGGCGGAGGAGGAGCTTACCGCGGCGGCCGCGGCGGCGATGGAGGCGATACTGTGACGGCAAGCGAGATACTCCTGCAGAAGGCGCTCGTCGGCTCCAGTCGGCTGGATTCCTCGCAGTGGAACCAGATACAGGCGGGCTTGAGGAACCGCGCGTTCTTCTCGTCGAGGATAGCCGCGGTCAACATCCTCGCGGCGATGCGGAAGGAGGCGGCCGAGTACGCACAAGGCGAAACCGACCTGTCGAAGATCCGCATGGAGTTCCGCGAGAAGCTGAAGACGCTCAAGTACTCGCCCAAGCCCGGCGAGGAAGGCACTATCCACGACCTCTTCAGCCAGGCGCGCATCGACGTCATCGTGAAGACGAACGTCGCGCAGGCGCGCGGCTACATGCAGTTCGCCGAGGGCATGAGCCCCGGCGCGTTCGCCGCGTTCCCCGCCCAGGAGTTCACGCGCGTCGCGCACCGGCGCAACAAGCGGGCGGACTGGCCCGAGAGGTGGGCGAAGGCGGGCGGAAAGACCTACGGCGGCAGGATGATCGCCTTGAAGGACGACCCGGTGTGGGTGAACCTCTCGGTGTTCGGGAACCCCTTCCCGCCCTTCGACTGGGGCAGCGGAATGGGGGTCATGGACGTCGACCGCAAGACCGCGATCCAGCTCGGCCTCGTCAGCGACGCGGCGCTCCGCGAGAAGACCGCCGAGATGCGCGGGAAGCCCCTCCCCGACTTCAACGAGAACATGCAGGCCACCGTGCCGAACCTCCGCAGCGACTCGCTCTGCGGGAAGATTCTGAAGCGTGAGTTCGAAGACCAGATAGCGATCGAGAACAGCGTCGTTCATTGGCAGGGAAACCTGATCAAGGATGTTCTTTCGGGGAAGCGCAAGAAAGCCCAGCTCGGCCTGGGATACAATGGTCGCCCTCTGCCTCTCTCCCACAACTTCTTCAAGGAACACCTGTCGAAACACTATGGAGAAAACGAGACAAACCCGAACAGCATACCATTGCGCGACAGCGACTATGAGCTGATCCCGGCCATGTGGCACAAGCCAGACAAAGTCTCGAAGAGCAGGGATCGCGATCATCTTGAGCTCGAGACGTTCGATGGCGGCATCCTGCATCTATTCGTCTCCGACATCAAGGGCATAAGGAGTTTCTACAAAACAAAATCCGGGAGGAGCCTGCAGTGAGCCGCACACACGACTCGCGCCTTTTGGCCAAGCTGCAGCTGAACGCCCGGACAGCGTGAATGATACCATAAACCACAAAGGAAAGTCAAGGCAAAATGGAAGAGATTCTGATGAGCGTCGAAGAGGCGGTGGCCGAGGCGGCCAGGGCGGCAAGCGCCGCGCTGCAGGTGCCCGCGATAGTCGAGGACAAGGGCAACGTCGTCAAGGAGCTCGCCGAGCGGATCGCGAAGCAGTCCTTCGCCGTCGTCGTCGGGGCGGCGGAGTTCACGCCGGTCGCGCAGAGCGCGGAGACCGTCGTCGGCAACGTGCTGATCGTCGTCTCGCTCTTCGAGCGGCCCGTGGTGAACCGCACGCGAAAAGGCGCGCCCTGCCTCTTCCCGTCGGCGCTCCGAACGGCAAAGGCGCTCACCTACCTTCCGGCGGGGTCGGCGCGGCTCTTTCTCCGGCGCATAACGAGGGTGCAGGAGCACGACGGCGGGGTCATCGGCTGCGACGTCGAGTTCACGGCAAAGGTGGTTTTGTAGTTAGCAGCTAGCAGTTGGCGGCTAAAACAAGAAAGGGGAAACAATGACAAACAAAGCAGGAACGGAATTCGCCACCGGCGTCTTCACCGTGGACGACTGCATTGCGCAGTCCGGCACGAAGGGCGCGGCCGGCGAGCTCAAGCCCTACCGCAACGAGAGCGGAGCCATCTGCTCCATCTACAAGCAGGACACGAAGGACAAGACCGTCCAGTACGAGGGGCTCCTTAAATCGGGCGTCTCGCTGCCCAAAAAGGGCGACGAGATCGAGATCGACAGTGTCACGTACCGCGTCGAGACGGCGGAGATCGTCTACCAGAACGACGACGTGCAGAAGATCCGCGGCACCGCCAGGTACTACGACGACATCGACGGCTAACTTGAGAAAGGAGCGACAATGACAAAGGTAACAGGTGAAACGCTGGTCCCGGGGATGATAGCCGCCCCCTCGGGCATCGAGGGGCAGTCGGGCACGAAGTCCGCAGGCGGCGAGCTCAAGCCCTACCGCGACAAGGACGGCAAGTTCTGCTCGCTCTACGTCCTGGACGAGGACGACGTGGAGATCACGTTCGAGGGCCTCATGAAGACGGCCGGCTACGCCGCCAAGGAAGTCGGCGACCAGCTGACGCTAGACAGCGTGTCGGGCTACGTGACGGCATGGGAGGAGGTTTACTCCAACGACGACGTCACGAAGGTGCGCGGCACCATGCACAAGTACACGATGGCGTCGGCCGGGAGCGGCTCGGGCTCGGGCAGCGGAACCTGATGGAAATCCCGGTCGAGAACGTGCTTGCATTCGCGCCGCCGTCGAGGAAGGTGGGGTCGCTTGTGCTCAAGCCCCTCACCCTCGCCGGCGCGGTCGCGCTCGAGGCGCTCGGCGTCTCGGCGATTGACCGGCGCGTTCCGCCAGACAAGGTGCTCGTCGCGGCGGCGGTCTTGTCGGGCGCGCCGCTCGACAGGCTCATGGACGGCACCTTCAACCTGAAGAAGTTCTGGAGGCGCCACTGCGCATCTGCGGCAAAAGAGGTCGCGGAGGCATGCGGCGAGATGCTGGCCATGGCGTGGGCGACGTACGTGGAGCCGCCCAGGGGAGGCGGCAAGGTGGGCGGCAACGGCCTCTACCTCGACCTCCTCGACTTCCTGATGGCAGAGTACTCCATGCCGCCAGAGGCCGCCATGGCCGAGCCGCTCTCCCGCGTCTGGGCGCTCGTCGCCACGCGGCGCTCGAAGCTCGGCCAGGGCCACGGCGGCCCGGACTACGTTGAGAGGCAGAAGATCGAGAGGATGATGGGACGATGAAGAAGGTGGAAATCAAGGTAGAGGCCGACTCGAAAAAGGCCGACGTCTCGATGTCGAGGCTGCAGGGCTCGACGAAGGGCCTTGCGGCCGCCATGAAGTCGCTCGTCTCGCCCGTGAGAAACGTGATGATGGCCTTCGCGTCGCTGACGATGGTGACGGCGGCGGTCGGCGCGGTAGTGGCGGTGGTGAAGCGCCTCCACGACGCAGCCACCTCCACGGCGCGGGCGATGCGGGAGATGAGGAGCGCGGCAGAGGGGCAGCGTATGGACCGCTCGCTCGAAGGGGTCATCTCCTCGCACCGGCGGCTGAAGGAGCTCATGGAGGACGAGATCGAGGCGCAGAAGAGACTCAACGAGCTTGTCCAGATTGGGAAGGCGAACGAGCGCCGCGCCGAGGATGCGCGGACGCGCCTCGACCGCGCGGAGCGCATCGCCGCCGAGACCGACCCAAACAAGCGCCGTCTGCTGCGCGAGCAGTTTGCAGCGGAAGACGAGGAGACGGCGCAACGGCGCAACGCCGAGGATGCCGGGACGTTGGCAGGGGAATTTGAAAAGACCTCATACAAATACGAGGGCAGGGCGAGAGTGCTGCGGGACCAGGCGGCGCGGCTTGACGAGCAGATCAGGGACCAGGAGGACAGGATTGAGCGCAAGCGCCCCGTAGTCACGCGCAGGATAGCGAGCGAGGACAGGCACTGGTTCGAGCTGGGCGGGCTTTTGACGCCAAAGTCCATAGAGCGGTCGCGGGAGTCCATTGCCTCTGGCAGGGCCGCTGACGACCCCGAGCTCAAGAAGGAATACGACCGCCTCAAGGCGATGAAGGAGGAGCGGGAGCGGCTTGTCAAGGAGGCGGAAAAGTTCGACCGCGAGGCCGACTACTTCTCGAAACGCGCCGAGCTGGAGAAACCAGGGGCCAGTAGTCAGGTGTCAGGGGTTAGTGGTCAGGGGTCAGTGGCCGGGGTCGAGGCCGAGACGGGCTGGCAGGACACGAAGCGCGCCCAGGACAAAGCCCAGGCGGACTTCGAGCGTGAACGCAACAAGCGCAATGCGGACAGGCAATGGGCTTCCGATTACTCCAAGGCGGACGACGGCAGAAAACAGGTGCTCCTGATGCAACGCGAGGCAGCGGCGAAAGCCGCCCTGCAGGAGGCCGAAAAGGCCCTTGCAGAGGAGTTGCAGAAGGACGTAAAGGCCCGCAGCGAGGAGCGCATTGCGGAGGCTCGTCGCGGCATCACGGAGGCCGACAACGCTCTCTTCGACGTCTCCCACCGCCGAGACGAGCTCGAGAAGAAGGACCAGCAGTGGTGGGACCGCGCGGACGAGCGCGAGGCCGCCGTTCTCCAGCGCGGGGCCGACGCGCTTAACATGGGCACGCGCACCAAGTACAACGCCATCGGCCTCGGCGACGGGATAGACTCCGTGAGGAGCGACGCGAGGACGATGATCGAGAAGCTGTCGGAGCTCGTGCGCGTCACCAAGGAAAACAAGCCGCCCATGCCGCAGAAGGTGGCGTTGTTCGGCGAATAGGAGGAGACAAGTGGGAATATCGCATGTAGCAGGGGAAAGCTCCCCGTTCGTCGAAAGCGAAGAATACGAGACGTCAGACCGCGAGGCGGTCGTGGTCAGGGTCTGCGGCACCGTCGCCGACCTCAAGGGGGAAGACCCGGAGGACCACCTGCCCGAAGGCTACGTCCTGCTGAGGTCAATACTCCAGCCAGAGGGGAACGGGATGGGGCATCTCGTCGTCACCGGCGTCGTGCCGGGCTCTGACGACGTGACGACGCTCCCGGAGACGACGACCTTCTCGGTGGACATGCTCGAGACGGAACTGCCCCTCTACGCCCACCCGCACCTGGACGGCGGCGGATTCAGGAACGTCTGCATCGCGTGGCTTGCGACGGAAGAGGACGAGCGCGTGGACGGCAACGGCGACTTCTACTACCGCGACGCGGCCGGCGCGAAGCGCAAGATAGGCCAGGCGCCCGTGATCGACTTCTGCAAGGCGTACCTCGACGGCGTCGAGACATACACGAAGTATTCGCCCGTCATAACGAAGATCTCCATATACAAGCGCCTCCCGGGCGGCTCGATGACGGGGCGCTCCACGACGGGCGGCACGGCCGACTTCTCCGATGACATAGGCGAGTGGGACGACCCGCCCCTTACGCTCAACGGCTACCCAAGCGGCCACTGGTTCAAGTCGGGCGACGGCTACGTTCAGAACCCCGACCAGACGTGGAAGCGCACCGAGCAGTGGACCTACACCGAGGAAACCTCCAGCTCCCAGAACGGCTGGATATACAACGACAACTGATGAGGAATCGACTCGTAGAACCGAGGCCGGGAGAGGCGATAACGGCGGCGTGGGCCGCCGAGCTCGTGCGCGAGCTGCGCTCTCAGCGCCCGATCGCCGGCCCCGGCATGAGGGTGGCGCGCGGCCCGAACGGGACAACCTTCTCGGCTGCCGCCAGGCCGCAGGCGTCCGGGCTGGGCGACCTCTCCTGCTTCCGCATTGCCGGCCTCAAGTACACCGAATCGAGCGGTACCATCAGCGCCGTCGAAGTGAAACT
>JAEEHL010000134.1 GCA_016280825.1 Verrucomicrobiota bacterium
GCCCTCTCCACGGGGAGAAGCTTGTTGTCTCCCGTCCGAAGCCGGAGACGGGGCTCTTGATGGCGAAGACGGGGCCGTACGAGGTCACCTACTACGGCACCCTTGCCGAACGGCCGGGGGGATTGCCGAAGGAAGTCGCCGACAAACGCGTCGAGAATCTCGACGGAATACGCTATCTCTACATTGACGGCAAGGTCGGTGCGATTCCGCCGGAGGCGTTTGCCCGTTCGGCAGACCTCGAGACGGTGCATTTCCAGAGGTATTACGTCGCCACCTCCGACAACAGCGCCATAGTCAAATGCAACGTTACCAATGTCGCGGAAAGGGCATTTGCGGACTCTCCGAATCTCAAGTTGGTGGTATGGTCTGGTCATGCCGTAAAGATTGCGGCCGATGCCTTCGATGGATGCGCGCCATCTCTCTACGGCGCGACACTCGGCATTCCCAGCGGCTACTCCTCCGGAAGGACGAACGCGACATCTTGGACGAAGAAGATTTCGCCTGATGCCCTTGCCCTGCCTGTCGACGGACTTTTCGGCACCCATATATTCCTCTGTGACGACCAGCTCGGCCGTCGTCTGTATATTGAGGGCGACTTCCTCTGGTCCGAAGAGGGGGACGGGGCGAACGCCCTTATGTTCCTCGGCGAAGGCCGCGACGTATTCGTGCCGGAGACGCTAGGCGGGCGGCCGGTCGTCGCACTTGGCCGCAATCTACTGCACCGCCACTGGGGCGGATTCGAATATGGAATACTCGCGATTCCCGCAACGGTGAGGTCGATGCCGCTCTTCCCGGGGACCCACAAAGTCAGCAAGGTGTTCGCCGCCTGCAAGCTTGGCTACAACATCGAGTTCGTCCTCTCGCCTGAAACGGTCGTCTACGGAACGACGCCAGACGAGAATACCGGCAGGCTGGTGCCGGAATGGCTTGGATGGAAGGGGAAGGAGGTCGTCGTCCCGAAAGGCACGTCCCCGCGCGGCTTCTTTGCCGCAATGCGCAAAGAATGACAACTGCTCGTTCCCCATTGACTCCAGAGGGTCAGCCCTTGGAGTTTGAGATTTAGTTCAAGTTGGAGTTCGAGCTCGAGAGCGGAATTGCAAAATTCCATTTTCACCAGGCAGCAAGCAGCAAGCAGCAAGCACCCAAGCACCAAGCACCAACGACTAGCGACTGCGCCTGCCGTTTTTTGCTTGCAATTGAGGGGGTCAAAATGATATAATTGCCTCTGTCATGGCATTTAGATTCAACAAGGTACTGCTAGTTGCGGTCGCGGCGTTCGCGGCGGCGTATGCCGCCGCAGACGACGATGCTGCCGCGGAGGAGGGCGCCGAGCAGGCGCCCCAGGTCGACGTTGAGCTCGAAAACGAGCTCAAGTACGTCGACGCGCTTATCGACAACGGCTATGCCGACTTCGCCGCGAGGGTGATCGAGGCGGCGAAGAAGCGCTGGCCCGAGGCCGACGTGAAGTTCTTCGCGAGCGAGATACGCTCGCTCTTGGGCGTGGGCAAGTACGCCGAGGCGGAGAAGCGCATCGCCGCGCTCCCGGACAGGTCCGGCTCGAAGTACTGGGCGGCGCGCCTCGAGCTTGCGAACAACTACGCGTACAACAGCCGCAAGAGCGAGTGCATGAAGATATACGACGAGTTCTTCGCGAAGTTCCCGACGCCGCCGAAGGACCTCCTCGAATTCTACGTGAACGCCTGCTATACCTACGGGCAGATACTCGTCATGGACGGCCGCGAAAAGGAGGCCGCGAAGGTGTATGGCTCCCTGCTCGTGCACCTCAAGAAGGCCGGCGAGGACGAGCGCTGGTGCCAGATGGGCTGCGAGACGAGCGACCTCTGCCTGAAGCTTGCGGCGGAGGCGAAGTCGAAGGAAGAGCGCAGGGAGTACCTCGACAAGGCCGACAAGATCGCCAGCGGCATGCTCTGGATGCGCAAGTTCCCCGTCTTCTTCGGCGGTGCCATCGCGATGAAGGCCCATGTGGAGCTCATGAGGGGCCACGTGCTGGAGGCGCAGAAGTTCGTCACGGAATACATGCCCATCCTCAAGAGCATCCACGACCAGATGGTGAAGGCCGACCCCGGCAACAAGATGGGCTCGCTCAGGTACTCCCCCATGCCGCAGTGCAGGTTCCTCCTTGCGGAGATGCTGTGGAAGGAGGCGAAGGCCGAGTACGCCAAGCCCAAGCGCGACGACGAGAAGGTGAAGGCCCTCCTCTTCGGCGAGAAGGTCGGCGGCAAGCGCAACGGCGGCGGCGCCTACAACCACGCGCTCAACGTCTTCATAAACCACCCTGAGTCGAACTGGTCGACGAAGGCCGGCGAGATGGCCGACGCCATCGAGAACTTCGCGGCCGAGAAGTACCAGGCGAAGATCACCAAGGCCATCACGCCGGAGAAGCTGCGCAAGGTGCGCGAGATGCAGTTCCAGAACGCGGACGAGAAGTTTGCCGAGCAGGACTACGCCGGGGCGGTGACGAACTACTTCGAGGCGCTTTCCAAGTATCCCGAGGGGCGCATTTCCGTGAGGGCCGTGGAGAACATCGCCTCTTCCTACTTGCACATGATGGTCGAACAGCCCGCGGGCGACGGCCGCGAGAACTTGCGCATCGACTGCGATGCCGTGGAGGGGTATCTCTCCGAGCGCTTCTCCGGCAACCCGGACAGGTCAATCATGTCCGCCGCCGGCGACGCGGTGCTGCGCCTTGCGGCCTCCGAGAAGCAGTACGGCGACAAGGTCAGGGCCGAGCGCCTCCACCGCGCCTTCCTGCGCAACTACCGTCGCCACGTGAAGGCGCCCGAGATGGCCTCGTCGCTCGCCGGCGAGGCGATGAAAGGGGATGACTGGGAGAAGGCCGCCGAGTACTTCAGGATAATCCAGACGGCGCTCAGCACGAACAACATCTACTTCGTGCCGTCCCTCTACCATCTTTCCACGTGCTATTCGAAGATGGGCGAGAAGGAACGCGCCATCGACGCGCTCAAGAAATACACCGAGCTCGAGCCGAGCCCCTTGAAGCGGATGCAGGCGCAGATGACGCTCGCGCAGATGTACCAGAAGGACGGGCTTGAGCGCCTTGCGGCCGCCGCCACGAACGAGACGCCCGAAGCCGTGCAGGTCGCCGAGGTCGAGGGCTCGAAGCGGATAATCTACGGCATCAAGCAGTTCATGGACTTCGCCGAAAAGGCGAAGAAGGAGATGGAGAACCCCCTGACGTCGAAGGGCGACATGGAGAAGTACGGCATGCTGAGGGAGGGCGCCCTCTACCTCGCGGGCGACTGCTGGGGGCGGCTCACCAAGCCCGCCGCGAAGATGCCCGACTTCCGCAAGCGCGCAATAGACCATTTCGAGGCATACGTGGCGGAGTATCCCGCCGGCAGGTACGCGACGAACGCCTACGTGAAGCTCGGCACCATCTACACCGCGGCGGGCGACATCGAGAAGTCGAGGGACGCCCTCGCGCGCCTCTCGAAGATATTCCCGGATTCCGCCGAGGCCAAGAACGCCAAGCCGAGGCTCGCGAGGAACCTCATCGAGATGGGCCTCAAGAAGGAGGGCACGGAGATCTACGCCGAGATGCTGCGCACGGACGGCGCATACACCGCGTGGCAGTTCGTCTTCGCCGGAGAGGCGCTTATTGACGCCCGCAGCTGGGATCTTGCCAACCAGGCCTTCGAGAAGGCGATTGCGCTCGCCTCCACCAACCAGTCGTCCGTCGTGGCGCGCGCGAGGCTGGGCGAGGCGAAGTCGCTCTTCATGCAGAAGCGCCATGCGGAGGCGCGCGAGGCCCTTGACGCGTTCCTCGAAGACGAGAAGATGTCGAAGCTCTCGCTTGCGCTCGACGCGAACTTCCTCCTCGTCGAGGTCGCCTCCGAGCAGGGCCGCACCGAGAAGGACGCCGTCATGCGCGCCAAGACGTTTGGCGCGGCGATCGGCGCGCTCAAGAAGGTGCGCCAGCAGTGGGCGAAGCGCAACGAGCCAGAGTGGAAGCAGGACCAGACGTACATCATGAGCGCGGAGATAATGAAGAAGCGCATGGAGGCCGAGGAGTCGATGGGGCTTTCGGAGGCCGCGATGGAGTCCTGCAGGAGCGCCGCCACGACGCTGCAGGGCTTCCTGCAGTCCCATGCGCCGTCGGCGCAGAACCCGATAGAGAACTTCTCCGCCGGCGAGAGGAAGAACCTCGAGAACTGCTATGCGATGATGGTGCCGCTTTTCTCGAAGCTCGGCAAGGATCAGGCCGACAAGGTAATCCGCTACGGGTCCGAGTATCTTGGGTATTTCCCCGAAGGCGCCGCGAAACAGGCCGTCATCAACTGCATGAACCAGGCGAGGGCCGAGGGCGCAAGCGAAGCGGCCGCCGCCCAGCCTGAGGCGGCACCCGCTCAGCCTGAGGCGGCGCCCGCCGCGGAGGAGGCAACGCCCGCC
>JAEEHL010000135.1 GCA_016280825.1 Verrucomicrobiota bacterium
CTCAGCTCAAATAATTCCGATTACCCGATATCGGCTCTGCCGTGCTACAATATTCCGCGTCAACGCCGCTGAAGGCGATGGCGCAGAATATCACCGAAAGGAGCAACGGCAATGAGCAAGAAACAGTACCATATTGAAACGCTGGCGATCCACGCCGGACAGGATGCGCACGGCGACCCCGCGACGAACGCCCGTGCCGTGCCGGTCTACCGCACCACGGCGTACAACTTCAGGGACTCCAAGCACGGGGCCGACCTCTTCGCCCTGCGCGAACTCGGCAACATCTACGCGCGCCTCATGAACCCGACGAACGACGTGCTCGCCAAGCGCATCGCCGCGCTGGAGGGCGGCGCGGCTGCGCAGACCCTGTCGTCGGGCACGGCGGCCATCTACTTCACGATAACGAACATCGCCCGCGCCGGAGACGAGATCGTCGCGGCGAACAACCTCTACGGCGGCACGTTCAGCCAGTTCGACGCGATACTTCCGAACGTCGGCATCAAGGTGAACTTCACGCCGGTCAACGACTTCGGGGCCGTCGAGGCGGCGATAAACGAGAAGACCAGGCTTCTCTTTGTCGAGGCGGTCGGCAACCCCGCCCTTGACATCGCGGACATCGAAGGCTA
The DNA here is from genome assembly GCA_016280825.1 of Verrucomicrobiota bacterium. Lineage (GTDB taxonomy): Bacteria > Verrucomicrobiota > Kiritimatiellia > RFP12 > UBA1067 > UBA1067. The sequence goes on from JAEEHL010000135.1 coordinate 627, forward strand.
TGCCGAAGTCGCGCACCGCCACGGCCTGCCGCTCGTAGTCGACGCGACGTTCGCACCGCCTCCGCTACTGCGCGCGCTTGACCACGGCGCCGACCTTGTCATCCATTCGCTCTCGAAGTGGATAGGCGGCCACGGCACGGGCATCGGCGGTGTTGTCGTCGAGAGAGGCGGCTTCGACTGGTCCAACCCGAAGTTTGCGCTGTACAACGAACCGGACGCCGGCTACCACGGCCTCAGGTTTGCGCACGACCTGCCGGAACCGCTCAAGGCGGTAGCCTTCTCGATACGCCTTCTTACAGTCGGCATCCGCAACCAGGGCCCGACGCTCGCGCCCGACGCGGCGTGGCTCTTCCTCCAGGGAGTCGAGTCGCTGCCGCTCAGGATTGCGCGGCACAGCGAAAACGCGCTTGCCGTCGCAAAGTGGCTTGAGAAGCACCCAAAGGTCGCGTGGGTCAAGTACCCCACGCTTTCGCAGCCGGAACTCGCCAGGAAGTATTTGCCAAACGGTGCAGGCGGTGTAGTGGTGTTCGGCGTAAAGGGCGGCTCGGAGGAGGCGCGCAGGGTGACCGACGCGGCGAACGGCGAGATATTCTCGATTCTCGCCAATGTCGGCGACGCCAAGAGCCTCATCATCCATCCGGCCTCCACTACCCACTCGCAGCTCTCGGACGAAGACTTGCGCAAGGGCGGCGTACTGCCAGAGCTCATTCGCCTTTCGATCGGCCTTGAGCACATTGACGACATCATCGCCGCTCTCGACGAGGCGCTCGCGGCAATTTGACCGTTTGGCCCGCCCGCCCCCCGGGCGGGCCGCTACAAGTACTACAACCACAAAAAAGGAGAAAGACGATGAACAAATCCAAATGCAAGAAATCGAACACATTCCGCACGCTTATTTCGCTCTCGGCGGCGGCCTTTGCAGTAGCGACCGCCTATGGCGGCGTACCGCTCAACAACCTGCAGGGCACCGGGGGCATCGCCTTCAACCCGCTCGCGTACACGGCGGGGCTGCCGTGGGAAGGCGGCGAGACGAACTCCCTCAACGAGATCGTGTCGAAGCCGCAGCTCGGCGCATGGTACGTAAACCTGAACGACGCCGGGGTCAACTGGTGGGCGGGTTCCGCCGCGCTCACGTTCGCCCGGCGCCTCGAGGTTTCGGCGGGCTACGGGTTCGTGAACGCGCACAAGTACGGCGACAAGTCCATTGACACCTACAACATCGGCGCGAAGGCGAAGTTCCTCGACGAGAACGCCTTCGACACGAAGTGGGTGCCGGCGCTCGCGGTCGGCGGCGTGTACAAGTACACCAACTCGCGCACGGTGGACGCCCTCGGGCTGGACAAGGACGGGTTCGACGCGTACGTCGTCGCCTCGAAGCTTGTCTCTGAAACTCCCGTGCCGGTGCTTCTCTCGGCGGGCCTTCTCCTCTCGGACGAAGTGGTGAACGGCGTAGTCGGGCACAACCACTACGATGTGGTTGCATTCGGCAACGTCGACGTGCTACCGGCGGAGAACGTGGCAATCGGCCTTGAGTACAAGCAGGGCGTGGACGCGGGCGACGGAATCCGCAACCACGACTACTGGGACGGGCACGTCGCATGGTTCGTGAACGACAAGCTCACGCTCGTCGCGGCGTTTGCCGAGACCGGGGACAAGGACAAGTTCCGCCGCAGCGGTTCCGCCAAGAACCTCGGCGTCGGCTCAGGGCTCGTCCTCAGCGTGCAGTATCAATTCTGACTTCAAAATGGTATAATACAAAGGAAAGGGAATCCTGTCATGAGCAACATCAACAAGAACATACTGGCGAAGGTGGGCGGCACGCCGCTCGTCGAAATCTCTTCGAAGCTCAACAAGGGCGGCGCGAAAGTACTCGCCAAGGTCGAGTTCTTCAACCCGGGCGGCAGCGTCAAGGACCGCATCGCCCTTGCGATGATCGAAGCCGCCGAGAGGGACGGCACCCTAAAGCCGGGAGCGAC
>JAEEHL010000136.1 GCA_016280825.1 Verrucomicrobiota bacterium
CCTTGTCTTTCGCTTCGAATTTTGCGTATTATATCATTTCTTCACTGCATTTTGCAAGGGGAAATCAGACTTTCCATTCCTTGGTCGCTTCACGCTGCTCGACCGGACCTATGTAGGCATCGCTTTCGTCGGGCGGCGCCTTGCGCTCCTCACAGGCGTTCTCGAACTTCGGCATTTCCCTCTCGGGCGCGTCCTCCCGCAACACGGCCGGGCGGCCGGTGCCGGTGACGGCATTGGCCGCCTCGCCGCGCGAGCCGATCATAGCCGCCGCGGCGGCCTTCTCCTCGTCGCCCGCCGCCTCGCGCGCGTCGACCTGTGCCTGCGCGTCGCCGTCGACCTCGCCGAGGCGCGAACCTCTCGGAGGCAGCGGCTTCAGGAGCGGGTCGCCCTCGGCAATCATCGTGCACTTGAGCGGCTCCTTGATATATTCCTCGATGTCGGGGATGGCGAAGCTCTCGTCCTCGTCGGCAAAGGATATGGCAATGCCGGTCGAGCCGGCGCGCCCCGTGCGGCCTATGCGGTGCACGTAGTCCTCGGCCTCGTAGGGGAAGTCGAAGTTGATGACGTACTCAAGCCCCTTTATGTCGATGCCGCGCCCCGCGACATCTGTCGCCACCATCACCTTGACCGCTCCCTCGCGGAAGTCCTCAAGCACCCTGAGGCGCTTGTTCTGGTTGACGTCGCCCGAGAGCATCTCCACAGAGACCCCCCTCACCTTCAGCGACTCGTACACGTCCTCCGTAGTCACCTTGCGGTTGCAGAAGACAATCGCGCGCGCTTGCGGGTGCAGGGCGATGTGGTTGTAGAGCACCTTGAACTTGTCCTCCGCGCGGATGATGTAGACGACCTGCCTCACCGTGTCGGTGGCGTTCGTCTCGCTCTCCACCTCGGCGCGGTACGGCTCCTGCATCCAGTTCATCGCAAGGCGCATGACCGTGTCGTCGAGGGTTGCGGAATATAGCATCGTGGCGCGTTTCTCCTTTGGAGGCAGGTAGCTCATTATCCTGCGCACGTCGGGGATGAAGCCCATGTCGAGCATCCTGTCGGCCTCGTCGATGACGAGCGTGTCGACGCTCGAAAGGTCGATGACGCGGCTCTTGACGAAGTCAAGGAGCCGCCCTGGCGTCGCGACGAGAAGGTCGACCGGCGCCCCCTTGAGCTCCGCACGCTGGCGGTCGTAGTCCATGCCGCCATATACCGCGATGCACGAAAGCGGGCAGTACTTGCCAATCGCGTCCGCGTCCTTCGCGATCTGTATGACGAGCTCGCGCGTCGGCGCTATGACGAGAGCGCGCGGAGTGCCTCCGCTCCTCGGGCGCATCTCCGGGGTGCGCAGGTAGCGCGTCAGGATCGCGACGAGAAACGCCGCCGTCTTGCCGGAGCCGGTCTGCGCCTTGCCGGCGATGTTCTTCCCGGCGAGCGCCTGCTCAAGCGAAAGCTCCTGTATCTTCGTGCAGTACTTGAAGCCGAGGTCGGCTATGCCGTGCATGACCTCCGAGGGGAGGTCGAAGTCGTGAAAGCGCCGCATCCCCTCCATGGGCTCGACCTGGAACTGGTCGACGGACCACTTCGCATGTTCCTCCATGCGCTCGGCAAGCTCCTTGCGCGACACCTCGCCGCCCGGCCTGCGGATGCCGGCCGCGGTGTTGACCACGCCCTGCTGCTGCCTGCCCCGGCCGCGCCTACCGCGCGCCCTGTCGCCATGCTGCTCGCTGCCTCCGCGTGCGCCGCGCTGGCGGTCCTTCTGCTTCTGCTGCCGCTGCTGCTGGGAGGGCTGCTGCCGCTGCTGGGGCTTCTTCCCGCCCCCCTGCTGAGCACCCTTCCCGCTGCCGCGGCGGCGGCCCTTCCTGCCGCCGCCGGACTTTTCGGGACCCTGTGACTTGCCGCCGCCAACGATGGCGGCGGCGATTTTCTTGAGAAAGCCAAACGCCATGACAAATATCAGCGCTTGGAGAACTGGAAGCGCTTGCGGGCGCCGGGCTGGCCGGGCTTCTTGCGCTCCTTCATCCTGCTGTCGCGCGTCATGCAGCCTGCCTTCTTGAGCGCAGCGCGCATGGTCTCGTCGGCAAGCGCAATCGCGCGCGCAAGGCCATGGCGTATCGCGCCCGCCTGGCCGGAGATTCCGCCGCCCTTGGCGAACACGACGACGTCGACCTTGGACATGTCGTAGCCGGATATGGCGACGGGCTGCTTGAGGTAGTCGCGCAGCGCCTCGCTCTGGATGTAGTCCTCGAGCGCGACTCCGTTGACCTTCCAGTCTCCCTTGCCCTCAACGAGGTTGACGCGCGCAGTCGCCGTCTTGCGGCGGCCGGTGCCGGCTGAAATGACCTGAACTGCTTTCTTGGTAGCCATTTGAAAGATCCTTCCCTTAGAGCTTGATTTCGACCGGCTTCTGCGCGGCGTGGGTGTGTTCGGCGCCGGCGAAGACCTTGAGCCTCGTCATCATCTTGCGGGCGATGTTGTTCTTCGGGAGCATCCCCCAGACGGCCTCGCTGATCATGCGGTCGGGGTGCCTTGCGCGCATCTCGGCCGCGGAGAACGTCTTCCTGCCGCCGCGATAGCCGCTGTAGCGCTGGTATTCCTTCTGCTCTTCCTTCTTGCCGGTGAGCTTCACCTTCGCGGCGTTCACCACTATGACGAACGCACCCGCGTCCACCGACGGATCGAACGTCGGGAGGTCCTTGGCGCGAAGCTTGTTTGCGATCAAGACGGCGAGCCTGCCGAGAGGCTTGCCTGCGGCATCGACGATGAACCACTGGCGGTTGTCGCCGGGGTTCGGAGCGCGATAGCTCTTCTGCATTTCCTTCATTCCCTTTCTTTCGGATTTGTGCCCGTTCAGCCGGGGTTTTGTCCGCAATGCGCGGCGGCTTCACCTTGAACCCGCCGTGTGGAACCGGTTAGCCCCCGATTCCAAAATTGGCGCGTAGTATATCAAAAACGCCTTTTCCACGTCAACTGGCCATGGTCTCGCGACCGTCAAGCCAGGCGGCGGGTGGCCGCCATGGAAAGCGAAAGCGCGAAAAACAGCAGCATCGCGCCTGCCGCGAGGTACATGGCGAAGTGCTCGTCCCACCTGTCGTAGGCATCCGCCTCGATCCTCGTCTTCTCGAGCTCGTCGATTTCCGAAAGCGCGGTCTCGAGGGCGTTCTTGTCGTTGACGTCGAAGTACATCCCGCCCGTCCTCTTGGCAATCCCCTCGAGCTGCGCCTTGTTGAAGCCAGTCTGCGCCATCGAGACTGACTTCCTGCCGTATAGGTCGATGCGCATCACCGGCGTCATGACGGATCTCGTACCTATGCCAATGGTATAGACCTTGACGCCAAGCTTCGCGGCCGCCTCCGCCGCCTCCTCGGGCGCGACCGCGCCGGTGTTGGACATTCCGTCGGAGAGGAGAATCGCCACCTTCGTCGACGGAGCCGCCTCCTTGAGCCGCGCGAGCGCGACGGCGAGCCCGTCGCCTATCGCCGTCATCTGCTCCTCGGCGGAAAGGTCGCGCCCCTGCGAATCGAACGACGCCGTTGGCACCTCCACGCCCTCGAGCACCTTCAGGAGGGCCGCGTGGTCCGCCGTCAGGGGGACCCTCGTCGCGGCATAGCCGCCGAACGTGACAAGGCCGATCAGGTCGTCGGGGCGCTTGCCGACGAATTCCGCAAAGAGCTTCTTCACCACGGAAAGTCGCGTCATCGCGTCGGTGAACGGGCGCTTGCCCTGAAGGCATTCCTTCGGGGCGAGGTCAAGCGCAAGCATGGAACCCGAGATGTCAACCGTCATCGCCATCGCTATCGCGTCGACGGAGCGCGTCTGGCGCGAGAGCGCCGTCCTCGGGCGCGCGGCCGCGACAACGAGAAGGGAGAGAGCGAGAATCACGAGCCACGGGGAAACCGATGCCACTGCCGCCCTCCATCCGCCCGAGGACGGGCGAACGCGCGGAAAGCCGGAGAACTTTATGCCGCGGTTCCTGCCGCGCCTCAAGAGCCTCCACGCGGCAAAGACGAGCGGCAGGAACGCAAGGAGAAAATATGGCGCGCCGAAGCTCACCTCCCGCCTCCCCCTGCGGCCTGCGCGGACGAATCGCCCTTTAGATAGCTTCTCGCCGCTTCCGTTGCGTCGTCCGCCATCTCCACCGTCGCCTCCACACCAGCGAACTTCACGAGATCCGCCGATTCAAGAAAGCCCTTGAGCGAGTCCGATGCCGAAACTGCGCCGCCCGACGCGGAACACTCGCGAAGGAACTCCTCCGTCGTCATGTGCGGTGCCTTTATGCCGTACCTGCGCTGCACGTAGCGCCTGACGACCATCGTAAGCTCGACGTAGAAGTCCTTGTATCTGCCGCGCTTCGGAAGCCCCTTCTTCACGAGTCTCGCAAGCTCCGCCCATGCCCGCTCAATGGGGCTCATCCTGTGTTCGCGCACTCTCCTTGCCAGGTACCGCAGAAGCGCATAAAGCCCGTAGGCAGCCGCAGCGGCAGCAAGAAGCGCAAGAACGGAAAGGCCCACAAGGCGCCACGAAAGCGGCGGGAGGTCCTTCTTCGGGCTGACCTCCATTTCGCCCGTCACCGGTTCGCGCGGCGGCGGCTTCTCGAACTTGACCGGCCCCGCGACAAAAGAGTACTTTCCCTCGTCCGACTGGTACGACAGCATCTTCGGCGATGCCTTTACGAGAAACGGGCGTATCTTGTATCGCTCTGCGCATGGCTCCGGAACGAGCCTCCAGTCGGCCGCCTGTAGAAGCGAGCCGTCGGGGAGCTTCTTCGGCTCGTCGACAAAGTCCTCGGCAAGGGAGAAGCCCTCCACCCTGTCGCGCAGGTCGGGGAGCGCGGCGTTCCTGTCGGGCGGGGTCCTTAGCTCGATGCGCAGGAACACGCTCCGCGCGGGATCGATGCGCGAAGTGTCGGAATCGACCTTGAAGTCCATTCCGTTGCGGCTCATTTCGATGAGTGCCGCCGCTATGCAAAGGCCTATCATCTCTTCCTCGCCCTTCTCTTGAAAAGGCCGCGAACGGCGTCAATGTAGGGCCTGTCGGTCGAAATCGGCATGAAGTCCATTCCCGTCTTGAGGAAGAACCTGCGAAGCTCCTCCTTCTCGGCCTCCGCAGCCGCCGCAAACGAGCGGCGCACCTTCGGGCTCGAAGTGTCGACGAGCCGCAGCTCGCCGGTCTCCGGGTCTTCGAGCTCGACAAGCCCCACGTCGGGGAGTTCGCTTTCCGCCGGGTCGGAGACTGGCACGCAGATGACGTCGTGCCACCGCGCCGCAGCGCGCAGAAGGCGCTCGAAACTCGCCTCCCCGCTCCCCGTAATGAAATCGCTCACGAGAAAGACGACGGCGCGGCGCTTCTGCACGCCGCTAAGGAACCTGAGCGCCTCAGCGATGTCAGTGCCGCCGCGTGCCTCGTCTTCCGCCGCGAGCACTTCGCGCACAAGCCTCATCACGCTGTCGCGGCCCTTGCGCGGCGGGATGTACTTGACTATCCTGTCGGAGAAGAGAACGAGGCCGATCTTGTCCTGGTTGCGTATCGCGGTAAGGGCGAGAAGAGCCGTCACCTCCGCCGCAAGCTCCATCTTGGAGCGGCGCACGGAGCCGTAGCACTGCGAGCCGGAGACGTCGACCATGAAAAGCACCGTAAGCTCGCGCTCCTCGCTGAAGCGCTTAATGTATGGGGCGCCGGTGCGGGCCGTCACGTTCCAGTCGATAGTCCGCACGTCGTCGCCGAACATGTACGGGCGCACCTCGTCGAACTCGACCCCCTGGCCCTTGAACGTGGAGTGGTAGTCGCCTGCGAGCTGGTCGTCGATGAGGCGGTTGGTGAGGATGCGTATCTTCCCCACCTTCGCCATCAATTCCTTTAC
>JAEEHL010000137.1 GCA_016280825.1 Verrucomicrobiota bacterium
AGGAGGCAGCGCCCGCCGCGGAGGAGGCAGCGCCCGCCGCGACCGAGGAGGCAGCGCCCGCCGCGACCGAGGAGAAGAATTCAGATGAGGAGGCCAAGGATGAAAAATAGAGTGATCTTTGCGGCGCTTGCCGCTATTCTCTCATCGTCCGCATGGGCGGTGCAGGGCACGATTGTCGCGAACGACAGCGAGAAGAAAGGCGACATACGCTATCGCGCGCGCGACAAGATGTACCTAGTCACGGTGCAGCGCAAGGGCGGCAGCCCCATTGAGATAGAGCTTAACGCCGACGACGTGACTGACATACAGGTCCCGAAGCCGAAGGATTTCGACAAGGCCGTCGAGATGGTGCAGAAGGGCCAGGGAGTCGCCGCGATAGGCATTCTCCAGAAGGTCGTCGTCGACTACAAGAAGCTTATCTGGGACCTTCCCGCGGGCAGGTACCTTGTCGAGGCGTACCTTCAGGCGAACAACCCGCAGAAGGCGTACGAAGCGGCGCAGGGCATAATAAGGGACGACAAGAAGGCCGCCTGGCAGGGCGACCTCGCCCCAGCCTACTGGCAGGCGCTGCTGAGGCTCGGCAAGCAGCAGCAGCTCGAGGGGCTCATTTCCAAGGCGGCGGCGTCGGGCGACAGGCGCTCGTCCTGCGCGGCGCTCGTCCTGAGGGGCGACATGATCCTTGCGGACGGCGGCGACGGGCAGGACAACCTGCGCAAGGCGCTGACAGACGGATACCTCAGGGCGGCCCGCATGTACGGCGACGAGGAATGCAAGGAGGGGCGTTCCGACGCCATGCTCAAGGCGGCGAAGTGCTTCGACAAGCTTGGCTGGGCCGAGCGCGCCGAGATACTGCGCTCGCAGGCGAGAATGCAGTAATGGGCAACAAGGCAATTTGGTTAACTACAACAGGCAAAAGAAGGAAAGAAAATGAGCAAATTCAGAAAATCGTTGATGGCGCTTACAATACTCGTCGGCGTTTGCGCCGCGCCCATGGCGGCGTTTGACTGCTGTGCGCAGGAGCTCACCACCGAGAGCGGCGAAGTCGTCTCCGCAGACGCGGCAAGGACCCAGAGCAAGAAGGGCGGCGGGTTCTTCCAGATCGTCTTCGGCTCGGGCGTCGTCGGCATGCTCCTCTGGTTCGCGCTCTTCGGCGACGGCGCGCTCGCGATCTACTTCTGCGTCGACTGCTCCATCCTCATCAAGCCCGAAAAGCTGATGCCCCAGCGCCTCATCGACAAGGTGCAGGCGGCGATGGGCGAAGGCGACATCGTGGCTGCGATGGAGGCCTGCCAGAACTCCCCCTCCTGCATGGCCAACATCCTGATGGCCGCGTTCCAGCACGTGGAGGAGGGCTTCGACGTCATCCAGGAGGCCGTGAACGCCGCCTCCGACCTCGAGCAGGAAAAGCTGATGCAGCGCCTTACGTGGATTTCGGTGTGCTCGAACCTCGGCCCCTCGCTCGGCCTTCTCGGCACGGTGCAGGGCATGATCCTGACGTTCGAGGCCCTCGCGCAGGGCGGCGCGGGCGACGCCGCCGCGCTCGCGAACTCCATCGGCCAGGCCCTCTGGACGACGGCGGGCGGCCTCGTCGTGTCGATTCCGTCCATCACGGCGTTCTACTCGCTTCGCAACAACGCCAACAGGCTCATACTGCGCATGACGGCGGTCACGATGGAATTCCTGAACGGCCTCAGGAACGTGGAGGTCGCGGGCGAGGAGGCGCCGGCGGAGGCGGCGGTATAAATGGCGAGAAAACCGCAGCAGAACCCGCAGCTCGACATGACGCCGATGATCGACGTCGTGTTCGAGCTCATCATCTTCTTCGTCGTCACGCTCGTCGAGGCGCAGAAGAAGGACGACACCATCGAGCTTGAGGACGGCAGGCACGGCATCGTGCTCGTTCCCGAGGAGCTGCCGCCGACGCACATGCAGGTGGACATCGGCCTCAGGAACGGCAAGGCCAGGATCTCGATGGGCGACATCGAGGTGACGCCCGCCGACATCAAGAGAAGGGTGGTGGACAGGATAAAGAAGTACAAGACGTTCCCCGTCCTCATCCGGGCCGACTTCGCGGTGCAGCACAAGGCCGTAGCGCAGGTGATGGACGCCTGCTCCGAGGCCGGCATCTGGCAGGTCTCCTTCATGGCCGTCGCGGAGGACAAGACGCACGAACGCAAACGCCTCAAGAGGTACAAGTAGCAGCCATGGCGAGAAAACCGCAGGACAACCCGCAGCTCGACATGACGCCGATGATCGACGTCGTGTTCGAGCTCATCATCTTCTTCGTGGTCACGATCAAGCAGGAAGACCTCTTCTCCAAGCTGAACGTCAACCGCCCGGCCCCCAACCCGGCCAAGCCCGAGGAGACGAACGACATCACGGTGAACATCGAGCTCGGGAATGCCAAGCGCAACAACCCGAACGGCGTGATCGTGTACAACAAGAGGGAGGTCAGCCGCCAGGAACTCGACAAGAACCTCGCCGAGATCGCGAGCACCTCGAAGAAGACCCCGATCATCATCAAGTGCCAGCTTGAGTCCCCGCACAAGGTGCTCGTAGACGTACTCGACATATGCTACAAGCACGATCTTTACAGCGTCAGCGTGTTCACGCTCTGACGAAAGGAGGGCTGTCATGGAAGAGCTTCAGGAAGAAGTGATCGAGAACCAGGAAGTCGTGGACATCGACCTCGACGAGCTTGCAAGGCGCTACGAGGAGCGCAGTTTCTTCCAGCGCCTGAAGGACATGTCGAAGGGGCTCAACATGCCCCGCGACTCCCGCGAGTACAAGATGGCGCGCATAGAGCTGCAGCGCCTCGCGGCCCCGATCATAGCGATTGTGGTGCCAGTTGTCGTCGTAGTCGTGCTTATAATCGTGACGGCCATTTCCGGCAAGGCCAAGGAGATAATCAAGGTCGACATCCCGCCCGAGGAGGAGCAGGAGCCCGAGCTCAAGGAAGAGGAGCCCCCGCCCGACGACATCGAGCCTCCGCCCATGGAGGAGGTTGACATCCAAGTCGACACCCCCAACCCGGCGCCGCCGAGCGACCTTACGCCCATGCCCTCGCCGCCCTCTACACAGGTTTCGGTGAAGCCGGCCGAGATGGACGCTGTCTCGCTCGTCAAGTCGCCCGTGAGGATGAAGGCGATAGCCGGCGGCCGCACCACCGGCTCGATCGGCGCCCGCACGGGCGGCGGCAACGGATACGGCGACAAGAGCACCGAGGCGGCCGTTCTCAAGGTGCTCTGGTGGCTCAAGGCGACGCAGAACACCGACGGCTCGTGGAACGGCAACAAGCCCGCCTGCACCGGCTTTGCGCTCCTTACGTTTCTTGCGCACGGCGAATACCCGGGTTCGGATTCCCCCTACCAGAAGGACTTCGGCCCCGTGGTCATGGCGGCGGTGGACTGGATAACCTCCCATGTCCACACCGACCCGAGCGGCAAGTGCTACATTTCGGAGTCCGACGGAAACGAATACGCCTTCCTCATCGCGACGTACGCGATGTCCGAGGCGTACGGCATGACCCAGAACCCCGGCATCAAGTACATAACCCTGCAGATGCTCGACCGCATCGTGAAGGGCCAGGGCCCCACCGGCGGCTGGGACTACAAGATCAACCCCGCCTCGTCCCGCGACGACGTCTCGTTCATGGGCTGGGCCATACAGGCCCTCAAGGCCGGCAAGATGGCGGGCCTCCACCCGGACGGGCTTGACGCCGCGATCAACAAGGCGATACACTGCCTGAAGACGCGTAGCTTCTCGAAGACGGGCGGCTTTACCTACACCCCCACCCAGAACAACACAGGCGGCAGGACGGGTCTTGCGGGCGTTGGAACGCTCGCCATGCAGCTCCTCGGCCACGGTTCCGAGCCGGAGGCGCTGAACGGCCTCAACGTGATGCGCACGTGGCAGCCGACGTTCAACCCCAACAACCTCGACCCTGGAAAGCCCCTCCCCGGAACCTGCCCGCAGTACTACTGCTACTATGCCGCGCAGTGCAAGTACCAGGCCGGCATGAAGAAGGGCGCCACGAAGGAAGACGAGTCGACGTGGTTTGCGTGGAACAAGGCGATGAAGCAGCTCTACCCCTCGTCGATAATCGACCTCCCGACGAAGGTCAAGGATTGGTCCGGCAAGGAGCACAAGCAGGGCTACTACAAGAACGAGGACAAGCACACGACGCGCCCTGTGATGGACACGTGCCTTGCGGCGCTCCAGCTCATGGTCTACTACCGCTACCTCCCCACCACGCAGACGGCTGCCGGCGCGGACGACGCCGACGTAGGCGGCGGCAATGCGGCCGACAACGCCGTGGACAAGGGCGCGGACGTCAACGTGAACGTGGACATCTGACGGGCCCCGTACCTTGAAGTTCGAGTATTTTCTTGCCTGGAGGTATCTTCGCCCGAAGAGGTCGGTCGCGTCGGTGATAGCGTGCGTCTCCGTCCTCGGGGTGATGCTCGGCGTCGCGGTGGTCATCGTCGTGAGGAGCGTGATGACCGGCTTCGGCGACATCTGGGAGGAGAAGATACTCGATTTCAAGCCCCACATCTCCCTTGTCGCCCGTGACGGCGGCGCAGTCGCCGACGAAGACCGCATCGCGGCTGCCGTCTCGAAGGTGCCAGGCGTCACCTGCGTCACGCCGGAGATAGACACCCGCGTCCTTCTCGCGCACGGCGGGCGCGTCCTTGCGCCGGTCCTCATAGGGGTGGGGGGCGACGAGTTCAAGGGCGCCTACCGCGTCGGCGAGCCGAGGGCGGGCTCGTTCGACCTTGACGGCGACACGATTGTCCTCGGCGCTAACGCGGCGCGCACCCTCGGGGTGTGGGTGGGCGACGAGGTCGTGGTCTATTCCCCCAAGACTCTCGTCTCGGAAGACGAGATATACCTCCCCGTCAAGTGGCGCGTGGGCGGCATCTTCTCCTGCGGCCAGCACGACTACGACACCGGCTACGCCGTCGCGTCGCTCCCGAACGTGCGCGAGCTCATGGGCATGGAACGCGGTGTCTTTGCGGTCCATGTGAAGACGGCCTGCCCGACCGACGCCTCCCGCTTTGCGGAGCTTTCCTCGAAGGTGGGCGAGGCCGCGGCCGCCGCGTCCGGCAAGGCGCTTCGCTCCGTCTCGTGGCGCGAGGCCGACAGGGAGCTCTTTGGGGCGCTCGCGGTGGAGAAGAACATGACGGCGCTTCTCCTGATGCTCGTCTCGCTCGTCGCCGTCTTCTGCGTGATGAACACGCTTCTCGTCCTCACCGTGCAGAAGACGCCGGAGATCGGCCTCCTGAAGGCGCTCGGCTTCTCTCGCTTCCAGATAATGAAGGTCTTCCTCGTGCACGGCATGACGCAGTGCGCGACGGGGATCGCGCTCGGCCTCGGGCTTAGCTGGGCGGTCCTTTCCAATCTCCAGCGGATAGTCGAGTGGCTTGCGAAAGCCGGCGTGGAGGTGTTCCCCGCGTCGGTCTACGGGCTTGCCGCGATTCCCCACAGGCTCATAGTCTCCGACATCGTGTGGGTTGTCGCGATGGTGTTCGCGTTCGGCCTTCTCGCCTCGCTCGTACCCGCGTCGATAGCGAGCATGAAAGACCCGGTAAAGGCCCTTAACCAATGATAGCGCTCGGCACCATAGACCTGAAGAAGACGTTCCGCAAAAAGGGGCAGGGGCCTGTCGAGGTCCTGAAGGGCGTGAACCTCTCGGTGTACCCTGGCGAGAAGGTCGCGATCGTGGGGCGGTCGGGCGCGGGCAAGTCGACCTTGCTCAACATCCTGGGCGGCCTGCTCAAGCCGACGTCGGGCACGGTGACGCGCCCGAAGAACATTGGCTTCGTCTTCCAGCAGTACCATCTCATGCCCGAGCTTACGGTCTGGGAGAACGTGATGCTGCCCACGATGACCGGGCGGCTTCCCCCGGCGGACTACGCCGCGCGCGCCTCGGAGCTTCTGGAGAAGGCGGGGCTTTCGTCGCGGCGGAAGCACCTCCCCTCGGAGCTTTCCGGCGGCGAGCAGCAGAGGACGGCCGTCGTGCGTGCGCTCGTGACCTCTCCGGAGATAGTGCTCGCAGACGAGCCGACTGGCAACCTCGACGCGATGACGGGCGCCGACATCCTGCGGATGCTTGCGGACCTCTCCCGCGGCACGGGAGTCTCGCTCGTCCTGGTCACGCATTCGCCCGAGGCCGCCGCCGTCTGCGACAGGACGCTCAGGCTCGAGAACGGGGTGCTCGTGCAGGCAGGGGCTTAAAACGGGAACGGATACAATGGGAATATTCAAGGCATACGACATAAGGGGAATATACGGCAAGGACCTCGACGACGACACGTTCTACCGCATTGCGCGGGCGTACGCCCGCTTCATCGGCGCCTGCGGCAGGAAGGTGGTTGTCGCGCGCGACTGCCGCAAGTCGTCGGACGCGCTTTTCGCCGCGTTCTCCGCCGGGCTTGTCGACGAGGGCGTTGACGTAGTCGACATCGGGCTTGCCTCCACGCCGATGAGCTATTTCGCGAACGGTTCGCTTGGCGCGCACGGCTCGGTGATGATAACGGCCTCCCACAACACGCGCGAGTGGAATGGCTGCAAGCTCTGCCGCGCGGGCGCGGTGCCCATCTCCGGCGCGACCGGCATAAAGGACATCGAGCGCATGACGGAGGAGATATCCCTAAGCGACCCGCCGGCCGGGAAGGGCGAGATCTCGAAGGCGGACGTCTCCGCCGCGTATGCCGCCTTCGTCGCGTCGACCGCCCGCCTCGGGCGCAAGATGCACCTTGCGATGGACTTCGCAAACGGCATGGGCATCGCGGAGGCCGCCGCGTTCGCCGGCACGGGCATATCCTACGACGCGCTCTACGGAGAATACGACGGCGACTTCCCGAACCACGACGCGAACCCGCTCCATGTCGAGACGCTTGCAGACCTCCAGGCGATGGTGAAGGCCGGCGGCGGCAAGTACGATTTCGGAGTCGCCTTCGACGGCGACGCCGACCGGGCAGGCTTCATCGACGAGCGCGGCGAGATCGTGCCGATGGACTTCGTGACCGCGCTCATTGCAAAGGACCTCCTTTCGCGCGCGCCGGGCGCGGCGTGCTTCTGCGACTTGAGGTCTTCGCGCGTCTGCGGAGAGACGATCGCAGCCGCGGGAGGCCGCCCGATGCTCTCGCGAGTCGGCCACTCGTTCATCAAGGCGCAGATGCGCGAGAACGACGCCATATTCGCGGGCGAGCTCTCGGGCCACTACTACTTCAAGGCGAACTACACGGCGGAGTCGAGCTCGATGGCCACGATTGCGCTTGCGAACATCGTGGGCAATTCCGGGAAGACCCTCTCGGAGCTCGTCGCTCCATTGAGGAAGTACTTCCAGTCGGGCGAGATAAACACGAAGACCTCGCGCCCGCCTGCGGAGGTGCTCTCGGCCGTGAAGGCCGCCTACGAGGGCAAGGCCCGCGTCTTCGAGCTTGACGGGGTCTCCGTCGATGCATGGGACGCGGAGGGCTGGTGGGCCAACGTGAGGATGTCCAATACGGAGCCTCTTGTGCGCCTCAACCTGGAAGGCAGGGACGAAAAGACCATGCAGTCGAAGCGCGACGAATTTCTTTCACTCATAAGAAGCTAAAAGCAAAAGGAGAACCAATGAAAAAGGCCGACATAGGGCTTATCGGACTTGCGGTGATGGGCGAGAACCTCATCATGAACATGGAGTCGAAGGGCTTTACAGTGGCGTGCTACAACCGCACGACCGAGAAGGTCGACAAGTTCGTCGCGGGCCGCGCCAAGGGCAAGAACATCATCGGCTGCCATAGCGTGAAGGAGCTTGCCGATGCGCTGGAGAGGCCGCGCAAGGTGTTCTGCATGGTGAAGGCCGGCGCGGCGGTCGACGCGATGATCGACCAGCTTCTCGAAGTCCTTGAGCCGGGCGACATCATCATCGACGGCGGCAACTCGCACTTCCCGGACACGATCCGCCGCACGCAGTACGTCGAGGCCAAGGGGCTCCTCTACGTCGGCACGGGCGTCTCCGGCGGCGACGAGGGCGCGCTCAAGGGCCCGTCCATGATG
>JAEEHL010000138.1 GCA_016280825.1 Verrucomicrobiota bacterium
CCAGGGCGCGAATGTCACGAACGGAGTTGTCGGACATTGCGGTTTGGAAGCGCATGACGGCGTCGGCTGCAGGATGGGAGTTCGGGTTTCCGCCGTTCTGACGGATAAGTTCGGGGGGAAGCTGAAGCGGCGCAAGACCGCTCGCATCCGCGAGAATGGGAAGATGCTTCATGTTTCTTCCTACATCCAGAAAAAGGGGGTCAATCGTCAAGATTCTGCTTCCTCCCTGTGAAATCTTCGAGCTCGCCCTCCACGCGGTGCTCTTCTTCCCTGGCCTCTTCGGTCAACCAGGCCGCGCGGTGTTCGTCTATCTTCATGCGATTCTTCGAGGCCGCCACAAAGAGGGAGTGGGCCGTTTCGGCGTCGCTTTCCCTCGCTTTTAGCTCGCTTTCGGCACGGAGGACGTTGTCGTTCTTCAATGCGCCCTCTTCGTCGATTCGCGCGATGCCTTCCTGTGCGAGGTCAATCTGGTCGCGGCTTACAGGGCGGCCCATGATTGCGTCGTAGATGCGGTCCCGCCTTTGCTCGCGAGTTCGCTCAAAGTCGGCGAGTTCGCGCCGCCGATCGCTCAGGGCGGCCTCAGCCGTTCTCACAGCCTGACGCGCAGCGGTCAGTTCACCGCTGGCCTTGTCCTCGCGCATCAGCCGTATGTCGAGTAGACTTTGCAGGGCATAAGACATGTTCGTACTAAGCGTACCAGTTTTTCGCGCCGATGTCGAGTTCGGGTTTCGGCCGATCAGGTACCCGAATCCTGGATGCGAACTGCCACCACGCCGGGGGCGATTTCGGAAAAACGCCACTCGGTTCGCGTCGTCTTCGCGAGGAAGCGTTGGTCATGGCTGACGAGGAGCATGGCGCAGGGGCAGTCGGCGAGGGCCCGCTCCAGACACTCGATTCCGGGGAGGTCAAGGTGGTTCGTCGGCTCATCCATGGCGAGCAGATGGATGCCGCGGTCGACGCCTAGGGAGAGGAGTATCTTGCGGATTTCGCCCGGACTCGGACTTGCGCTTTCCAGGAGGCGGCCAGGACGTGAGCCGAGGCGGCTCACACTTGTCATGACGCGGCCAAGTGACTCACGGTTCAGTAACTTTGCCTCGGCGAGTATCTTTGCCGACTCCACCTCGGAAATCTCCTGGGGAACCACGAGGAGTTTTTCTTCCGGGACATTGGCCAACGGCAGGATGTAGCGCAGGAAGGTGGTCTTGCCAATGCCGTTGCCGCCCGTGAGCGCGATGCGGTCATCGGGCCGCACGCGGATTTCCGGAAAGCGGAGAACAGATCCGTTTCCGAGTGTGATTTCGCCAGCGGCAAGGGAGAGGACATAATCGCGCCGGGAGCGCTCGCCCCCGTCGAGCCAGAAGCCCATCCCGTATTCCTTGCGGGGGGCAAGACCGCGGCGCGAAGCCTCGGCCTTGGCGGCGCGCCTGCCGATGGCCGCGGACTGCGTCACAGCCCACGCGTTCTTGCCGGTGAGTTTGGCGAGGTTGCGCTTCGCGCGTCCATCATGGTCGTTGGCGGCTATTCTGGCCAGGCGCGCGGCCTTGTTGTTTGCCGCCATCTGCTGGGCGAGTTCGAAACGCCGCTGCGCGGCCTCGCGAAGGTGGCGGGCATCGTCTTTCGCCTCGTTGTCGCGCGTCCGCAGAAAGGACTGTTCGCGGCGATCCTGCTCGAGTCCCGCCGTTACCCCGCCGGGACGCATCGTCGCCTGCGGCGGGAAAATGAAGAGGCACTGCGAGCAGATGGCATCGAGGAAGTCCCGGTCGTGGCTCACGATGAGTCCGGCCCCCGAGAAGGCCTTGAGGGCCTTGAGAAGGATGGCCTTCGCCGTCTTGTCGAGGTGATTTGTCGGTTCGTCGAGCGCGAGGACGTCGGGCTCCTGCCAGAGCGCGGTGCCGATTTGGGCGCGTTTTCGCTCGCCGTGGCTGAGGGTATTCCAGCGGCCGGACCATTCGGGGCTTACGCCAAGGCGCACGCGCCAGGCGACTGCGACGGGAGCGCACGCAGAAAGGAAATCTTCGAAGCCATCGGGCTGGAAGTCGGTCCTTTGCATGACATAGTACGCCTTGCCGAGGGATCCGACCCTTCCGGACGATGGCGCAAGTTCTCCGGATGCGAGGCGGAGAAGCGTCGTCTTGCCACATCCGTTGGCTCCGACGATCCCCGTCCATTTGCCTTCGGGAAAATAGGCGTCGACACCCTCCAGAAGGTTGCCGATCATGCCATCGTAGGCAAAAGAGACGTCGCTGAACTTTAAAAACCGATCCATTTGCGCATGAACTATGATACCATTTTCGCTGGAACAGCCATGAAGAAACTCGACTGCAACGTTCTCATCACCGGCGCCTCAAGCGGCATCGGCGAGGCAATCGCCCTGGAGTGCGCGGCGCGTGGCGCCCCCGTTCTTTTTCTCTGCGGCCGTGACAGCGGTCGGCTCGGGGCCGTTGCGGAAAAATGCCGGGCCAGGGGCGTCCGCGTTCGAGCAGACGTCGTTGACGTCGCGGACGAAACGGCCACGCGCCTGTGGCTGGAGGCCTGCGAATCCGAAGGACCCCTGGAGCTTGTCTTCTCAAATGCGGGCGTTGCGACGGGTCCCGAGACGCAGGCCAATGTCCGCCGCACCTTCTCCATCAACATTGGCGGAGGTCTCAATGTCGTCCTCCCCGTCATCGACCTTTTCCGAGCCAACCCGCTGCGTCGACGGCGGCAGATCGTCATCACGGCCTCCATTGCGGGATACGCTCCCCTGCCGGCATGTCCGGCCTACGCGGGGACCAAGGCCGCGATGAAGAACTGGGGGCTCTCGCTCCGTGGCATGCTGAGGCGGGAGGGCATCCGCGTGAATGTGGTCTGTCCGGGCTTCGTACGCTCGCGGATCACGGACCGGAATACCTGCCCGATGCCGTTTTTCATGGAGGCGGACAAGGCGGCCCGCGTCATTCTCAATCGTGTCGAACGCAATGTCGGGCTCATTGCCTTTCCCTTGCCGATGCGTTTCGGATCCTGGTTCCTTTCGGCGCTGCCATGGCGATTGGCGGAGCTTGCCGCCTCATTTCTCCCCGAGAAGAACGCGGACAACCACTTTCCCTTCTAACTTCGACCGCCGAATAAGCGTGCAAATCACAATCCTGTTGACAGCCCTTTTGGCGATTTGCTAAGTTTTCCAGCACTTTGATGCCTGCATTCGGAACTTAATCAGGATTAGCACATGAAAATTAGCGCTTTGTTCGCGACGATGGCGTTGCTGTTGTCGTCATTTTGTCTTGCCCAGGAACCGACGGCTCCCAAAACCGCCCCGGCAGTCGCCGAGGCGGAGGCGCGGCAGCAGGTTGGCGCGTCCGCCTTGGCCGCCGTCGCCGCCGAAGTGACCCAGCCCGACGAGTCGGAAGTCGCAGCGACGAGCGAGGCTTCCGCCGGCTGGCTCGACAAACTCACCTCGATTGTCGACAAGACGGACGGCTGGGTCTGGGGCCCGATGCTCATTGGCGCCATCCTCGTCACGGGCATCCTTCTTTCCTGCGTCCTTTGTTTCATCCACTTGCTCAATCTCAAGCGCGCATTCCGCTACACCTTCCTCACGGAGTCGGACGGCCACGGCGAAGTCTCGTCGTTCGGCGCCCTTTGCACAGCGCTTTCCGCCACCATCGGCACCGGCAACATCGTCGGTGTCGCGACGGCCATAGGCACAGGCGGCCCCGGCGCTCTCTTCTGGATGGAGGTCGCCGCCTTCTTCGGGATGGCGACGAAGTACGCCGAAGGCCTTCTCGCCGTGAAGTACCGCGAGGTCGGGCCCGACGGCAAGGTTCTGGGCGGTCCCTTCCACTACATTGAGAAGGGGCTTGGCAGGGAATGGAAGTGGCTCGCCGTCCTCTTCGCCATTTTCGGCGCCGCAGCCGGCATCATGGGCATCGGCACGATCACCCAGATCCAGGGCGTCACCTCGGCTGCCGATCGCTTTTTCCAGACCTGCGTCTACAAGGGCGGCCCTGCGCCAGGCGCTGAAATCTTCGGCGCTCACTACTCCTGGGCGATCATCATTACGGGCATTGTCGTTACCGCGTGCGTGGCGCTGGTCGTCATCGGCGGCCTCAAGCGCATAGCCAGCGTCTCGACGATCGTCGTGCCCTTCATGGCGGTCTTCTATGTTGTCATCTGCGCCTTCCTGCTCCTCGGCAACCTCTCGAAAATCACCGCCGCGCTCGAACTGATCGTCCGCGCCGCCTTCAACCCGCGGGCTTTTACAGGCGGCATGGTCGGCACGATTTTCATCGCCATGCAAAAGGGCATCGCCCGCGGCATTTTCTCCAACGAGGCGGGCCTCGGCTCCGCGCCAATTGCGGCCGCGGCGGCCAAGACGAACGAACCCGTCCGCCAGGGCCTCGTCTGCATGACGGGCACCTTCATCGACACGATCGTCATCTGCACGATGACGGGGCTCGCGATCGTCGTTACTGGCGCCTGGGAACCCTCGCTCGGGCTCAAGGGCGTGGACATCACGATGGAGGCCTTCAGCAAGGGTCTCGGCTTCCTGCCGCACGCCGACGTGATCGGCCCCCTCTTCCTCTCGGCGGCCCTCGCCTTCTTTGCCTTCACGACGATTCTGGGCTGGGACTACTACTCCGAGAAGTGCCTCGAATACCTCGTTGGAACGAAGAACCAGGGCGTGATCAGGGCCTACCGCCTGCTCTACGTGCTCGTCGTCTTCATCGGCCCCTACCTCACCGTCTCGGTCGTGTGGGGCATAGCGGACACCTTCAACGGCCTGATGGCCTTCCCGAATCTCATCGCGCTCGTCCTGCTCTCGCCGACCGTTGGTCGCCTGACGCGCGATTATTTCCGCCGCCTCAACGCGGGCGAAATCGACGACAAGTAGCGACTCGGCGGCGTACCGCCGAAGTCGCTGGTGGTCAGTGGCTAGTCGCTCCAAAAACAAGTTGAGCCCCATCGCTCCGATTGCTGGTGCCTCCCGAAGAAGGGCGACGCCGATTTTGTTGCGGCGATGGAAGGCGTGCATGACGTCTGCGAGAGGCGGTATGGCGCGGAACAGCCCGGCGGCCGCATGGACGAGACGCCGTGTCGGCAGTGCGGCTGCGAGTTCAGGCGGCATCCGGCGAAAGCGGCGAAGGCAAATGCCCGAAAGTTTTGGCGGAAGCCTGTCCAAAAGCCGAATGGCATTGCGTCTCGCGCGACAACGATTCCGAATTCACACAGGGCATGATCCAAGCTCAGCGAGGAAATCCCCACCATGAAACAGATGACACTCCTTGACCTTGCCGAGCCGTCGCCCGCATCGCGCGAGGCCGCCGCAAAAGCTGCCGAACCCGAGAACGCGGCGTTGCAGCCCCTTGCGAGCCGCATGCGCCCCGAAACGCTCGACGAATTCGTCGGGCAGGAGCAGCTCGTCGGCGAAGGACGCCTTCTCCGCACGATGATCGAAACGGACCGAATCCCCTCGATGATCCTCTGGGGCCCCCCCGGCGTCGGCAAGACGACGCTCGCCAATGTCATCGCCAACCTGACGCAGGCCGCCTTCATCAACTTCAGCGCCGTCACGAGCGGCATCCGCGAAATCAAGGAGATCATGGCCCAGGCCGAGGGAATGCGGCAGCTCGGCCGGCGTACAGTCCTCTTCGTCGACGAAATCCACCGCTTCAACAAGGCTCAGCAGGACGCCTTCCTTCCCTATGTCGAGCAGGGTAGCATCATCCTCATCGGCGCCACGACCGAGAACCCTTCCTTCGAGGTGAACTCGGCCCTCCTTTCACGCTGCAAGGTATTCGTCCTCCAGGGACTTTCGGAGGAGAACCTCGTCGCCCTCCTTCGACGCGCCCTGACGAGTCCGAAGGGTCTCGCGCACCTCAAGCTCGTCGTTTCAGACGCCGTCCTCTCGAAAATCGCCGTCTACGCGAACGGCGACGCGCGCAACGCCCTGGGCACCCTTGAGACGGCCGTCGGCTACGCCCGCGAGGGGGAGGACGGCATCCTGGTCATCGACGACGACGTCCTCGCCGAATGCATTAGCCGCAAGGCGCTGATGTACGATAAGAACGGCGAGGAGCACTACAACATCATCTCCGCCCTCCATAAGTCGATGCGCAACTCCGACCCGGACGCGGCCGTCTATTGGCTTGCACGCATGCTCGAAGCCGGCGAGGATCCCCTCTACGTCGCCCGCCGCTGCATCCGCTTCGCGAGCGAG
>JAEEHL010000139.1 GCA_016280825.1 Verrucomicrobiota bacterium
CATCAAGCACCGGGAGATACAATTTCGTATCTTTATCCGCAATTTCTCGCCACATTGCAATGCGTCCACTCGCCCGAGCGCTAGCTCTTATTCGTCCGAGCCGCTCGAAAATAGGATTCACTGCGTCAAAATATTGCGAGGAGCAAGGACATCCCGTCCATTTCTTTCCGAAATCAAGATCTTTAGCCAAGCGACTGTGTTTCACGGCAGTGTGGTTGTGTTTGCACGAAAGACCGATTTCCCATTTGTCTGATACACGCATGCAAAGAAGGTCTCGGACATCGCCGGACTGTCCTCGCTTGTCGCTTTGCAAAGACAAGGACAGCACATCTCCATCTCTGCAGTTTCTTAGCTTCGGCTCAAGGCGCACAAGCACACGCTTCATCGCAGACGCTGCCTTGCACATTTCAGATCGTATGTTCGACTTCAAGGACAAATAACAGCGCTCCGCCGTGTGCAACTGCTCAGAATCTATTACGCAGACGCGTTGGCTTCTGGAAAATTCAACCCGCAAAGCCTCAAGGCACGCGTACTCGAACGCTTTGCCGTTTTTTGTCGTGTCGTGCGCCATGTCAGAGAGCCTTTGATAACGTCGTATGTAATGCCTTGGCGATTTGCTCGGCCAGCCGCACGGGTACTGCGTTTCCTATCTGCTTATACTTTGATGTCAAATCGCCGGCGAATTCCAGTTTCTTGGGGAAGGTCTGTATTGCAGCCGCTTCACGCCAGCTAAGGCGACGCGTTTTCCCCTTTTCCCCAAATCTCCATTCGTCCTTGCCAAGTTTAACCATATCTGGAGAAGATGGATGCAAAGCGACTTGTTTTGCCATCGCCGGGATAGTGAACGATACCTCATCCCAGCCACGCTTCCTATTGCGCGACATATAACGAGACGAGAACGGAGCACCGCAAACATCCTTGGCGGAAGCACGACCCATATCCCATATCGTCTCCCGAAGCGTAACCCTTTGACCTAGTTGAGCCGGGAAGATGAACTCACCACATTGTAAATCTTCACGTATGCCGACAATGATCACACGCTCCCTGTCTTGCGGTACACCATAATCTGCCGCATTCAGCAATTTAAGCTTGACCTTATAGCCACACCGATGGAACGCCTCTATGATCGCATCCACAATCTTGCCGTCCCCCATCGTCAAAAGACCCTTCACATTCTCACCTACAAATGCCAATGGCATCTTGGCTTTGAGGATACGAACATACTCTTTGTATAGAACATTGCGAGAATCATCAATGCGCCGAGGCCCAGACAGACTAAACCCCTGACATGGGAAGCCCCCCAGCATTATGTCAGATTCGGGAATCTCGCCACTCTTGATTTTTGTTACATCGCCACACACCACTTTTGCCCTACTCCACGAGCGGAAAGTATCGCAGGCGTCAGCATTGAAGTCATTCGCCCAAATCGTTTTGAATCCAGCTCTGTCGAAACCTATATCCAGGCCTCCCGCTCCGCAAAATAGACTCACCGCCGTGAATATACGGCTATTTTTTCGCGCCATCCCATCTAGACGCTCAAGCGCGTCTCTCCACTTGCAGCGCTCAAACTGCCGCAGGCGGATTCCAATGCACGAAAAAAGAGCGCACTTTCTCTCATGCACTCGACAGTAGCCCTACCACAGGCCATCCAGAATACACGAAAAGAAAATGCGCCCAACTGGGCGCATCTCCACTTACATGCCGTTCTGGATTTGAAATAGTGGTAGTATTTCTGTCGAACGACGTGTAGCGTTGATGCTACATTGACAAGCGCCCGGTGGCTTCGTTGCGGTCACGCGGGACGCGTGACCCTACCGATGCGTTTTCCGGACTATGACCCCGCGCCGCACGGAAAAGTAAAGTTCGAGTTCTGAGTTCGAGTTCAAGAAAGGAATGTTAAAATTCCACTCTCCAACTCCAACTCGAGACTCCAACTCTATCCCCCGCCTCGCGAGATAGGTGTATTATATCAAATTTCACACGCCGCGGGGTGGACAAATTACGTCCGCCCCGCGCGGAAGAGGGAAATTGAAGCGATTCCGCTCTCGAACTCGAACTCCAACTCGAACTCTTCCCCCGCCCCCCGCGATGCGGCAAAGGCCGCATGGAGCGCGCATTCCCCGCTGCCCTCAGAAGCAGAACCCCACGACCACGTAGAGAATGCAGCAGACTACGGCAACGACAAGCGCGTACGGAAGCTGCGTCTTCACGTGGGCGATGAGGTCCGACCCCGCGCCGAGCGAAGAAAGTATCGTCGTGTCGGAAAGCGGCGAGCAGTGGTCGCCGAAGCAGCCGCCTCCCATGACCGCGGCAACGGTCGCCGCGACTATGTTGTTCACCTCGCCGCCCGAAAGCTCGAGCGCAAGCGGCGTCACGATCGGTATCATGATCGCGTAGACGCCCCACGACGTGCCGGTGAAGAAAGACATGAACGCCGACACCACGAAGGCGAGCAGGAAGAGCGTCGCGGGCGAGATCCACGGCTTGACGATGCCGATGACGTAGTCCGACGTGCCGAGCGTCTTGGAGATGGAGTTTATCGAATACGCCATCGCGAGGATGAGCACCGCCCACATCACCGACTTTATGCCCTTGACTGCCGTCGCCATCATCTCCGGTATCGTGAACGCCCTCTGGACGAGGAGCACGACCGCCTGGTACAGCACCGCCACCATGAACGACTCCGGCACCTTCGCCGCGCCCGTCGCCTTCCATGTCCACAGGGCGACGCCCACCACGACGAACGCCGGCATGAGGAAGTGTAGGAATACGTTCGACTTCCACCCCTCCTTCGGCTTGATTTCGTCAAGCTCCGCGGAGAGCATCGGCCTGTCGCCGTCCGCGACGACCTTGCCCGTATCGCGTGCGCGGCGCTCCGCCTTGCGCATGGGCCCGAAGTCCGGCAGTACGCCGAATGCGTTCAGAAAGACGATCAAGATGGTCAGCACCCCGTAGAACTGGAACTTCATCGAGCCGACGACCGCCGCCATGCCCGCCTCCGCGTCCGCAAACGCGCCGCCCACGCCCGCCAGGAGCCCCGCCACGTACACGCCCCACGCCGCCCACGGGATGAGGATGCACTTTGGCGAAGACGTGCAGTGGCAGTAGAACGCGAGCTTCTCGCGCGAAATCCTCGCCTTGTCGGTTATCGGGCGCATCACGTTGCCCACGAAAAGGGGCGAAAAGTAGTCGGAGAAGAAGATGAATATGCCGATCGCCGCCGAAAGCACCTTGGCCGCCCGCGCCGTGATCTTCATCCTGACGTTCAGGAGCTCCGACACCGCGTCCACCGCGCCCGACTTCTGGAAGAACGCCACCATTATGCCTATGAAGACCTCGAGCACGACAACCCACATGAAGTTCGGGTTGCCGAGCGCGCTCTGCAGAAGCGCCGAGAAGCCGAATAGCGGATGCTGCCCCGCGATGACGATGCCCGCCATCACGCCGCACAAAATAGAAAAGAGCGCCTCTCTCGTTACGAAGACGAGCACGACCGCGGTGAGCGCGGGCACGAGGGAGAGAAATCCGTATGACGACTCCATCCGGCGGCGGGGCCTACCAGCCCTTCACGAGCTCCTCGGGGTCGGTCCACTCGCGGCCCTGCTTGAGCGCCGTCTCGCGGAGCGTAAGCCTGCCGCCCCAGCACGTCATGCCGGCGCGCAGGTACCTGTTCTCGGAAATCGCCTTCTTGAAGCCCTTGTCCGCGAGCTGCAGGAGATACGGGAGCGTCGAATTGGCGAGCGTTACCGACGCCGTCTGCGCGAACGCCGAGGGGATGTTGTCGACGCAGTAGTGGAGCACGCCCTCTTCGCGGTACACGGGGTTGTCGTGCGTCGTCGAGCGGCACGTCTCTATCGCCCCGCCGTCGTCGCACGCGACGTCCACGACGATCGCGCCCTTCTTCATGAGGCCGAGGTCCCTGCGGTAGACGATGTGGTCCTTGCGGTCCTTCGGCCAGAGTATGGCGTTCAGGAGCACGTCGGACTCGCGCAGGCACTTCTCGAGGTTGGCGCGGTTCGACACGAGGAACGAGACGTTGCCCGGGAGGTACTTCTTCGCGGCGAGCATGGCGTCGATGTTCACGTCGAGTATGCGCACCTCGTTGCCGAATGACGCCGCGAGCTCGGCCGCGCCGAGGCCCACGTTGCCGCAGCCTATTATCGTGATGACAGGCGTCTCGACGCCCGCGACGTTCGCGAGCAGCTTTCCGGGGCCGCCGTTGACGGCCTGCATGTAGTAGCAGGCGGCGAGAAAGCCGCCCTTGCCGGCAAGCTCGCTCATCGGGCGAAGGAGCGGGAAGCGCCCGTTCCTGTCCTGCACGTCCTCGTAGGCGACTGCGGAGACTCCGCTTGAAAGGAGGCAGTCGGTCTCTTCGCGGTGGGCGTTGGAATGGATGTAGGTAAAGAGAATCTTGTCGGGGTTCATCCACTTGAATTCCTGCGGGAAGAGCTCCTTCACCTTGTAGTAGAGCTGCGCCTTGCTCCACACCTCCTCGGCGGTGGCGGCGATCTTCGCGCCCGCCGCGGCGTATTCCTCGTCGCTGTAGCCGCTCCCGACGCCGGCCCCCGTTTCGACGTACACCTCGTGGCCGTGGCGCACGATCTCCTGGACCGTCGCCGGAACCGCCGCGACGCGATACTCGTTTGGCTTTATCTCCTTCAGAACTCCGATAACCATCTTTGCACCTCTTCCGCTTCAAGCGGCAGTCCATCCGCCGCTCTTCATTTTTCGCATATTATACCATATTTCCGCGGCGGTTTCATCATGCAGCCGCAATGGCAGGCGACCATTGCAAGAAAGCCGGACGAAAGCGGGACGGCAAACGTCGCGAACGTCGCGTACCCGACGCGCACGAAGAACTTCGCGCCCACTACGGCGGCAAGGAATGCGATGAAGAGCGCGGCCGGCGCGGAGCGCACCGGGCGCACCTCGAGCGCCGCGCCGAAGACGAGCAGGAAGACGAGCGAGAGCTGCGCGAGGATCGTGAACTCCTGGCCGCAGACGAGAAGCCCGAGTATGCCCGCCGCGACAGGAGGCAGGGCCCCCGCGAGGAGCTTGAGGGGCTCAAGCCAGCTTTCGCGCACGACGACGAGCACGAGGTACATGAGGAAGGCCCCCGCCGCAAGGATGCGGCCGAACTTGCCCCTGCTTGCAACCTCCTCGCGCGTCATCGTCGAATACGTCACGAGATACTTCTTCGGGTCGGGCGGATCAGCCTCGATCCGGCGGACGAGCTCGAGGGTGGACGTCCCCTCCTTTGGCCGCATGACCACGCCGGCGGCCACGCGCTTCTCTATCCTCGGAATGACGCGCGGGCCGAGGCGGTACTTGAACTCGCCTATCGCCGTCAGGGGGACCATCGCCCCGCCGGCGCCGCAGAACATGAGCGAAAGCGCGTCCTCGACCGCGTCGCGCCCGTTCACCGCGTTCTGCACGATCACCTGGCGCGAACAGCTCTCGATGTTGAAGTCGTTCACGTAGAAGCTCGCGAGCTTCGACTGCAGCGTCGAGAAGACGGACGGCACGGAGACCCCGAGCGCCTGCGCCTTGTCGCGGTCGACGGAGAAGTACAGCTGCGGCGTGTCGGCGGAAAACGTCGTCACGACGGAGCCGACGTCCGGCATGGCGCGGAACTTCGCCGCGTACTCGGCTGCATACGCGGCCTGTTCCGCCGGGTCCGTCGCGCCGGTCGCGCAGAGGAACGCGGCGCACCCGCCAGTGCCGCCCATCCCGCGCATCGGGGTGGGGAGCATGACGTAGAACTTCGCCGTCGTTATGCTTTCAAGCCGGCGCTCTATCTCCGTGCAGACGGCGCCTGCAGACAGGGCGCCGCGCTCCTTCCACGGCTTCAGCACCACCGTGACGGCCGCATGGTTCTCGCCTACCTTGCTCGCGGCGGAATTGCCCGCCGCCGTGTAGACGAGGTCCACGCCGGGAACGTCGCGCAGCGCCTCGTACACCCGCTCGACAACGGCGCGCGTGCGCGCAAGCGACGACCCTTCGGAAAGCTCCACCTCTATCTTGACTATGCCCCTGTCCTCGACCGGCACGAACCCGGCCGGTACGCGGCGCGCCGCAACGACGGCTACGGCCGCCGCGACAACGGCGACCAGCAGGGCACCCCACCACGTCCTTGTCTGCGGCCGGGCGGGGCCGCCGCCAATCCCGAACAGGAAGGCGAGCACCGAGGCCATTGCCGTTATCGAGACGAGCACGGCGGAAAAGCGCACGAACATCATCCCCGTGGCGCCGCCGAAAAGCGCAAGAGGCGCAAACGCCGCGGCAAGAAGCGCAACGAGGCTTGCGGAAGCCCCTCCCGCCGCGACAAGAAGCGCCGCCGCCGCCCCGGCGAGAAACGCGAACGCCGTCACCGAGTCGAACGTCCAGCCAACCGCCCAGAGAAGGAGCGCGCCCGCGAGAAGCGAGACCGCCACGACGGCAAACGGCCTCGCGCCGCCCGAGCACACGGAGAAGACGCCGTGCAGCACGAGGGCGAGCAGCACTGCAAGGGCCATCGCGAGGGCGATGTTGGAGAGAAACTCGCGCACGAAGGCGGTCTGGTCGTGGAGGACTGTGCAGCTGACCCCGGCGGGCGCGCGCGCCATCCATTCGTCGACGGCGCGGCGGCATGCCATGGCCACTTCGCGCGTATTGGCGCCGGAGTCGGCATAGGCGCTCGCAAGATAGCAGCGCCTCC
Source organism: Verrucomicrobiota bacterium (assembly GCA_016280825.1). Classification (GTDB taxonomy): domain Bacteria; phylum Verrucomicrobiota; class Kiritimatiellia; order RFP12; family UBA1067; genus UBA1067. The sequence goes on from JAEEHL010000139.1 coordinate 6,698, forward strand.
CGTTCAGGCGGGGCTCCTGCGTGTAGCTCTTCGACCCGAGCTCGCACCTCGCGATGTCGCCGAGAAGTACCCTCGCGCCGGTCGATGGGTTGGCGCGCACGACTATCGACTCGAACTCGCGCGGGGTGACGAGCCTTCCGGGGGCGCTCACCTTATAGGAAAGGTACGGCGAGCTCATCGCGTTCCCGACGAACCCGGCGGCGGGCTGGATGTTCTGGCCGGATATGGCCCCCCTCACGTCGGAGACGGAAATCCCGAGCGCGTCCATCTTCACGGAGTCGAGCCATATCCGCATGGCGTATTCGTTGTTGCTGCACGACACCGACGAGACGCCGTTCACGCGCTGGAGCGCGTCCTTTATCTGGTGGGTGACGAAGTTCCCGAGGCTCACGAGGTCCATCTCGCGCCCGTCGGTCTCGAACACGAACTGGATCGCGTAGTCGGAGTTGCATTTCATTACCGTAAGCCCCGTCTGCAGCACTTCGCTCGGCAGTTTCGGCTCCGCGCGTTTGACGGCGTTCTGCACGTTCACGAGGTTCATGTCGGGGTTGGACCCCGGGAGGAACGTGACGTAGAGGTCGTACGAACCGGAATCGCTGCAGCGCGAATCGAAGAAGTATACGTGCTCGACGGAGTTGATCTGGTCCTCGACGGGGGTGGCCACGGTGTCGGCTATCACCTGCGGGGTCGCGCCGGAATAGACTGCCGAGACCTGCACTATCGTCGGCGCAACCTCGGGATAGTCCGAAATGCCCACTACCGACGAGGCGCAGATCCCCGCCGCGACGACGGCGATCGCGAAAACCGCCGCGAAATGCCGGTGATGGCCTGAAAGGAGGTTACGCAGCATATTACCGCTCCGCCGTGACGATGTCGCCTTCCTTCACCCTGTGGACGCCGTCGAACACTATCCTCTCACCGGGCGCAATGCCGGAAAGCACGATCTGGCGCCCGTTCTGCAGCTGGCCGCGCACGACGGCACGGCGCGTCGCGCGCCCTTCGCCGTCAAGCGCCCAGACGTACGTGCCGCGGTCGTCAAGCGCGACGGCGTTCGGCGGAACAGCCGCGCGCGGCGTCCCTGCCGCCCTGAAAAGGGTTGCCATCACGGTCTGGCCCGCAAGAAGCGTTCCGCGCGGGTTCTCGACAAGCGCGAATATCCTTACGGAGTCGGTCGCGGCCTCGGCCGCGTTCTCCACGTACTCGACCCTGCCCGTCGCGATGGTCTCGCCGCCGGCGACGCGGGCAAGCCTGACAGCCCCCTCCGCCGCCATCCGCCGAGGGTCAGAGGCGGCCGCCGCGTCGTAGTCCGCGCTCGAAATCGCAAACGACACCCTCACGGGATCGGTCTGGACGATGCGGACAAGCGCAGGGCCGCCGCGAGTCACGAAGTTGCCCTCGGTGAATGCGGTCGAACCCGCCCTGCCGCCTATCGGGGATATGACTTTGCAGTGCTTCACGTCGTCCTCCGCGGCGAGAAGCTCCGCCTGGGCCGCGGCAAGCGAAGCGCAGTAGGCGTTGTAGCTGGAACGCGCCCTGTCGAGGTCGTCCTGCGGCACGGCTCGGCTCTTGACGAGCTCGGAGAAGCGCTCGGTCTGCATCTTGGCGTATTCAAGGTTCGACTTCACCCCCGCGACCCTGGCCTCGGCGTTTTTCAGCGCGGCCTCGTACTTGACGGGGTCGATGCGGTACAGCACGTCGCCCTTCTCGACCGCCGCGCCGTTCTTGAACCCGGCCTCGAGAATCTCCCCCGACACCTGCGGCACGAGATTCACC
>JAEEHL010000140.1 GCA_016280825.1 Verrucomicrobiota bacterium
ATGCCTGCGCGCGCGGACGCCGTCGGAAGCCGTCGGGGAGCTTCTGCGCTTCGAGCTGGCCGTGCTCGGGCTGATGGGGCTGAAGCCCGAGATGGAGGCGGAGTCCGGGGGCTTTGCGCTGCGCGGAGAGAGGCGGATTCCGGTCGGCGCCGAGGTCGCAGCCTATCTCCGCGATCCGACGCGCCCCGTGAAAAACATCAGCATCCCCCTTGACGCGGCGAGGGTAATTGGTGTATTCTATAAGTTCCACTTGGACTGTGCCGTCGACGTGCGGCGGACTGTCCTGGGGATGGTCTGTAAAACAAAATGAAAGCAGAGGGTCAGATGATGGTCAAGACGATGGGCGCGATGTTGCTCGCAGGTGCCGCGGTGGTAGCCGGATGCGGTTCGGACGCCGAGAAGAAGGCGGAAGATTCCGTGGCGGTATCGGTCAACGGGGTCGAGCTGCGGCAGTCGAAGATTGACGCGGATGTCGAGAAGATGATGAAGGCGCAGGGCGACAAGATTCCCGCGGAGCAGCGCGGATACGCCCGCCAGATGATGGCGAACCAGCTCGTGCAGAGCTTCATAGTGGAGAACGTGCTCGTCGCCAATGCGAAGGCCGCAGGGGTCGCTGTGACGGACGCCGACCGCAAGGAGCGCGAGGCGGAGTTCCTCAAGGCGATGGCCAAGACTCCCAACGCGCCCAAGAGCCTGGAGGAGTACTTCAAGAAGTTCCCGCTTGGCGAGGAGCGCGCCCGCGCCGAGTTCGAGAACGGCATCCTCATCGACAAGTACATCAAGGAGAACCAGGCCAAGGCGGCTCCTGCGAAGGACTACGAGGCCGAGGCCCAGAAGATGATCGACAATGTCGTGTCCAACAACGCGAAGGTCGCGACGTCGGAGGCCGACGCGCTCAAGAAGATCAAGGCGCTCAAGGCCCAGCTAGACAAGGTTCCCGCAGCCGACCTCGCGACGAAGTTCGCCGAGCTGGCGAAGGCGAGCTCCGCATGCCCGTCTTCCGCGAAGGGCGGCGACCTCGGCGAGTTCACCCACGGCCAGATGGTCAAGGAGTTCGACGAAGTCGCCTTCGCGCAGCCCGTCGGCAAGGTGTCCGACCCCGTGAAGACGCAGTTCGGCTACCACCTCGTCATGACGACGAAGAAGACTCCGGCAGTCGAGGCGAAGGGCGACAAGCCCGCGTCGGCGGAGAAGGTTCAGGCAAGCCACATCCTCATCAAGGCCGACAAGGCGCAGAAGGTGCCGTCGAAGGCGGATGTCGTGGGCTATCTGAAGAAGCAGGACGAGCGCAACTTCATGCAGAAGTTCGTCATGGACCAGGTCAAGCAGGCCAAGATCGAGGCGAGCGAGGCGTACAAGCAGTTCCTGCCCCAGAGCAACGAGCCGCCGAAGGCCGCGCCCGCGAAGGCCGAGCCTGCGAAGAAGTCCGCGCCCGCGAAGAAGGCCGCCCTGGAGACCGCGCCTGTCAAGGCCGAGCCCGCGAAAGCTGCACCTGCGCAGGCGGCCCCCGCCAAGAAGCCGGCCGGCAAGCCAGAGGTGGCGGCCAAGCCGGTTGAAAAAAAAGAGGCGAAATGATATACTACACGCCCCTCGACGAAAGGAAGAAGATCAAATGAGCCAGCATGCATCACTTAAGGGTTCGGGCAAGATTACGTCCAAGCGCAATGTCCTGAAGCGCTTCGAGCGCGTCAACCTCCTGCAGAAGCGCGGGGAGTGGAAAGAGGGCAGCCGCGGCCTCGGCCTCAAGAAGACCAAGCCCGAGTAAGTTTTTCGCGTTTCGCCTTCCAAAAGCCCAGGGTTAGCGGGAGTTTCGGCAAAGTGCCGTCTCTTTACAATCCGTTAACATCAATGGGCTATAATTTGCGGCGTCCTGAAGGAACAGGAGGGTCCTGTTCGGGACGGACGCAAAGAAAGGAAGGCGAAACATGAAGAACAAAGGAAAAATCACAGGAGCTGTGGCGGCCTCGCTGGCGGCTGCCGCGATGATAGGGTTCGCCGCAGCTACCTGCGACGGCAAGAAACAGGTGCAGCAGAAGTCGTCGGAGGCGACGATCGTCACCAACGAAAACGGCAGCATATCTCGCACGTTCACCGAGAGCACGGTCTCGACGAACGGCAACATGGTCACCGAGCGCCGGCGCGAGACCCGCACGACTCTCGACACCGACGGAAACATGCTGGAGTCGTCGACGAGCGAGTATGCGCAGAGCTACTCCGTGGGCGACACCGGGATGCTGCCGCTTTCGGCCTCGATCAACGACAAGTGCGCGAGCGGTGAGCAGCCGGTCGTTGCCGACTCGTTCATGGGGCTGAAGTTCGGCGACGAGTTCAAGGGGACGAACTTCGTGAGCGACGCCGACGAGCCGACGCTCCTGCGCGCGACGTTCACTCCCAAGAAGACGCTTGAGGGCTTCGACGACTACTATGTCTACGTGACGCCCAAGACGCACAAGGTGGTGAAGGTGTACGCATGCGCGAAGGAGGCCGTGGACGCCGACGCGAGCTGGAGGCGCAACTACCTGATCGAAGCCCTGCAGAAGCGCTACAACACATGGGCGCGTCCGCGCAGCTGGTGCAGGCCGGTCTATACGTTCGACATCGGCGGCGGACGCTATGTGACGGCCTGCCTGTCCGGGGCGTCGCGCGACTACGAGACGGTCGTCGTCGCATGGGACGACGCGCTGCTGACTACGGCTGCTGACGAGACCGAGGCCATGCGCGCCGAGTCGCGCAAGAAGGCCGCAGAACGGCGCCGCAAGTGGGTGAGCGACGTCATCGACGCGTTCTGACGCGTTCCTGCGCAGCGCCTGCGCGCGAATGAGCGGGCCCCGCAGTTCGGCCTTGGCCGCGCCGCGGGGCCTTTCCATGCCCCGGCGCACGCACGCCCGACTTCAGCGTGCGCTGTCGCAGAGCTTGATGCGCGGGCCTTTGCGCTCTTGCATGACGGCGTTTGTAATCACG
>JAEEHL010000141.1 GCA_016280825.1 Verrucomicrobiota bacterium
CCGGCCACAAGCCCAGGGAGGCGGCTTCGCCCCGCCCAGACCTCAAGCTCGTCAACAGGACCGCGAGGCATCCGGGGTTCAAGCCGCTCCAGAAAGCTGCGCCGCAGAACGCCGCCATCACGATTTCCGTCGCATCCGCGCCGAAGCCCCGTCCCCCGAAGCAGCAGGATTTCGACGACTTCGACCGCACTAAGAAGGGCAAGAAGGGGCGCGAGGGGCAGAAGAGCTTCGACAAGCACATGCCGCCGCGCGTGGCCCCGCAGGTTCCGCAGCCCGGAAGCCGCATATCCGTGAACGAGGACTCGCGGGAGATCTCCATCCGCGGCGCCGTCGTGGTGAAGGACCTTGCGGCGAAGTTGAACATCAAGCCGAACCGCCTCATCGCGGATCTAATGGCGATAAAGATACTCGCCTCCATAAACCAGCGCGTCGAGCCAGACGTCGCGACGAAGATCGCCGAGAAGTACGGCTTCAAGGTGACGATCGAGCACGCGAGGGACAAGTCCGCCGCGAAGCCCGTCATGAAGGCCATCGACGCGGACGACATGATCCCCGAGGACCCGCCCGAGACGCTTAGGCCGCGCGCCCCCGTCGTCACGTTCCTCGGGCACGTGGACCACGGCAAGACCACCCTCATGGACTGGATCCGCAAGGAGCACGTGGCCGACGGCGAGGCAGGCGGCATAACGCAGCAGATAAGCGCGTACCAGGTTGACGTCGCGGGGAGGAAGATCACGTTCCTCGACACGCCCGGCCACGCGGCGTTTTCCGCGATGCGCGCGCGAGGCGCGCAGATAACCGACATCGCCGTCCTCATCATCGCGGCCGACGACGGCATAATGCCGCAGACCGAGGAGTGCATCCGCGTGACGCGCCAGACTGGCGTGCAGGTGATGGTGGCGATCACGAAGTGCGACAAGCCGACGGCCAACATAGACCGCGTAAAGCAGCAGCTCCAGAAGGCCGGGCTCACCCCGGAGGACTGGGGCGGCGACATCATCTGCTGCCCCGTTTCCGGCAAGACAGGCGAAGGGGTCGATTCGCTTCTCGAGAACATCCTCGTGCAGGCGGAGGTGCTCGAGCTGCAGGCCAACCCGGCAAGGCGCGCGAACGGATACGTCATCGAGGCCGAGCTGCAGCAGGGCCTCGGGCCGTGCGCCACGGTGCTCGTCACGGGCGGCACGCTCAAGGTGGGCGACGCCGTGCTCGTGGGCGAGCACTTCGGCAAGGTGCGCTCTCTCATCGACGACTGCGGCCGCCGCGTGAAGGAGGCGGGCCCCGCGACGCCGGTAAAGGTGACGGGGCTTTCGGGCGTCCCCGAGGCGGGCAGCGAGTTCAGGGTGATGCTCGACGAAAAGCGCGCCCGCACGCTCGCTGCGGAAATGGCCGAGGAGAAGAAGAAGGAGGCCCTCGCCTCCAGCAAGGCCGCCACCCTCGACGCGCTCATGAGCCGCATGGCCGCTGAAGGCCGCAAGGAGCTGAACGTAATCGTGAAGTCCGACACGCAGGGCTCGCTCGAGGCCATCGTCGCGGCGCTGAACGAGATAAAGAGCGAGAAGGTCGGGATGAACGTCATCGGCACCGGCACGGGCAACGTGTCGATGACCGACGTCAAGTCCGCCGCGGCGGGCAAGGCGATCATCGTGGGCTTCAACATCGGCAACGACTCGGGCGTGCAGGGCCAGGCCCGCCACGACGGCGTGAGGATAAATTCGTTCAGGATAATCTACGAGCTCCTCGACCACGTCCGCAACTCGATGCTCGACCTGCTGCCGCCCGAGTACAAGGAGGTCGTCCTCGGCCACGCCGAGATCAAGGCGATCTACGACATCGGCCACCTCGGCAAGATCGCGGGCTCGCAGATGCTCGACGGCAGGCTTGTCGCCAAGGAGGAGTTCCGCATACTCCGCGCGTCGAAGCCGATCTGGAGCGGCAGGGTGCAGACGCTCAGGCACTTCAAGGACGAAGTCAAGGAGATAACCGGCCAGCAGGAGTGCGGCGTGTGCTTCGCGGGCTACGAGGGCTTCGAGGTCGGCGACGTCATAGAGTGCTACTCCCACGAGGAGCTGCCGAAGAGCCTGTAATGTCCGTAAACCGCATAGAGCGCGTGAACTCCCTTCTCCGCCGCGTGATCGCGGAGGCGATGTTCCAGATACTGCGCGGGGAGGACGTCTCGCCCGCGCTCGTCACCGTGACGGGCGTCTCGTGCGGCAGCGACCTGAGGGACGCGACGGTCGGGATTTCCGTCTTCGGCGACGCCGCCCTGAAGCGCAGGGCAATGGAGAGGCTCAGGCGCAACGCGGCGCGCTTCCAGGCGGCGATCAACCGCGAGGTGAAGATGAAGTACACCCCGCGCCTCTTCTTCAAGCTCGACAGGAGCATAGAGAAGGGCGACGAGGTGCTTGCCATTCTCGACAGGCTTGAAAACAAATCCAGCAGCAAGGAGGGCTGAAACATGGCAGAGATCGAAGACAACGCGCAGGAAACGGAAATCCGCGACACGGACATAGCGTTCGACTGCCCCCATTGCGGCAAGAACCTCGTCATAGACTACCGCGGCGCGGGCCTCGAGATAAAGTGCTCCGCGTGCGAGAAGCCGGTGCTCGTGCCGATCCCCGACGGGATGCAGCTCGGCGACCTCGATCTCGACAGCGGCGAGATACTGCGGCAGCTCTTCGCCACGCGACGCAACTACCAGCGCGCGGAGCTTGAGATACGCAAGCTGAAGACCTGCCTCGTGCAGCTCAAGACCGCGCTCGGCGCGATGGAAACCGCCGTGGACGAGGGCCTTGGAGAGGCTTGAGTTGACCGAAAGGTCGAGATTCGTCAACATGCTCACGCTGGCGAGGGTGCCCCTCATCGCCGCGTGGATGCTCTTCGCGCTCGCGGAGGAGAGGTACGGCGGCTTTGCGCTCGGCTTCTTCGCGTGCGCGGCGATGCTCCTTTCCGGGCTTACCGACCTCTGGGACGGATGGCTCGCCCGCAGATGGGGGGTGGTCTCGACTTTCGGCAAGCTCGCAGACCCCCTCATGGACAAGATATTCTACGTCGTCGCGTTCCCGACGCTTCTCTGGCTCGTGACCATCCGCTACGGGGCGTCGTTCCACTCGCTCCTGCTGCTCGTCTTCACGATCCTCTACATCCTGCGCGACCTGTGGGTCACGTTCATGCGCGCGGTCGGGTCCGTCTACGGGGCGCCGGTGGCGGCGATGACCCTGGGCAAGGTGCGCACCGCGCTTTCGTTCCCGGCGGCGGGGTGGATATACCTCCACGTGCTTCTCTCGCCGTTTGCGTCCGGCGCGGCGGCGACGGCGTGGCTTTTCAGCGTGTATTTCGTGGAGGTCTCCATGACGCTCCTCAACGTGTACAGCTTCTTCTCCTATACGAGGGCCTACATGCCGTATGTCAAAAAGGCACTTGAAAAATGAGCGCATTTATGAGATAATACAACCAACTAAAGCAACTGAAAGGGGATAAAACATGAAAACGAAAAAAGGATTTACGCTTGTCGAGCTGCTCGTCGTAATCGGCATTCTCGGCATTCTGATGGGCGCGCTCTTCCCGGCGATCACAGCCGCAATGCTCGCGGCCAACACGAGCGCGTGCTCGATGAGGGGGCGCAACCTCTTCGTGGGCATCACCTCCGCGAACACGGAGCGCGAGGCTGCTGGCCTTACGAGCGTCTGGCCGAAGGACGATTCGCAGAAGTCCGACGACCAGGACGACATCGCCGGCAACACCTACTCGACCGCAGAGGAGTATTTCGAGGAGCTGTTCAACATCAAGCAGTACGGCCAGGAGGACTGGGCTCCCTACGTGAGCGGCGTCGACATCTCCGTCCTTTCCGGCTCGGGCGTCCCCGCCTTCACCGGCAGCTCCACGCTCAAGGGCGACAACGTCGCCTGGTGCGTCGCGAAGGGCCTAACCGACGAGATGGAGGACGTGGTGCCCGCGCTCGTGACGCGCAATGCCGACGTGGAGGCGCTGCCGACGAGCTCCGGCCCGCATGACATGTCGCAGGACAACAACGAGGTGAAGATGGGCAAGTCCAACGGGGCGTCGAGCGACACGCCGTTCGGCAACAAGGCCTTCATCATCATCCACAAGGGCGGCGCGGCCAAGGTCGTCAAGGCCAAGTACAGCAAGCTCTACCTCGTCTTCAACCGCCAGAGCTTCGTCATACCCCAGTCGGTCAAGTTCGAGTACATAAAGCCGACGTGCAACAAGTAAGGTGACTGCAAAGGTCGCCATAGACCTGGCGCTGGACCGTCTGTTCGACTACGCGGTTCCGCCGGAGTTGGAGAAGAAGCTGTCCGTTGGGCAGCTTCTTTCCGTTCCTTTCGGGCACCGTCTCGCGCGCGGCTTCGCCATGGAGCTCTCGTGCGAGCCGCCGAAGGAGGGGATCGCGCTCAAGTGCGTCGCTGCGATAGAGGAGCCGACTCCGTTCTTCACGCCGAAGCTCCTTGAGCTTGCGAGAGCTGTCGCGGCGTATTCCGCAGCCCCCCTGGAAAGCGTCCTCAAGGCCGCGTTGCCGGCGGCGGTCGTGAGGCGCAACGCCCGCCCGAAGGAGGCGCTCTTCGTCGAGCCGTGCGCCGGGAGGAAGCCGGAGGAGGCGGGGCGGCTCACGAAAAGGCAGAGGTGGCTCTACGAGCAGGTCGTGCGGCTGGGCGGCGGCTGGCTCGCCGGCCTTGCCCAGGAGCTTGGCTGCACGGCATCTGTCTTCCGCGCGCTGGAGCGCGCGGGACTTCTTTCCATTTCGTCTCGCGCCATGCGCCGCGACCCGATGGCGGGCAGGCGGTACCTGCCCTCAAGCCCGCTGCCGCTTAACGACGCCCAGGCCGCCGCGCTCGAGCGCATTTCGGCGCAGAAGGCCCCCGTGCTGCTCTTCGGCGTCACTGGCTCCGGCAAGACGGAAGTCTATCTCCAGGCGATAGCGCGGGAGCTCGAGCGCGGGCGTGGCGCGATAGTCATGGTGCCGGAGATATCCCTCACGCCCCAGACGATGCGCAGGTTCGCCCAGCGCTTCGGCGACAAGGTGGCGCTTCTCCATTCCGCGCTTTCCGACGGCGAGCGCTACGACGAGTGGCACCGCATAAGGCGCGGGGAGGCGAGGGTCGTGGTGGGGCCGAGGAGCGCGGTGTTCGCACCCGTCGGGAACCTCGGCCTCATCGTCGTCGACGAGGAGCACGAGCCGAGCTACAAGCAGGAGGAGCTGCCGCGCTACCACGCGAGGGACGTCGCGGTGCTGCGCGGCAGCATCGAGGGCGCGAAGGTCGTCCTCGGCAGCGCGACGCCGTCGCTTGAAAGCTGGATGAACGCGCGTCGCGGCAAGTACGAGCTTGTGGAGATCGGCCGGCGGGCGGGCGGCGGCACGATGCCGAACGTCGCGGTCGTGGACGTCTCGCAGGGCGAGCGCGGCATTTTCAGCAGGACGCTTCTCGATTCGATTGCGCTTAGGCTCGACAGGCGCGAGCAGGCGATACTCTTCCTGAACCGCCGCGGATATTCGCGCAGCATGACGTGCGCGTCGTGCGGCGCTCCCGTGGAATGCCCGAAATGCTCCACCCCGTACGCCTACCACCGGGCGGACTCCTGCCTGAGGTGCCACATCTGCGGCGGCTGGGCGGAACTGCCCGCGAAGTGCCCGCGCTGCGGGGCGGGGACGTTCGACTTCGAGGGGCTTGGCATCCAGCGCGCGGAAGACGCCCTGAGGAAGTGCTTCCCGTCGGCGAGGATCCTCCGCATGGACTCCGACTCCGTCTCGCGCAGGCATTCGCACGACGAGATTCTCGGGATGTTCGGGCGCGGCGAGGCCGACATCCTCATCGGCACGCAGATGATAGCGAAGGGTCTCGACTTCCCGAACGTGACGCTCGTAGGCGTCCTCAACGCCGACGCCTCGCTGAACCAGCCCGATTTCCGCGCCGCCGAGAGGACGTTCCAGCTCCTTTCGCAGGTGGCGGGCCGCGCGGGGAGGGCGGAGCTTCCGGGCGAGGTCGTCTTCCAGACGCGCGATCCGTCTGTGCGGGCGGTTAGGCTTGCGGCGACGGGGGAATACGCCGCGTTCGCCGAGGGGGAGCTTAAGGAGCGCAGGGAATGGGGCTTCCCGCCGTTCTGCCACCTTGCGCTCGTGACGCTTGCCTCGAAGAGCCCGCAGACGGCGGCTGGCTGGGCGGAGATGTACTCAAAGAGCCTGGCCGCGTATGCAAGGGGGCGCGACATGAAGGTCGGCGAGGCGGTGCCGGCCGCAATCGGGAAGGCTGACGGCTGGTACCGCTGGCAGCTGGCGTTGCGTTCGCCGCGTCCCGGGCTTCTTTCGTCGGCGTGGCGGTGGATACGCTCGTGCCGCCCACCGCCGAAGGCGCTGCGCATCGCCTTCGACATGGACGCGCACAGCATGATGTGAACCACATTTGCATCTTGCCCGCCAAGCCGCC
>JAEEHL010000142.1 GCA_016280825.1 Verrucomicrobiota bacterium
CTTCTTCAGGGACTACTTCGCATACCAGCCCGACTACATGGAGAAGGTCATGGTCATGTCAGAGATGATGGCGAAGAACGGCTACAAGTTCGTGTTCGTGGAGGATGTCGCGGTCTGAGCCTTTGGCCGCACTTGTCCGCGCATAGTGAAGATGGTATAATACCAAGGATTGCGTCTAGACGCAAAAGGGCAGATTTGATGAGCAGGTTGTCAGTTGTGGCCGTGGCGCTTGTGTGCGCCGCGTCCTTGCATGCGGCGGTCAGGTGGAGCAATGTCGACGCCGCGCACTACCTCGCGGGCCGCAAGGCCAGCGAGGGGTATCTTGTTGGCAAGGTCGTGCTTGTGGACAGGTGGGGCGCGAAGTGCCCTCCGTGCCGCGCCATGCTGCCGCAGGTGGAGCAGATATGGCAGAGCTTCAAGACTAAGCCGTTCGTCGTCCTGGGCGGCCACTGCGAGGGCTGGGGGTCTGCCGACGAGGTGCGCCGCATTGTGGAGGAGAAGGGCCTCACGTATCCGATCTACGAGGGGGCCAGGCTCTCTGAGGGGGAGCCTCCCTTTGACGGGATTCCTTTTCTCTACGTGGTGGACGAGACCGGGCTAGTCGTGTACAAGGGGCGAAACGAGCGGATCGCGACGCAGGCGATCGTGACGGCACTAACCGACATGGAGGCTCCCCGCAACCTGAGGCAGTGGCGGCGTTTCCTCGACTACGAGCTGGAGGCGCTCCCCGGCCGCGCCTGCCTGCGCCTGGAGGAGTTCCGCAAGAAGTTTCCGTCCGAGGCAAAGGAGTACGCCGAGGCGGGCCGAAAGCTGGAGAAGACGCCTGACATCAAGAAGCTCGTAGAGCTCGTCAAGTTCGCCAGGCAGGCGAAGGACATGCGAGAGTTCACCGACAGGCAGAAGGACAAGAAGAAGAAGTTCGCAAGGATGCTGGAGAGCGCAATCTCCAAGTACGCGCCGCTCAAGGAGTCCGTGGACCCCCGCGTGGCGCAGGAGGCAAAGAACGCGATCGCCGACCTGCAGTGGACGCAGGCGGCGCTTTGAGGTGCAGTGCAATGGAAAACATAACGGAGATACTGGAGCGCAACGCGGCCGAATGGCCGGATGACGTGGCGCTCGTCGAGATAAACCCGCAGGAGCTGGAGTCCAGGCACACCACCTGGCGGGAGTACTCGCTCATCGAGTCGTCGCCGGTTGAGGCGTTCAGGAGCGAGATGACGTGGCGCCAGTTCGACGAGAAGGCGAACCGCTTCGGGAACCTTCTGCTGATCCGTGGCTACAAGAAGGGCGGCAAGGTCTCCATTCTCCTGATGAGCTGCCTGGAGTGGCTGCCGATCTACTTCGGCGTGCTGAAGGCCGGCTGCATGGCGGTGCCGCTCAACTTCCGGTACACGGCGGACGAGATCAAGTACTGCCTGGCGCTTTCCGACGCCGAGGCGCTCGTGTTCGGGCCGGAGTTCACCGGCCGCGTCGAGCAGATAATCGACCGTGTTCCGCGCGTCAAGGCGTGCTTCTACGTCGGCGACGACTGCCCCACGTTCGCGGACCCGTACCGCACGCTTCTCGGCTACTGTTCCGCCGAGTCGCCGAAGACGCGGCTTTCGTCCGAAGACGAGGCGGCGATATACTTCTCGTCAGGCACGACGGGCTTCCCCAAGGCCATCGTGCTGCAGCACCGCTGCCTCATGCACAGCTGCCGCGTCGAGCAGGCGCACCACGGGCAGACGAAGGAAGACTGCTTCCTCTGCATTCCGCCTCTGTACCATACCGGGGCGAAGATGCACTGGTTCGGGTCTTTCCTGGTGGGCGGGAAGGCCGTGCTCCTGAAGGGCGTTAAGCCCGAGTGGATCATCCGCGCCGTGAGCGAGGAGCGCTGCACGATCGTGTGGCTGCTCGTGCCGTGGGCTCAGGACATCCTCGACGCGATCGACCGGGGCGAGGTGAAGCTCGAGGAGTACCGCCTCTCGCAGTGGCGCCTCATGCACATAGGCGCGCAGCCGGTGCCTCCCGCGCTGATCAGGCGCTGGAAGAAGGTCTTCCCCGGGCATGACTACGACACGAACTACGGCCTCTCGGAGTCAACCGGGCCCGGGGCTGTGCATCTCGGGGTGGAGAACATTGACCACGTCGGTGCGATCGGCGTGGCCGGATACGGGTGGCAGACGAAGATCGTCGGGCAGGACGGCGTCACTCCGGTGAAGCCGGGCGAGGTCGGCGAGCTTGCGCTCAAGGGCCCCGGGGTGATGAAGGAGTACTACCACAACCCGCAGGCCACCGCCGAGATCATGAAGGAGCCGGGCTGGCTGCTGACGGGCGACATGGCCGAGGAGCGGGACGGGTTCATATATCTCGTCGACCGCGCGAAGGACGTTATCATCACGGGCGGGGAGAACCTGTACCCCGTGCAGATCGAGGACTTCGTGCGGGCGAACCCCAAGGTGAAGGACGTCGCGGTGATCGGGCTTCCGGACGCGAGGCTGGGCGAGATCGCCGCCGCGATCGTGTCGGTGAAGGAGGGCATGACGCTCACCGAGGACGAGTTCAACGACTTCTGCCGCGACCTGCCGCGCTACAAGCGGCCGCGCAAG
>JAEEHL010000143.1 GCA_016280825.1 Verrucomicrobiota bacterium
CCATACCGAAGAACGGCGCGCACGTCTACACGCTCACCGCGAAGGGGCGCCTCATGCTGCCGAAGGAGTTCAACGACATCGTGGTGCGCCGCGACGAGAACGGCGGCCTGGTGAGGCTCAGGGACATCGCCCGCACCGAGATCGGCGAGGAGAACTACATGTTCACCGGGCAGTTCAACGCCGGCAACGCCGTGTCCGTCGCGCTGCAGCAGAAGCCGGGGGCGAACGCGATCGCGACGATGGACCAGATAAACAAGGAGATGAACCGCCTCGCCGAGTCGTTCCCGGACGACCTCGAGTGGATCACGCCGTACGACGCCACGGACTACGTCCGCATGTGCGTGAAGGAAATCGTCCTGACGCTCCTCATCACGTTCGGGCTCGTCGTCCTCGTGTGCTACCTGTTCCTGCAGGACTGGCGCGCGACTCTCATACCGGTGCTGACCATCCCCGTCTCGCTCTGCTCGACGTTCATACTGATGGCCGCGCTCGGCTATTCGATAAACATCCTGACGCTGTTCGGGCTCGTGCTGGCGATCGGCGTCGTCGTCGACGACTGCATCGTCGTCGTGGAGCGCGTCCAGTTCCTCATTGAGACGCGCGGACTCAACTCGAAGGAGGCGGCGATCCAGGCGATGAGCGACGTAACGAGCGCGGTCATCGCGACGACGCTCGTCCTTCTCGGCATATTCGTGCCAGTGGGCTTCATGTCGGGCATCACGGGGCGCATGTACCAGCAGTTCTCCGTGACGCTCTCGGCGGCCGTCTGCTTCTCGACCCTCTGCGCGCTCACGCTCGCTCCGGCCCTGTGCTCGCTTCTTCTCCGCGAATCGCGTCCCTACAGGCACGGGCCCCTCGCGTGGTTCAACTGGGCGCTCAACGCCTTCAAGGGCTTCTTCGTGCGCATCGCGAAGTGGCTTTCGAGGAGGATATTCCTCGCGTTTGCGCTTCTCGCCTTCGTGGTGCTCCTGACGCTCCAGATGTTCCGCTCGACGCAGACGGCGTTCCTGCCGGAGGAAGACCAGTGCGTTGTCTTCGTCTCGATGGACATGCCCGAGGGCTCGACACGCGACCGCACGCGCGACGTGTCGCTTCGCGCCGTCAAGACGCTCCTCGACATGGAGGAGGTGAAAAGCGTTCTCACCATCACCGGATTCTCCTTCATGGGCGGGCGCGGCGAGAACCAGTCGATGGTCGTCGCCGACTTGAAGGACTGGCACGTGCGCAAGAAGCCCAACCAGTCGGCTGCGGCGATGGTTAAGCGCATCCAGGAGGCGCTTGGCGAGATCCCCGAGCCGAACTGGAAGGTGTTCATGCCGCCCGCGATCCCCGGCCTCGGCCTTGCGAACGGCATCACCGTCAACGTGCAGGACAAGGGCGACGCAGACCCGTTGCGCATGGACGAGGTGAAGAACAAGGTCCTCGCAGTCCTAAACGACAAGACGAAGTTCCCGAACGTGATGGCGGCGTTCTCCGGCTACAATGCGGTGACGCCGCACCTAAGGTTCAACCTCGACCGCACGAAGGCCGAGATGTACAAGGTGCCGGTTTCCACGGTCTATGCGACCTTGCAGAATTACCTTGGCTCAAGGTACGTGAACGACGTCAACCTCGGCACGCAGGTAAACCGCGTGACGGTGCAGGCCGACTGGGAGGGGCGCGCGACGCCCGAGGCCGTGTCGCGCCTCTACGTGCGCGGCGAAAACGGCGCGATGGTGCAGATAGGCTCCCTCGGCGACATCGTGCGCGAGCTCGGGCCGCGCACGGTCTATACCCGCGACAAGTACGTCACCTGCTCCATTACCGTCATGCCCATGCCTGGCGCGGCGACCGGCCAGATCATGGCCGACATGCGCAAGATGTTCAAGGAAGTGCTCCCCTCGGACTACGGCTACGAGTGGGCGGCGCTTTCGTTCCAGGAGGCGAGAAACGAGGGGAGCGCCGCGCCGCTCATCCTCCTGGCGGTCCTCTTCGGCTACCTCTTCCTCGTGGCGCAGTACGAAAGCTGGACGATTCCGCTCCCCGTGATGCTCTCCATCTTCGTCGCCGTCTTCGGCGCATTGTGCGGGCTCAAGTGGTTCGGCATCTTCATGACGGGGAGCCCGTATCCGCTCTCCATATACGCGCAGCTCGGCCTCGTCCTCCTTGTGGGCCTCGCCTCGAAGAACGCGATCCTGATCGTCGAGTTCGCTAAGGACAAGCACGAGAACGAGGGGTACTCCATACCCGAAGCGGCGGGCGCGGCGGCAGGCGAGCGCCTCAGGGCGCTTCTCATGACGGCCCTCACGACGCTTCTCGGCACATTGCCCATGATGATCGCGACGGGCGCTGGCGCGGCGAGCCGCAACCACCTCGGCACAACCGAGTTCTGGGGCATGTTCGCGTCGGTTTCGTTCGGCATACTGCTCGTCCCGGGGCTCTACGCCCTCTTCCAGACGTGGCGCGAGAGGATCAAGCGCCTTTTCGCCTACGTCGCGGCAGTCTCGCGCCGCCGCAGGACGCTGCGCGAGAGGGCGTGAACCTGCGCCGCGACGGCCGAGATTGTGGTATAATACGCACCTATGCAGAAGATCGTATACCTAGACAACAACGCAACGACGCGCGTCGCGCCGGAAGTGCGCGACGTGATGCGCCCGTTTTTCGACGAATTGTACGGCAACCCGAGCTCGATGCACTCGTTCGGCGGCCAGGTGGCGAAATTACTCGACCGCGCCCGCGAGGAGGTGGCGAGGTTCATAAACGCCGAGCCGGAGGAGATCGTCTTCACCTCGTGCGCCACGGAGTCTGACAACACGGCCATACGCGGAACGGCGGAGTGGTACGGGCGCGACCTGAAGGTCATAACGACGGCCGTCGAGCATCCTGCCGTGCTCCAGCCCGTCCGCAGGCTCAGGGCCGCCGGGTACGAGACGGTAGAGCTGCCGGTCGATGGGCTCGGGCGGCTCGACCTCGACGCGCTCGGGCGGGAGCTTGCGAGCGCAAGGGGACCGAAGCTCGTTTCGGCCATGTGGGCTAACAACGAGACCGGCACCGTCTTTCCCGTGGGCAGGATCGCCGAGATGTGCCGCGAGCACGGGGCGGTGTTCCACACCGACGCCGTGCAGGCGGCGGGCAAGGAGAAGATCGACGTTAAGGCCGCCGGCATCGACATGCTTTCAATGAGCGGCCACAAGTTCCATGCCCCGAAGGGAATAGGAATCCTCTTCGTGCGCAAGGGCGTGAAGCTGAAGCCGTTCATGCTCGGCGGCCACCAGGAGAAGACGCGCCGCGCCGGCACCGAGAACGTGCCGTACATAATGGGGATTGCCAAGGCATGTGAGCTTTCGCGTACCGGCATGGAAGCCGAGAACGCGGAGATCGCCGCGCTTCGCGACAGGCTTGAGGAGGGCATTCTCGCCTCGTGCCCCGACGTCAGGGTGAACGGCGACCGCGGGCACCGCCTTGCAAACACGCTCAACGTGAGCTTCGAGTACGTCGAGGGCGAGGCAATCGCATACAGGCTTTCCGATCTCGGCATCTGCATATCGACGGGGAGCGCATGCGCGTCGGGCTCGCTCGACCCTAGCCACGTCATAAGGGCAATGGGGGTCCCGTTCACGGCGGTGCATGGGAGCGTCAGGTTTTCGCTTTCGCGCTACACGACGCGGGAGGAGATCGACTACGTGCTCGAAAAGCTCCCGCCTGTAATCGCCGAACTGAGGCGCCTTTCGCCGTTCGGCCCCGGCGACGTGGTTTCGGGGACGCTGGAATGAAGGCCGACCGAGAGGCTTGACAAATGACCGCCGTGCTTATCGCGATCCTCATTGCAGCTGCGATTGCAGCGGCAGCGGGGTTCTGCCTGCTTGCGCGCCGGGGCAGGTCGCTCGCCGCTGTGCAGGCCGAGGTCCTGCGCCTGCAGGCGGAGCTTAGGAACTCCGCCGTCGTCATGGCAGCGAAGGAGGAGAGCCTTAAGCGGCGGCTTGAGGACAAGGACGCTTCCTGCGAAAGGATCCTTCGGGCAAAGGACGAGGCCAACGCGAGGATCATCGCGGAGAAGGACGCGACGATATCGAAGTTCCTAAAGGAGAAGGAGGCGTCGTTCGCGGCCGCCGTGGAGACGCTGAGGGAGAAGTTCTCGAACATCGCCCTTGAACTCATGAAGACCAACGCCGAGGATCTCGCAAAGGCGAACAGCGCCAGCATGAACGCGCTGCTCGCCCCGCTGCGCGATCAGGTGAGGACGCTCCAGGACCTTGCCGACAAGGCGCAGAGGGAGACAAGCGCGTTCGGCACCAGCATGGCCAAGGACGTCGCCGACATGGGGAGCATAGCCAAGAGCCTCCAGAACGTCGCCACGGCCCTCACGTCGAACACTCGCTTCCAGGGCCGCAAGGGCGAGGAGGTGCTTGCCGAGAAGCTGCGCCAGGCGGGACTTGAGGAGAACGTGAACTTCTTCCTCCAGCGAGGGACGGACTCCGACAGGCCGGACGCGCAGGTGAGGGACACCGAGAACAGGTGGCTTGTCATCGACAGCAAGGTCTCGCTCGTCGCATACATGGAGTACATGGACGCGAAGGACGAGGCGACGAAGGCGGAGAAGCTTCGCCTGCACGTGGCGAACGTCCGTCAGAAGATAGACCAGCTCGCGAGGAAGAAGTACCCGCAGGTCTTCGCAGCGGAGTACGGAGACAGGGACTATCTCCCTATAACGGCGATGTTCGTGCCGTACGAGGCGCCGCTTTTGGAGGCTCTGAAGGCCGAGCCGTCGCTATGGCAGTACGCGGCGGAGAACAACGTGGTACTCGTGACGCCGCTTACGCTCCTTGCGTACCTCAGGCTCGTCTATCTCGCGTGGCAGCACGCGAAGGAGGCTCGCAACCAGCAGGAGATAGTAAACACGGCGAGGGAGCTGCTTGTCCGCACGAACGCCTTCCTCAAGACGTTTGAGGAGGTGGGGGCTGCCATCGATTCGCTTGCCGGCGCGTACGGGCGCGCCAAGGGCATTCTCGTGGACGCGCCGCACGCGCAGACGATAGGCAATTCCGCGAGGAAGCTCATAGACCTCCACGTCAGGCTTGAAAACAAGAAGGGCAGAAAGGTCGAAATGGCCGAGTGCCTTTCGCAGGGAGAACCATGAAAAGGAAAATCGCGCTTCTATTCGCGCTGTCGTCAGGCCTTGCCGCGCTCGCACTGGCCGCGTTTGCGAACAACGTGGCGGCAATCGTCCGTTGGTGGCGGGGGTTTCTCGCCTCAGGCGGCGACGGCTCGGCCATCCCGGCGAAGGTCTCGGGCGTCGTGCCGTGGCTCGACTGGAGCGTCGTCGACTATTCCGCCGTCTCGACGCTGATACCTGCGCTCGGGTTTCTTTCGATTGCGCTCTCGCTCCTCAAGCTGCTTCGCGGCCACCGCATGCCGCCTGGCGATTTCCCGTTCTTCAAGGGCTCCGACCAGCTGAACATCGCACTCGGGCTTTTCGGTACCCTCTGGGGCATCATAGTTATCGGCTACTTCAAGCTCGACACGGTGTCCATGGCGGACCTCATGCAATGCCTGCACACTGCGCTCTTCTCCACCCTCATCGCGGTAGTCTGGGTCTTCATGGTCGACCGTCCGCTTCTGCGCCCGTACTTTACGAGGCTCCTTCTGGAGGCGAACCTTGCCGAGACCGACGAAAGCGACCTTTCCGCAGCCGTGGAGAGGCTTGTGAGGCGCCTAGACGAGGCGAGCGAGGCGTTCGACAGGCGGCAGAAGGGGTATGAAGAGGCATTTGAGCGCCGTCTTGCGAAATACGAACGCGAGTTTGACATGCGCCAGAAGGAGTATTCCGAGTTTTTCATGCGGAGGATTGGGGAGCTGGAGAAGTCTGCCGCGGAGTCCGCCGCGCGCGCCGATGCCGCAGGAGCGAAGCTTGATGCGGTTGCTGCCGTGCTCAGCAGGGCATAGGGGTTCTTGAATCCTATGAAAGAACGGGACGCAGAGGTTCTTCGCGCTTTCTCCAGGGCAAGGGGCCCCGGGGCTGCGACAGCCGACGACCTGCAGGGGCTTCTCCTCCAGGTGGTGCTCGCGCTTCTCATGGTTTTCATGATTGCGTACTTCATGTTCGTCTCCAATGCGAAGAAGGAGCAGGAGGAGCAGCTCATCGACCTCAACCGCCAGAAGCTCATCGTCGCGACAGGCAAGGTTGACGAGACGCGCAGGATGAGATACGGCCTCAACGCGCTGATGACGCAGGGCGTCGACGGGCGACGCGTCTTCGACGCCGATTCGCACTTCCGCGACGGGCGGCTCTCGCTTGCGCCGGCCGCGAAGGAGGCGTTTTCCTCTGGCAGCTCCGCCGCGCTCGCCGACTATGCCGACGAGGGCGCGCTCAGGGCGAAGTGGACGGAGGAGATATATTCCGAGGCCGCGCTTTCGCCGGCCGACGTGCCCGCAGGGCTCCAAGAGTGGCTTGCAGGCGAAGTCGCCCGCCATGTCGAGGAACTGCGGCTCGACGTTCGCGGCGTCCAGCGCTCGCTCGCCGTTCGCGTCCAGCGCGAGATCGTGAAGAACCCGGAATCGCTCAAGGGGGTAGACGACGCGAGCGCGATTGCGGACGTCATCAAGGAGAAGTCGCTTGACGCCATTAAGGGCGCCATAGGCGCGGAGATGATGCCATGAACATTGCAGCCATCGTATTGGCGGCGGCCCTAAGCGCAGGCAACGCGGAGTTCGACCGCAACGCGGCGGAAAGCGCCGCCCTCGTCTCGCTTGGGCGTAGCAAGGCAGTCCTCGCCTCGGAAGGCGTTGGCGCGGGATTCCTCGAAAGGGCGATGGTCGCGAATCCCGCCGCGTTTGCCTCGCGCAAGGTCGCCGAGGAAAGATGCCGGGAGATTTTCGTCGCCGAGGCGGAGCGCCTTTTTGCCGAGGAGACTGCAAGGGTGAAGGGGCGGCTTGGGCTCCCCGCCGCGTTTGCAGTGCCTTTCCAGGACGACGACAGGGCGCGTGTCGGGGCGCTTTTTCCGAAGGTGTTCTCGGCGGAACGCGCCGCCGCCGTTGAAAGCCAGGCAAGGACGATTGTCGCCTGTACGAGGCCAACTGAGGCGGAGATAGAGACGATGGACGAATCGACTCTCGCAGCCGAGATGGCGAAGAAGGTTGCCGCAGGGCAGAAGGCGCCCGTCTTCGAGGAGAACCTTGCCTACATTTCGCAGAATGTCGTGCGCCCCGTCCTCGAAAGCGCCAAGGCGGAACGCAAGCGTCAGCGCGACTACATGGCGAGGGCGAGAAGCGACGCGCTGGCGCCCTCGCGCATGGCGCGCGAACTTGAGGCCCACCTGCGCTCCAACGTCGCGGAGCACGCGAAGGGCGCGCCGGCAGCCGAGGCATGGGGCGTCTTCCCGTCTGTCCTTTCGGAGACCCTTCCCGCGACGGTGAAGCGGCGCATCGTTGACCGCCTTGCCTCGGAGGCGGAGAACACGAAGCTTGACGTAACCGAGAAGGCCGTGCTCGATGAAATGGCGAAGGCCCCCTCTGCACACGTCAAGAGGCGCGAGAGCGAAAGGTTCTTCGTCGCGGCCTACTCCGCGGGGCTTCTCGCCGAGGCGCTTGAAAGGCATGTCACCGCCGTGCCGGAGGGCGACAGGGCGGAGCTTAAGGCGTTTCTCGTCTCGAACCTGCAGGACGCCGCCGTGTCGAAGGCGGTTGAGAGGACGGTCCGCCGCGACATAATGCCGAAGTGGAGCGAAATGCGCAAGGTTCTGGCGGAGAGGGAGGCGTCGAGAATCTGGCCCGGCCTCCACGACGGCACATGGTTTCCCGGTCCCGAGCTTTCCGACGCGACCGTGGCGAGAAGCGACTATGCGCGCGCGGTGAAGGCATGGCGTCAGATGGCAGGCATGGAGGAGCTTGCAGGCGCGGCGAAGGGGCCTGTCATGGAGGAGACGGACGGTAGCGCCGACGCCCGCGTACTTGAGGCGTTCGAGCGTGCGCGCAGCGCGATTGCCGCGCAGAACGCGATTCTCGAGGGCGTCCATGCGGAGGTTCTCGCCGAGGCGCGCAGGCGCAAGGAGAGCTTCTGGTCGAAGACGCCAGACATCGGCGCGATCGTGTCGATGCTTACGGAGGCCACGGAGAGCGGATGGAGCGGTAGCCGCGTGGCGACGCTCTGGCCTGACGGCAACCTGCCGGCGAACGCGGCAGAGCAGCACGCGGCGCTTTTCCCGAGCGTGCGGAGGAAGATCGAGCTTCTTGCAAAGGTCATACTCGAGGAGATGAACGAGTCGAGCCAGCAGGAGGATTCCAGCTCCGGCGGCGAGGAGCTTCTCATGGAGTTTTCGATATCCGTGCGCAAGGATGGCGATTCGGTGGAGGTGAAGCTTCTCAAGGGGAACGAGGAGGTGACTGGCAGGAATGTGAAGGCGAAGATGACGCCATTTTCCGCCGCGATGGAAGAAATCTCCAACCGCCTCGGCCGCGACCTCCTTAAGCTCAAGTGATGAACGTGACGGGGACAGACCCCCGATACGGTTCTGGTGACGCTTCGCAATGGGAACCGATCTTCTTTCCTGCGCCATCCGCCGCGCAAGCCCACGCCCGCTTCATGCTCCCTCGGCATTCTCCACCTCTCCCCCTCTCCACGGCTAAAAACTTCTTCTTCAATGTTGTGCCAAATGGTTTCGCATGTCGCACGTCCGTTGCGACACATTGTCGCAGATTCTGCAGTAATTGGCGGCAGATTGCGTTGGCACGGGTTTTGCTCATTCCTTTCGTGAAAGCCGCGCCCGAGAAAGGGGCGCGGAGAATAAAGAAAGGAAGTGCAAGATGAATCCTAATGCAATGAAGTACGGCATGATCGCTGCGATGGCCGGGCTCGCCGGCTGCGGCGAGGTGAACGCGAACGAGCAGAACACTGGCGCTCTCAACACGAAGGAAACCGTTGTCACCAATTCAGACGGCTCCGTAACTACGACAAAGCGCGAGGAGCGTGAGATAAAGGACGACGACGGGAACGTCATCGGCCACGAGTCGAGCGTCTATACCGAGACGGTGAGCGCAGACGTGGCAGCCGCGAGAAAGAGCGGCGACGGCGCGAAGGCAGCTGCGGCGAAGGAGGCGGGTGCCGAGGGCAAGGGCGAAGCCGCCGCGAAGGAAGGCGAGAAGGCCCCAGTCGCGGATTCGTTTCTCGGGCTCAAGTTCGGCGAGGTGCCGGCCGGGGCGGAAGGGGCGAAGGACGTTCCTGGCGAGCCAGCGCTCAAGATGGTCAAGTTCGAGCCTGCGAAGAAGCTCGCCGGATTCGACGACTACTATGCGTTCGTCACTCCGAAGTCGCACAAGCTCGTTAAGGTCTGCGCCTGCGCGAAGAACGAGGTCGAGTCGAACGTGTTCGGAAGGCGCCACTACCTTGTCGAGGCGCTTGAGAAGCGCTACGGCGTGCCCGCGAGGCTGGCGAGTTGGATCCGCCCGCTCTACGTCCTTGACATCGCACCGAGGCGTGGGGTTTCGATCTGCCTGAGCGACGCTGCAAGCGACTACGAGACGGTGATCACCGCCTGGGACGACGACGCTGCGCGCACGGCGGCATCGGAACTGAGGGAACTCAGGGACGAATCGTACCGCAAGGCAATAGAGGAGCGCAACTCTTCGGTCGACTCCGCTGCGGAGGCGTTCTGACCTGCCCCCGGGGCCCGGCCTGAAGCCGGGCCCTTGTTGACTTTTCCGGGGCAAAAACTGTATAATACGCAGAAAAGTCCGGGTGGTGAAGGACAATCCGCCCGATCAACGTCAGGAGAAAACAGAAAATGGCAAACGTAAAGGGCGGCCGCGCCGCCAGAAAACGCGACAGGCAGAACGAAAAGGCGCGCGCGCGCAACGCTAGCTGCAAGGCTAAGCTTCATGATGCGCACAAGAAGCTCTTCAAGGCGGCTGACGCCGGCAAGAAGGAAGACGCTCAGAAGAAGTTTCTCGAATTCGTCTCCGGTCTCGACAAGGCGGTCAAGAAGGGCATTATCGCCAAGAACACCGCCGACCGCAAAAAGTCCCGCGCACAGCTTAAGTTGAACAAGATGGCCAAAGAGGCCTGATCAGCCAGAAAAGGGGTTTCCAGATGGACAAGATGACTTTGCGCGACGTAGAACTCGCGGGAAAGCGCGTTCTCATGCGCGTAGACTTCAACGTGCCTCTCGCCAAGGACGGCAGCGGCAAGATCACTGACGACACCCGCATCGTCGCGGCGCTGCCTTCGATCAAGTACGTTCTCGAAAAGGGCGGCTCGCTCGTTCTCATGAGCCACCTGGGGCGCCCGAAGGGCAAGGGCTACGAGGCCGACTTCTCCCTGAAGAACGTCGCCGCGGCGCTTTCCGAGAAGCTTGGGCGCGAGGTGAAGTTCGCTCCCGACTGCATGGCGGCCGACGACATCGTCTCCGCGCTCAAGCCAGGCGAGGTCGTGCTTCTCGAGAACACCCGCTTCTACAAGGCCGAGGATGGCATGGGCAAGAAGGGCGACGTCAAGAAGTGCATCCACCTCACGGAGGAGGAGTACCATGCGAAGAAG
>JAEEHL010000144.1 GCA_016280825.1 Verrucomicrobiota bacterium
CCGTCTTCCACTTCCCGTCCCGGAGCTCTTCCATGACTTTCAGTTTGAATGCATCACTATACCTTTTTTTGTCCTTCATGTCCAGCACTTTCTTTCCTTTCTTTCAAAAAGAAAGTGTCAACCTATCATAAAACGGGACACCATCACCAAGCACTAACGACTAACCCCTAGCGACTAACGACTGACTCCTGACTACTCATCACCCATTCGCCCATTCGGGGGCGGGCGTCGCTATCGTCGTCTTCTTCCCCGTCGCTGGATGCATGAACGTCGCCGAGAGTGCGTGAAGGCGGTGGCCCAATACGCCATCTTCGGCATGTGCGCCGTAGAGTGTGTCGTTCACTATGTGCAGGCCCGCCATCGCTAGCTGTGCGCGAATTTGGTGCGTAACGCCCGTGAAGATGACGACGTCGAGGAGAGTGCGCGCCTTTCCGCCTTCGCCGAAGCACGCGATGGGCCTGTAGGACGTGACGGCGGGCATAGGCCTCTCGCGGCGGCTTGCGGGCCTTGCAGTCCTTGCGTCCGCCATTCTGCAGAAGGGGAGGCCTGCCTCGTGGACAAGGTCGCATTCGACCTTTCCGCCTTCCGCGACGCGGCCACCGACAAGCGCAAGGTACCTCTTCTCGACTGAATGCGAGGCGAACTGCGAGCGCACCGCGGCGAAGGCCTCCGCGGTGCGGGCGACCATGACGAGCCCCGAAGTGCCGGCGTCTATGCGGTGCAGCGCGCCGGCCATGAGGGGTCTGTCCCCAAGGGGAATGCACTCTGGCCAGCGTGCCGCGACGCCGTTTGCAAGAGTGCCTTTCTCACGGCATGAGAGCGGCTGCACCTTCATGCCGGCCGGCTTGTCGAACGCGAGAAGGGACGGGTCCTCGAAGACGCAAGGCGCATCTACCGATGGGTCGGGCTGGACGACGTTGTCGCCCGCCTCAAGAAGCTCCTTCACGAACACCGTTTCCCCGCCGGCGAGCCTTTCGCCCTTGCGGGCATGGCGGCCGTCGACCGTCACGAGACCAGAGGCAACGGCTTCCCTCGCGAATGCGCGCGGAACGGAGGGGAACGCGGCAACGAGGGCGGCATCTAGCCGGATGCCGCCCCTTGCAACCTTGAATGAAACCCCTTTGACCATCCCCCTAGTCGTAGCGGTCAAGCACGGACGGCGCAATCGGAGCGATGCCCTCCCACGACTTGCTCGACGCCCACGGCAGGTCGCTGTCCTCCGGCGCGTCTGCAATGCAGCCGCAAAGCTGCGAAAGCGCGAAGAACGCGCCGAGGGCTGCGAGGGCGAATCTTGCGGCGGCCACCGTCAGTCGGCGTACACGACGTCGCCCACTTCGAGTTTCGTCTGCTCCCACTGGCCGAGCACGTCGCAGATGACGTAGTTCTTGCCCTTGACCTCCTGGCGCAGGCGAATGCGGCCAGTAAACTCGCCAGCTGGCCCGTTGAAGCCGATGCGCTTCACGCCGAACTCCATGTTGGGAAGGGGATGGCTCAGGTCGTCGCCCTTGAGCTGCTTCATCGCCTCGGGCGTGAACTCGACGACCGCGTACATGTTCTCGTTGTCCACCGTCACTATGCGGCCCTTGTCGCCCACGGCGATGGTGGTGACGGCAGTGCCGCGCGAAGGCCCGCCGGTCTGCTGCGCAGCGAGCGCCTCGGCAAGGAGCTTCTTCAGGTTTTCAATCATCTTCTCCTTCTTCTGGATCTCATCCTTCGCGGCCTCCGTCTCGTCCTGCGCGGTCGCCACCTCGTCCTTCAAGGAGGTAATCTCGGCGTTGAGCTCGTCTATCTGGGCCTTGATCTTCACTATCTGGTTCTCAAGATCGGCCTTTTCCGCCTCGAGCTTCGCGATCTTCGCGTCGCGCTCGACGATCGTCACCTTGTCCTGGCGCGCCTCGGGCTTGAGGCGGTTGAGCTCGTTGATCTGCTGCTCGAGCTTCTTGCGCAGCTCGGCGAGCTCGTTGCGCGTGGTGTTGAGCTTTGTCTGCATGGACTTCGACGCCTCGAAGAGCATGGAGAGGAGCTCGTCTTCCGTGCCGTGCCCGGTCATCTTCGGGCGGTCGCCGTCCATCATCGGCTTGCCCTCGGCGTCAAGGACGTACACCATCCTCAGCTGGTTGCGCGTCTTGTCGTCGTTCCACTTGAACGTCTCGAGGTTCGCCTGCTCGAGGTAGTAGTTGTAGTTCTCGAGGACGTTCTCCATCTCGGGATTGTCCACGAGCTTGGCCTCGACCGACGAGACGTCTTTCCTGATCTCGGCCTGGACGTCCTTGTTCGGTTCGACCTTCTCGATGGTGGCGGCGATCTTCACAAGGTAGTCTTCCTGCATTCTGTTGCGGTCCGTCAACAGGGTGCGCATGGCATTGAGCTCGATCTCGAGCCAAAGCCCGACACCGGCAATTATCAGAAAGAAGTAAACTAGAACGTGCAGTGCTTTATTCATGTCTTTTCCCGCTATTGCTCCTTTAGGTATGAGAATGATACCCTTTTTTTCGGGAAAAATCAACTGAAATTTGATAAAATATACGGCATGGGATTCGAGGTAATAGGAGCAGACAGCCATACTAGGGCGCGCCTTGGGCGGCTTTCAACCGCGCACGGCGCGGTTGAAACGCCTGTTTTCATGGTCGTCGGCACGCAGGGCGGAGTCAAGGGGCTTGGGCCGCGCGAGCTTGTCGAGACCCGTTCGCAGGTCATCCTGGGCAACGCCTACCACCTCATGCTGCGCCCCGGGCGCGAGGTCATGGAGGCCGCCGGGGGGCTTCACCGTTTCATGGGGTGGGACGGTCCGATCCTCACCGACTCGGGCGGATTCCAGGTGTTCTCGCTCGCGAAGCTCCGCAAGATGACGGACGAAGGCTGCCTCTTCAACTCCCACATCGACGGTCACGAGTTCTTCCTCGGGCCGAGAGAGTCGATGCAGATGCAGCGCGCGATAGGCTCCGACATCGCGATGGTCTTCGACGAGTGCCTGCCGTATCCGTGCGAGCGCGACAGGGCGGAGAAGTCCGTCGAGCAGACGATCCGCTGGGCGCGCATGTCGAAGGAGGAACCGCACGCCGAGGGCCAGCAGGTGTTCGGCATCGTGCAGGGCGGAGTCTACGACGACCTCAGGCGGCATTGCGCGGAGGAGCTCGTGAAGATCGGCTTCGACGGCTACGCGGTGGGCGGAGTCTCCGTGGGCGAGCCGGAGGAGTGCATGTACAGGGCGGTGGACGCGAGCGTGCCGTTCCTGCCCGAGGAACGCCCGCGCTACGTGATGGGGCTTGGCGTCATGCACCAGATGGCCGAGTGTGTTGCGCGCGGGGTGGACATGTTCGACTGCGTAATCCCCACGCGCCTTGCGCGGCACGGCACTGCGATCACGCGACGGGGCAACGTCGCAATCAAGGCCGCGAAGTGGGCGTTTGACCAGGGCCCGGTGGAGGAAGGGTGCTCATGCCAATGCTGCCGCAGCTTCACGCGCTCGTACGTGCGCCACCTCCTGAACGCAGGCGAGATGCTGGGCTTGAGGCTCCTCTCGATCCACAACGTGCACAGGCTTAACGAGTTCATGGCCGAAATGCGCCAGGCGATCGCCGGCGGATATTTCGGGGAATGGAAGGAAAAGACAACCAAGGAGACAACGCAAAATGAATGAATGCACAATGCTATGCGACGCGGCGCGCGTCGAGGTTCCGCAGCAGGCGGCCGCACAGGGCGCGCAGCAGCCGGGCGGCGGGCTCAACATGCTCATGCCGATGCTGCTCATACTGGCCATATTCTACTTCATGATGATAAGGCCGCAGCAGCGGAAGGAGAAGGAGCGCCGCAAGATGATCGAGGAGCTTCGCGCAGGGGCGAAGATCGTGTTCGCCGGCGGCCTCATGGGGGTCATCGCCGAGGCGACCGAGAAGACGTTCGTAGTCGAGCTCGCCGGCGGAGTGAAGATGGAGATACTCCGCTCCTGCGTCCAGAGCGTCATCCCGCCGGAAGGGGCCTCCGCGCAGTAGGGAAGCCGATGGCGTTCGAGCGGACAAAGTTCGGAATGGAGTACAACCCGCGAAGCTTCGACGGCGGCGAGTCGTCGGGGCTCGGGTGCCTCATCGCCGCAATTGCGGCGGTCGCCGCGGTTTCGCTCGGCTGGGCGGTCATCTCGCGCCTCAGGGAGAGCGCCCGCGTCGAGGAGGCCGTGGCCGTGGCGGTGCGCCAGGAAACCGTGCCCAAGGCCGAAGAGCGCCCGAAGCCGGCTCTGCCCGACGGCCTCAAGCCGATCCGCGACGGCGCGACCGACGTCCGCCCGACGCAGGTAAGGAACCTTCTGCAGCGCCTTGAGGAGGCGGAGCGCCGAGGCGACATCGAGATGGCCGCCGCAACGATCGAGAAGCTGCGCTCCCTTCCCGGGCAGGGCGCGGCAGATCTCGACGACCAGCTCGCCAGGCGCCTTGGGGCGTTCAACATGAAGCGCCTGTTCGAGTCCCGCAATCCGCAGTGGGTGGCCGACGTCGAGGTGAAGTCCGGCGACTTCGCCATACGCATCGCGCGGGAGCATGGCGGCACGTTCGCCTCGCTCCAGAAGCTCAATCCCCAGGTGAACTTCGAAAGGCTGAAGGTGGGCCAGAAGCTGAAGGTCATGGCCAGCCCCAGGTTCACGCTCGTCGTGCGCAGGCGCTCCCGGATTGCGGACCTCGTGCTGAACGGCAAGTTCTTCGCCCGGTACGACCTCCTTTCCGACGTGAAGGCGGAGACGGGGCTTTACAACCTCGGCGCGAAGGCGCGGCAGTTCTTCGCGGAGAGGGGTATGGTGTTTTCACAGGAGGCCCGCAGGGAGCTCGAGCTCCTGCTGCCGCCGGGCGCGCAGGTCTCCGTCTCGGAGATGTAGGGGGATGACGACATGGCAAAGTCTGCAGCAAAGGCGTTGAAGAAGGTGTCGGAGTCGCGGCTTGGGGCGGCGGCGGCGACGTTCCTCCGCTGCCACTGCTCGATGCACGCGGCGGGGCTAACGTATTTCGCGATGCTCGCGCTCGTGCCCGCGTTGTGCTGCGTGCTCGTGGCGGCGAAGGCGTTCGGCGTCGACCGGCTCGCGCGCGACCAGATAAACATGCGCATCGACGCGATGATACAGAGCGTCGAGAAGGGGCAGGACGACGACCTTGCGAAACTCGCCGCGCCTGCGTGCGCGCCGGACGAGAGCGAGAGGAAGCGCATCGCCGCCGAGGAGTTCGCCTCGCAGGCAAGGCTCATATCAAACTCCCTCTTCGAGCGGATCGACTCGTTCGACATTGGGACGTTTGGCTGGATAGGCTTCATATTCCTCCTATGGACGCTCATAAGCTCGCTCGGCATGGTGGAGGTGAGCTTCAACGAGATTGCAGCTGTGCCGAAGCCGCGGCCGATCTGGAAGCGCGCCTACGCCTACCTCTTCGTCATGGTAGTGTTGCCGGTTCTCGCGTCTGTCGCGATGTCGGTGCCCGTGCTGAAGGTTGCGAAGGACGTCCTCACGGCGACGTTTGGCGCGACGTGGCTCACGAAGTGGTTTTCGGACGGGCTTGTCGCGGTGCTCGACTCGGCGCTTTTCCGCCTTGCGGTCTCGGTCGTCGCGGCGACGGCGTTCTTCGCGTTCTTCTTCAAGGCGATGCCCAACTGCCGCGTCTCGACGAAGGGCTCCCTCAAGGGCGGCGCGGCGACCGCCGTCCTGTTCGGCGGATGGATGAAGTTCTGCGCCGTCGCGCAGGTCGGGATAGCGAAGTCCTCGGCGCTATACGGCTCGTTTGCGTTTCTCCCGATAGTGCTTGCCTGGATATACATGAGCTGGCAGATTGTCCTCTTCGGGTTCTGCATCGTGAGGGCATGCGAGGAGGCTAGACCGTGAAGATACTCGTAACGGGCGGCAGGGGGATGCTCGGGCGCACGCTCTGCAGGCGGCTCGGGGCCCGGCACGAGATGGTTGTCGCCGACTTGCCGGAATGGGACGTTCTCGACGCGGAGTCGTTCATGGAGAAGTCCGCCACGCTAGGGCCGGATGCGATAGTCCACTGCGCGGCGATGACGAAGGTGGACGACTGCGAGACGAACGAGGAACTTGCGTTCGCGCTCAACGAGACGGGCACGCGCAACGTGGCGATGGCCGCGGCGGCCTGCGGGGCGAGGCTAATCGCGATTTCGACGGACTACGTCTTCTCCGGCGAGCCTCCGCGCGAGCCGTGGGCATGGAGCGAGACGGACGTCCCGGCGCCGCGCACGGTGTACGGCAAGTCGAAGCTTGCGGGCGAGAGGATGGCCCAGCTCGTCTGCCCAGATTCCGTAGTTCTCCGCATCGCGTGGCTCTACGGCGCAGGAGGGCCTTCGTTCGTCCATACGATGGCGCGGCTCGGCCGCGAGGGAGGGGCTCCGCTCAAGGTGGTGGACGACCAGCGCGGTAACCCGACCTCCGCCGACGAGGTTTCGGGCGTAGTCGAGTTTCTCCTTTCGCACCCCGAGGTTTCGGGCGTAGTCCATGGCACGTGCGAGAACCAGTGCTCGTGGTACGGGCTTGCAAAGGAGGTCTTCTCGCTTCTCGGCCTCAGGCGCGGAATTGTGCCGTGCAGCACGGAGGAGTTCCCGCGCCCCGCGCCCCGCCCGAGGAACAGCGCGCTCAAGAAGGGCGTGCTAAACCGCCTCGGCTACCGCACGCGAGACTGGCGCGAGGCGCTCGGGGTGTTCGTGCGCGGGGAATTCCCGCAGGAGGCACGGTGAAGGGAATGCGCGTCCTCGTCCTCGGCGGAGGTGCGAGCGGAAACGCCGCCGCGAACCTTGCGCGGCGCGAAGGCGCGGAGGCGGAGATCGTCTCGAACGACGCGCCGATCCCCGAGGGAAGGTTCGACCTTGCCGTCGTCTCGCCCGGGGTTCCGCCCGGCCACCCGTGGCTCGCCGGGCTGGAGTCGCGGTCCGTTCCATTCATGAGCGAGCTGCAGTTCGGAGTCGGGCATTTGCGGCGCAAAGGGTGGAGGCTTCTTGCGGTAACCGGGTCGAAGGGCAAGTCGAGCGTCGTGAAGCTCGTCGCGGATGCGCTCGGAGGAATCCCATGCGGCAACTACGGCTTCCCCGTGAGCGCGGTCGAAGGCGAGCCAGGATGGGCGGTGGTGGAGGTCTCGAGCTTCATGATGGAGACGACTTCGCTCCCGCCGGACGCGTTCGAGGCGGCCGCGATACTTAACCTCCAGGAAGACCATCTTGACCGTCACGGAACCATCTCCCGCTACCACGCGCTAAAGAGAAAACTCCTCGCGATGACGCGCCGTCCCATCGACGCTTCGAGGGGCGACTTCGCCTCGAAGGGCGCGGCACGGCTTTTCGAAGGTTCGTACTTCGACAACTCCGTCCTCTCGAAAAACGCCTGCTGCGCCGTCGAGCTGATGAGGGGCGCGGGGCTTTCCGACGAGGCGGCAGCCGCTGCGTTCGCCCGCTTCGTCCCGCTGCCGCATCGCTTCGAAACCATTGCAGAACGGCGCGGAGTGAGGTTTGTCGACGATTCGAAGGCGACGAGCATAGCGGCTCTCAGGGCGGGCGTAGCGATGTGCGGCGTCCGTCCCGTGCGCCTTGTCGCGGGCGGGCTTGCAAAGGGCGACGACCCGGCGGCCGCCATTTTTGACTTGACTAAACGGGTCAAAAAAGTGTATCTTATAGGACATTGCGCGGAAGTGTTCTTCTCCTCCTGGCGGGCGCACGTGGACTGCGAGGTCTGCGGGACGCTTGAAAGGGCGGTGGAGGCGGCCAAGCGCGATGCCGTTTTCGGCGAGACGGTTCTGCTGTCTCCCGGGGCGGCGAGCTTCGACCAATTTGAAAACTTCGGGCGACGCGGAGAGGTCTTCGCGGAGCTCGCGAAAAAGGAAGGGTAAAAATGAACAAAGTCGGACTGGTTCTCGGTGTCGCGGCGCTCGCGACCGTTGCTGGATGCAAGGATCCAAACTATTCTCGCGACGGGAAGTCGCAGGACGAGGTCAAGCAGGTCGAGCCTGCGGCGGTCAAGCCGGCGGAGCCCGTGCTCCAGCCGGAGGCGAAGCCCGTCGAGAAGCCAGTGGAGACGCGGCCGATCGTCGTCGACGTGCCGCCGCCCGCTCCCGCCCCCGCTCCTGCGGCTGAGGAGACGACGGTCTACATCGTGCAGCCCGGCGACTATCTCGCCAAGATCTCGAAGAAGTTCAACATCAAGATTTCGGTCATCAAGTCGCTCAACGGCCTTTCGAGCGACAAGATACGCGTGGGGCAGAAGCTGAAGCTCCCTGGCAAGGTCGACGTTGGCGTGCAGAGCGTGCCTCCTGCGAGGCGCGACGCGGCGGCTCCGGCGAAGGCGCAGGCCCCCAAGAAGGAGTACAAGCCA
>JAEEHL010000145.1 GCA_016280825.1 Verrucomicrobiota bacterium
GCGCCACGGCCTCGTCTATCTTCGCCTCGGCCCACGGCGGGAGACCACCCTTCCCCTCCACCGCGCCAACGACGCGGGCGGCAGGCATCACCGCCGCCACCGCGCCAAGCTTCAGGAATTCGCGCCTGTTCATTACCTCACCGTCACCGCGAATCCGGCGCCCCAGATGATTTCGCCGCGGTCGCGGGTGGAGCGCTCAACGGAGCCGCCCGCCCAGCCCTTGGCGTTCTTGTGCGCCGAGGAAAGGACCCTGAGCGTGTAGCCGTTCAGGCGCACGTAGCACCCGGTGTTGACCGTCACGTTGAGGTCGTTTATCTTCAGGTCCTGCACCAGGTTGAACGCCGTCAGGTGCCCGATGCTGAAGCGCACCTTCTTGAAGAGGTCGAGCTTGTCGAGGTCGTCCTTTGACGGGATGTCGGTCGCGACAGAATGCATCTTTTCGTCCTTCACGAACAACCAATAGGCCGAACCATTTTTGTAAGTTGCGCTAAAGGCTTGCGTCCTGTAGTAGAGGTCGTTGTCGATGACGACATCGTACAGTTCGCCGCCCTTCGCCTTCTTTAGCACCGTGCCGCTGCCGGCGACTTCGCCTCGGGTATGGCTCGTGTACGGGCCAGCCGATGCCGATATCGTTCCCGTGAAGGAATCTGTGCCATAGTAGATTGCCACGCGCCCGCCGCCGCTATCGACATCGTGCAAGATAAGCCCGCCGCGCGCCGTGATTGCGCCCGAACCCGAGAAAGCCCCCGTTATGTCGAGCCACACGCTGCCGCCAGCGGCGGCATGCCCGTAGCCGTCCTGATTGTCCGCGCCATCGGCGTTAATGGCGCCATTGATAGTCATGTTCCCCGCGCACTTTATCTTCACGACGCCGCCGCCATGCACGCTACCGGTATTGCCGCTGTTCTTGCCGCCGGAACCGTGGGCAGTCGGCTCGAACATCGAGCCGTAGCTGACGCTGCTCTTGTGGACCGGCCTATAGTATTCATTCGTCCAGGACACATAGCCAGCGTGGCAACCGGCGCCGAGAGTGTACGAGCGGTCGTTCACTCCGTCGCCGTCTGAATCGAAATTAATGACCTTGCCATACCCAAGAGGCCCTTTGGCGACGGAACCATTGCCATTGTATCCCTTGCCCATTACGGTTACCGAAGCGCCGCTCTCGACAAGCACGTCACGCGCTACGTCTAGCCTGAAGCGGTAGCCGGAAGCGTCTGCGTCCGCAAGAGTGTCGCACGCAGCAGGGAGCAACGTATGCGTCGCCTTGCCGCCGTTTCTCACGATAAAGTCGCGCCCTACCACGTTGTCGACGAGCGGAGTGTTGAGCGTCAAGGTCGCGTTCGTCTCGACAATGAGGTCAAGGGATGTCGTAAGAACGCCCTGCACGTTCAGCGACGAAGCCGCCGTTCCGCCGCCAAGCTTAACCGACCTAACGGTGACCGCGCCAGAGGCCGTGACCGCGCTCGAACCGTTGATGCCGGATATGAGGACATCTGCGTTCGCCCCGGGAACGCCCGCTGGATACCACTTCTCGGGTGCATCAAAGGAACCAGACCCGCCAAGCCATTCCGCGGCGGTCGCGCCGAACGTCCAGTTCGAGTTGTTGCCAAGGTCCACGGAAAGCGCGTCGGCCCGGGCCGTAAGAACGGTCGCCGCCGAGTCGCGCACCTTCACGCCCGAGAAGTATTCCTCGCGCTCCGCCGCGAGATTCCATCTCTCGCCCACGACTATGCCGCGCAGGGTCAAGAGCGCGGGATCCGCCGCGCCCGCCTCGGCGCGCGAACGGCAGTAGACGTTCTTCGCCGAGAGCGTCACGCCCTCGGCAAAGGCGAACGTGACCTGGTTTGTCGCAAACGCGTCAAACGTCTCGGCCGAAAGGTCGCCCGTAAACGACGCCGTGCCGCCGGTCTTCCGAACGTAGACGCGCCGCAGGGTGTTGCCGCCAAAGTCGAGCGTCTGGTCGAGGTCGCCTTCGACTGTAAGTATGGAATTCGCGGGGTTGACGGTGCCGCCAGAGAAGTCAAGCGACCGGCCGGAGAAATAGGCCTTCTCCGTGCCTGTAATCGTGAACGTCCCGGTCATCGTGAACGCATTAGTGATGTCAAACCGCGCCCCGTTCGTAAGAGTAATCGCCGCGCCGGGAGCGACATTCACGGAGTTAAGATACGTGTTGGCCATAATGACCGGGTAGTACGTGCAGCCCGAGGGGATTACCACGACATCCGTCTCAACGGGCAGCCTGTGCGAACCGTACTTGTCGGTCCAGTTCTCGACTGTTGACCAAAGGTCCGACTCTTCGCCGTTCCATGTTATCGTGTCGCCCGGGTCTATCGGCATCGGGAACGACCAGTTCTGGTTGTTGCCGCCGTCGGTGGAAGAGCGTGCGGTAATGGCGATGCCGCCCGATGCGTCGGAGTGATCGACCGTGACGTACCTCACAACCGGATCTGCCGTCGGCGCGAGCGTGAGATTCCAGCTCTCTCCTGCCGTCTCAGGCCTGAGGACAAGCGGGGCTTCCGAAGATCCCGTCAGCGTCAAGGTCGCGCCGTCCGCGATGCGGAATTCGTTGTTCGCGCCAGTGCCGAACTTCAAGGTCTTGCCGGGAACAGTGCAGGACACGCTGTTGTAAAGGTTTGTCCCCTTGATCGTCACGTCGTCATTCCCGACAAGCTCGAGCGTGCCTGAATACGCCTCGAA
>JAEEHL010000146.1 GCA_016280825.1 Verrucomicrobiota bacterium
AGATGTGGAACAAGAAATACGGCACGTACAAGCAGTACAACGACATCGTCAATATGTGCGACCGCGTAAACTGGTACAGCGGCGAGACCGCCAAGCACAGATACGGGTGGTATCTTGAATACTATGAATCGACGTCCGTCCGTGCCTACCACGGGACGATTACCGAGGTGAGCGGCACTTCCAACCCGCAGTTCACCGATACAAAATTCGCCGAGTGGCACCACTATGCCTTTTCGAGCGATGGCTACAACCTGAAACTCTACAGGGATGCCGTCTCGAAGTCCACGAAAACATCTGGCGGCAGCATTGGAATGACGGGCGCGAGGGGAATAACGTTCGGCGGAGGAACGGGCTGGGATGGGATCGGCGACTGGTTTGACGAGGTGAGGCTTGCGCACACGACGCTTTCGGCGGACCGCATCGCGACCGACTACCAGATGATGACCGACCCGACGTTCGCCACGGCCGCTGCCGTTACGAAGCTTCAGGGCGCGAGCCTTTCCGTAATGGCCACGCCCGCCGAATACGCGCCTGACGCGATAACGTACGGCGTCAACGACACCGTGGAAGAGGGCGACGTCGTCACGAACTCCGCGCCTGTATTTGTCTATCTTGAAGGCAACGAGGCGCACCGCGCACTTTGCCTCGGCTGGGAGCTTTACGAGGTTGTCGACGGCGTCGACACGCTGCAAAGGTCTTCCGCGACGACCGAGGTTCCGGGCGAGAACACGACGAACGCCATAGTGACGATCGAGGGCACCATGAAGCTCGTGTGGCTTTGGGAGGAACAGTGGAAGATCGATGTCCTCGCGCCTGACCCGGAGAGGGGGTCAATCGCCGGTACGGGCTGGTTCAAGAACGGCACGAACCCCGTCATCACGGTCGTTCCGGAGCCGGGCTACAAGTTCTTCTGCTGGACTGGCGGCGTAAGCGCGGCAAATTCGCTCGCCTCCTCCATTACGTTCACCGGGATCTACACGAACCATGTCGCCCTGCAGC
Source organism: Verrucomicrobiota bacterium (assembly GCA_016280825.1). GTDB lineage: Bacteria > Verrucomicrobiota > Kiritimatiellia > RFP12 > UBA1067 > UBA1067. The sequence goes on from JAEEHL010000146.1 coordinate 1,000, forward strand.
CGCTCTTCGTTGCAGACTCCTATCCTCTCCCGGACTGGCTGTACATCCCCGCGACGAAGATCCTTGCCGACGTTAGCGCGTCCAACTGGTTCTTCACGGGCGTCACGCGCTCGGGCGCCAACCTCTCGATTCCCTCCTCCACCGAGCATGCCGTCCCGTCGGCTGCGCGGCGGCTGGACCTCGGCGGGGTCATCAGCGACATCGACGGCTCCCGCTGCAAGCTCGTCAGCTTAGGCTCGAACGACTCCGAGAGGAATTTCTTCGGCGCGAAGACCGACAACTCGTCCGCTTCGGTCGGGAACGCGCAGAGGGTATCGTCGTTCGCGACTCCGACAAATGCCATATCGATAGTGTCTGCCGCGCTTATGGGCTGGAAAAACTGCACGACGTACGATTTCCGCGGCGACGTGGGCAGCATCGGCATGCGGTCGTTCTGGGGCTCGGCGAAATGCCAGATCATAAGGCACCACCATTTCCCGACGGTCGTGAGAAACGATTCGAACTACACGTATTGCGGCTGCGGCGCGGAGGACTACGGATTCTGCATCGAATACCCTGACTACCTCGAAAACGCATGGCTCGGCGCGACAAACGTCGGTGCGCAGTACGACTGGGGTTCGCGCATGACAAGCGAGCAGAAGACCTCGGCGCTTGCCGCGTACCGCAGGAATCTCGGCGCCTCCGCGCCTGACCCCACGGGATATGTGAGGCTCAATTTCAAGAGATACGCTGGCGGCGAGCGCCGCGCCCCGCTCCGCCCGTTCGTGGAAGAGCAGGTCGCGGGCAGAATCCGCGTTGGCGTGATGGGCCTGCCAATCGAGATTGCGAAGTCGGAGTCGGCGAGGATGTCGCCAAGGTACGGCCTGCACGATTACGCGACAGGCGAGGACATTGTGATTGCCGCGCCCCCGCAGCAGGCGCAGTACACGGGCGAATACTATGTCTGCAAGGGCTACATCCTCACGAGGAGCGGGCAGGCGCCCGTCACGAACCGCTACCAGGGCGCGATCGTGATACCTGGCTCGCAGGCAGACAACGTCGGCATCACGTATCTCTGGCGGCCCGGCAAGCTCAAGGGGTTGGCAATCTTCGTCAAGTAGCTTTGAAGAACATGCAGAAAATGGAAATCCTGCCGTCGCTCCTTGCGGCCGACCTTGGCCGCCTTGGGGACGAAATACGCCGGGCGGAAAGTTCCGGCGCGGACGCGCTGCACATCGACGTCATGGACGCGCATTTCGTGCCCAACCTCTCGTTCGGCCCGGACGTCGTCGCCCTTTGCCGCCGCGTCGCGCCATCGTTCCGTCGCAACGTGCATCTCATGATGTCGCGCCCCGACCTCTACATCAAGCGCTTTGCCGAGGCTGGTGCAGACGAGCTTCAGATCCATGTCGAGGCCGACTGCGACGTACATGCGGAACTCGCGCGGATACGCGCGCTTGGGCTCGGCAACGCGATTGTCCTAAATCCCGAGACGCCCGTCGAGAGGCTTCTCGGGTATCTCGACGAGGTCGATTGCGTTCTCGTGATGACCGTCCATCCAGGATATGGCGGGCAGAAGTTCATCGGCGAGTGCCTGCCGAAGATAGAGGTTCTCAGGGCGGCGAGGCCATCGCTCGACATAATGGTCGACGGCGGGCTCAACGCCGAGACGATCCCCCTTGCGGCGGCGGCCGGCGCGAACCAGTTTGTCGCGGGCAGCTATCTTTTTGCCCAGGCCGACATGGGCGCCGCAATCGGCGCCCTACGGGAGAAGCTCGACAGATGAACGCATTAGACGAATGCTTCATGGCGATGGCGCTCCGCGAGGCGGAGAAGGCCGCCGCCGACGGCGAGGTGCCGACCGGGTGCGTGGTGGTGGAGCCGTCGACGGACGACCCGGAGAACCCCTCGGCGGCCCGCATCCTCGGCCGCGCCCACAACCAGGCGGAGGGGCTTTGCGACGCGACTGCGCACGCGGAGATGCTTGCGCTTTCGTCGGCTTTCGCCGCGAAGGGCAACTGGCGGCTCTCGGGGGCCGTTCTCTACGTCACGAAGGAGCCGTGCCCGATGTGCGCGGGGGCGATATGCCTTGCGCGCGTCTCGCGCGTCGTATGGGGCGTCTCCGACCCGAAGCGCGGCGGCGGTACGGTTTTCGGCATATTCTCCCATCCCGGAATGAACCACCACCCCGAGACAGCCTCCGGCGTCATGGAAGAACCGTGCAGGGCCGTTTTGCAGGATTTCTTCAGAAAGCGCCGCGCCTCCCAGGCAGGCAGCCTGGATTGACTTCGACGATGTAATTTTGATATTATATGAGACAAAAACAACACAAAGGGAACAACACATGAAAAAAACATTCGCGGCATTCCTGTTCGTGGCGGCGCTCGGGCTCGGCGCGTCGGCAATTGAAAAGATATCCGGCCTCCCCGCAAAGTGCGAGCGCGTGGCTACCGTGCAGGTCGCCGACACTGCCGCCCTCGTGCAGGGCATATCGAAGCTCGGCGAGCTTACAGGCAACGCCATGATCGGCATGATGGCTTCGCAGGCCATTGCCCAGAATCCGTACGCTGAGATGCTTGACGCGCCGCGCGAAGGGGCCGGGATGACGTTCGTCCTCTTCATGGAGAACGGCAACCCCGAAGCGGCAATTCTCTACCCGGTGAGCGTTACCAAGGCGCAGTTCCTCAAGTCGTGCGAAGGCGCGGTCGAGTCGAACGGGCTTATCAAGGCGGAGTCGTCGTTCGTCGCCTTCTCAAAGGACGGCAAGTGGGCGGCGGTAGGCGACAACCCGCGCCGCGCAAGGGCCGCGCTCAAGGAGACGGCAATTGCCGAAAAGAAGCTCGATGGCGATCTTGTGCGCATCCGCGTCGACAACATCCGCGCGATAAAGGATCAGGTCTTCGATTTCCTGTCGTTTTGCGGCGACGAGAAGCAGAAGGCGCAGACCGACAAGCTGAGGGAGCAGATCGACAGCATTGTCGGGGTCGTGGCGGCGCTGAAGGTGGGCGACAAGGGCCTTGACTTCAGGATGAGCTTCAAGGTGTCGGAGGGCTCCGCCTTCGACAAGACCGGCAAGACGCCGCTTGACCCGGGCTACTTCTCATTTGCCGGCCCCGACGCAATAATGGCCCAGGCGGTGGCGAAGAATGTCGGAGCCGAGTACATTGATTCCGCCGACCTTGTAAAGGTGCTTGCCAAACATGGGATCGACGTCTCGTCGTTTTACGACGACAAGGGCTCGGAAGACGACAAGAACATAGGAAGGGTCGTAATCGACGTTCCCGCGCTCGTAAAGTATTCCAAGCAGTTCGATGCCGGCAAGATTGATGGCGAAAAACTCCTTGAGGACATCGGCAAGATCAAGAAGGACGGGGAGAGCAATCCTGAAATGAAATGCTCGCTTGCGCTAAAGGGCCACAAGCCCATCGCGAGCGTTGAGGAGCGCTTTGCGCATACGATGCCCGAGGCGAAGGGCAAGAACGTCATAGGCGCCTCGTTCCTGTCGCTTGGGTCGATCATGAAGGTCGTAATGCCCGCCACGCTCGCGGTTGCCGACAAGAATGTCAAGCAGCAGCTTTCCCCGCTGGTGGCGATGCTCCCCCCTGAGGCGAAGGGCGGCACAGCCTATATCGTCTGGCGCGACGGCGCTACGTTCAAGATGATTGCGCGCATTTCGCCTGACGAGTTCAAGGCGCTCTCCCCGCTTATGGCCGGGGCAATGACGCTTGGCTCTGCCATGCACTCCGCGCCGTCGGCAGGCGACGACGAAGAAGACAAGTGAAGCTCGAGGCGTACGCCAAGGTAAACTACACCCTCGAGGTGCTTGGGCGCCGTTCCGACGGGTATCACGATCTTAGATCGGTCGTGTTGCCCGTCGAACTGCATGATGCAGTCGAGGTCGTGGTCGATGGCGGCGGCGGCTTTTCGAGCAATCTCCCCTACGACGACGACCTCTGCATAAAGGCGTGCATGGCGCTTGCCGCGCATGCGCCGGCGCTTGCCGGGAAGGGCGTTCGCGTCGAGGTCGAGAAGCGCATCCCAGTTGGCGGCGGGCTTGGCGGCGGCAGTGCGGATGCCGCGGCGGTTCTGCGGGCGCTTAACGAGATATGCGCCCTTGGATTTTCGCCGGAGGAGCTTGCCGTTGTCGGCGCCGAGGTTGGGAGCGATGTCCCCGCGCTCGTACTCTGCCAGCACTACAGGCAGCCGGTTCTCATGGAGGGGCGCGGCGAGCGGGTGAGCCTTCTACGCGGCATGCGCGGCAGTTCGGCGAGGCGCGGGATAGTCATGGCTATTCCGCACGTCCATTCCTCGACGCGCGAGGTCTACGCGCGATGCCTGCCAGGTCGCGGCCATGGGCCGAACGACCTCGAAGAGGCGGCAGTCGCGCTTCACCCGGAGATTGGCGGGGCGATGGAGTTCTTGCGCAAGGCAGGCGCGGAGGACGTGAGGATGACAGGCTCTGGCGCGGCGGTGTTCGGGTTTTTCGGCTGCGGAGACATTCCGCAGTCTCACGATTATGATATAATACGCACGAATCTTCTTTGCGACTGTCCGGTGGTGTAGTGGCCGCACAGGGGTTTTTGATACCCTTAGTCCTGGTTCGAATCCAGGCCGGACAACCCAATCTAGGAAATCGCCTTCAACGTCAGCCTGCGAACAGGAAGCGGATGCCCAGTGTGGAATGAAAAGTATGCCCCGACTGCCTTTGCGGCTTCGCGCAACGTACTGACGTCGGTTTCTTCCGCCACGCCGCCCGCAAGGCATTCGCAGACCTTTCGCGGCACCCTTATGGACCTTCCGGAAGCGCCGAACCGCCCTGACTCCAGCGAAAAGGCCGACCATTCGGAATTTCGCGAGTAGCCGCCGAAGTCGGGTCCTATGCCGGCAAGCTCCAGAGCCGCGAAATCGAAGCGCAGCATCTGTCGCAGGGCGCTTTCCCCGCATGCAATCGCGTCGAGCGACCTTTCGACGAGGTCGAGCCATTTCTGCGCTTCCGGCCCGTTCGGGCACATCAGCCCCGCAATCGCCCTGAAGTACGCCGCGAGCGCGAGGCTGCGCCAGTCGCCGCGCAGATAGTCGCGCGATTCGACCGGCAGGCATTCGCGCAATGCGTGGATGTCGCCGCGCGTGTTGAGGTAGTACACTATCTCGCAGCTGTAGTTGAGGTCGTACTGCCCGAGGAAAGCGCTTTTGGGGCGCACCGCCCCCTTTACCGACGTCGCAAGGGGCCCAGTCTCGGCAAGCCACGTCACTACGTGGCTCGTGCGCGACCACGGGCGGATGTCGAGGCAGACGGCGCGCGTCTTGGCTGTCTCACCCGCCATCGATGACCGCTCCTTCGAGAATGTCGCCTTGCGCGCGCTTTACCCTGAAGCGGACAAGCTCCCTGCGCTTTGCGCCTGTCTTGTCGCCGCGGACGGGCTTGATCCAGAAATGACCGCCCGTCCATCCGGCGCAGTTCCTTTCGTCTTCGATTACGGCTTCGACAACCTGCCCCGCCATCCCTGCGGCGAATTTCTCCCGCTTTTCGCCCATGAGCTTCGATATCTGCCGTGCACGCAGCTTGCGCATTGCGGGGGGAACGGGGTCTGGATATTTTGTCGCCGCCGTGCCCGGGCGCTCGGAATAGGGGAACGCATGGACGTTCGAAAAGGGGAGGTTTGCCATGAGGCGCAGAGAGGCGATGTGGTCGAAGTCGGTCTCGCCGGGGAAGCCGCAGACCATGTCGGCGCCCAGTGCGATTTCAGGCATCCTCTCCGTAGCGAGGGCCGCGAGCTCCTCCACGTCCTTTGCGCGGTACTTCCTGCCCATTGCCATGAGGATGCGCGTCGAGCCGGACTGGACGGAAAGGTGGAGGAAGCGGCAGAGCCGCTCGTTTTCCGCCATTCCCTCCACGACGTCCTTCGCCATCTCGCCAGGCTCGACCGACCCCATGCGTATCCTGCACGACGGCGAGACGTTTGCGAGCGCGGCGGCAAGGTCCGCTATCGACTTGCCCTGAGAGGAATACTGCATTAGGTTGCAGCCCGTCATGACGATTTCCGTGTAGCCCGCCTCCGCGAAGGCGGCGGCCCTTTCAAGCGCCTCGGTGAAGTCAACCGACCTTGGCGCGCCCCTGAAGCGCGGAACGGTGCAGAAGGTGCACTTGCAGCTGCAGCCGTCCTGCACCTTGAGGTATGCGCGCGCAGTCGACATGGGGATCGGCGCGGGCGCGGTGCGGTCTATGCCGG
>JAEEHL010000147.1 GCA_016280825.1 Verrucomicrobiota bacterium
AAAGACGAAGAGGGGCCGCTCGATCATGATCCAGCACGACGTGAGCTCGCCGCGCCCGTATTCGCGCATAAACACCGTTACCGGCACAAAGGGCATCTTCGCCGACTATCCCTACCGCGTCGGCTGGGAGGAGAAGGCCGGCTCAGGCGTCCACTCGTTCTTCAAGGCGGAGCGCGCCGAGGAGGTGAAAAAGGAGTTCATGCACCCGCTCTGGAAGCAGTCCGGCGAGATGGCAAAGAAGCTCGGCGGCCACGGCGGAATGGACTTCCTCATGGTGCTCAGGCTCGCGTACTGCCTGCAGAACGGCCTGCCGCTCGACCAGAACGTCTACGACCTCGCGAGCTGGTGCTGCCTGTGCGAACTGAGCGAGAAGTCCGTAAGAAGGCGCAGCGCCTCGATGGACGTGCCCGACTTCACGCGCGGCGCATGGAAGACCACCCCGCCGCTCGGCGACCTGTCGGTCGACCTCGCCAGGATCGGTCTGGCGTGATCCGCTTCGCAAGGAGGTTCCTTTCCCACGACTGCGGGCCTTTCGCGCAGTTCGTGAAGTACGGCGCCGTCGGCGTCATGGCCACCTGCGTGCAGCTTGCCGTCTTCTACGTCTGCGCGTCGTTCTGGCTGAAGTGCCTTGCCGTGGGCGACCCCGCAGTTGTGCGCTTCGGCCTGCCATACGCCGACTTCACCGGCCAGGAGCCTTGGTACGCCTCGCGCGGGATGCTCGCGGCCGTCGACACAGCCGTCGGTTTCACCGTCGCGAACGTCTTCTGCTGGCTCATGAACAGGGCGTTCGTCTTCGTGCCCGGCCGGCACAGCCCCATTAGGGAGTTTGCGATGTTCTTCGCGGCTTCCGCCGCGGCGACGCTTGTCGCGCTTGGCGTCATGAAGCTTCTAATCGACGTTTTCGGGGTTGCCACGACGTATGCCGTGGTGGTGGAGGTCGCGGTGTCGTTCATGGTGAACTTCGCCGCGCGGAAGTTCCTGATTTTCAAAAGGTAAAGGAGGAGTCATGAAGCTTGACATAGAGAGCACGAAACTTGCGGCGGACACGATACGCTGCCTTTGCGCGGACATGGTGGAGAAGGCGAATTCCGGGCATCCCGGCGCCGCGATGGGCATGGCCGACATGGCCGCTACGCTGTGGCTGAACCACCTTGCGTTCGACCCGGCCGACACCGGCTGGAAGAACCGCGACAGGCTCGTCTTCTCGGGCGGCCACGCCTCGTCGCTCGTCTATGCGCTTGTGCACCTTTCCGGCACGGGCGGCCTTTCGATGGACGAGCTCAAGAACTTCCGCCAGTTCGGCTCGCGCTGCGCCGGCCACCCGGAGCGCGGCGTCATGCCCGGCGTCGAGGTGACGACCGGCCCGCTCGGCCAGGGCTTTGCGATGGCGGTGGGGCTCGCCATCGGCGCCAAGATGAAGGGCCGCACCAACCACACTTGGGTCTTCTGCGGCGACGGCGACATGGAGGAGGGCATAAGCCACGAGGCCGCCTCGCTCGCGGGAACGCTGAAGCTCGGCGGGCTTACTGCCATCTACGACTTCAACGACATCCAGATCGAGGGCCACGTCACCGACACGAACCGCGACGACGCCAAGAGGCGCTTCCAGGCGTACGGCTGGAAGGTGCTCGAAATCGACGGCCATGACATCGCCGCCATCGACAAGGCCTTCAGGAAGGCCGCCAGGATCGCCGACGCGCCCGTCCTCATAATCGCGAAGACGACGATCGGCAAGGGCGCGCCGAACAAGGCCGGCACGCACGGCTGCCACGGCGCGCCGCTCGGCGCGGAGGAAGTCGCCGCGACGAAGAAGGCGCTTGGCTTCGACCCGGAGAAGAGCTTCTACGTGCCGGAGAAGGTGTATGCGCTCTTTGCCGCGCGCGCCCGCAAGATGAGGCGCCTGAGGAACAAGTACGTAAAGGGCGCAGCCGAAAGGCCGTTCGCGAAGCCCGGCCGCGCCGAGCTTCTCGCCGCGCTGCCGAAGTTCGACCCGGAAAAGCCCGTCGCCACGCGCAACGCGAACGGCACCGTGATGAACGCGCTTGCGGAGGTGTTCCCTGCGCTCGTCGGCGGCAGCGCCGACCTTGAGGCGTCGAACAAGACGGGGCTCAAGAAGTACGGCTGGATGTCGCCAGGCGACTTCACGGGCAGGAACTTCCACTGGGGCGTGAGGGAGCTTGCGATGTCGTCGATGGTCAACGGCCTTACAGCCTACGACGACTTCCGCGCGTTCGGCGCGACGTTCTTCGTCTTCTCCGACTACTGCCGCCCGGCTATCCGCCTCGCGGCGATCATGGGGACGCCCTCGATATTCGTCTTCTCGCACGACAGCTTCTACGTCGGCGAAGACGGCCCGACGCACGAGCCGGTTGAGCAGCTTGCCGCGATGCGCACGATGCCGAACGTCACGCTCTGGCGCCCGGCCGACGCGAACGAGACGGGATACGCCTGGGTGGAGATGCTCCTTGAGGAGAAGGGCCCGAGTGCAATCGCGACGACGCGGCAGAATCTGCCGATTCTCGAGGGCACGTCCGCAGAGGGCGTCTCGAAGGGCGCGTACGTCGTCTATTCCTCCGGCGCGCAGGATGCCTCGACGGTCCTTTTCATCGCCACAGGCAGCGAGGTCGCGCTTGCAATCGACGCGGCGAAGGTTCTCGCCTCCGAGGGCGTGGGCGTGCGCGTCGTGTCGATGCCGTGCGTCACGAGGTTCCTCGCGCAGGATTGCGCGTACCGCGAATCCGTCGCGCCTGCGGCTATGGCCAAGCGCGTCATTGTTGAGGCGGGCACCCGCTTCGGCTGGGACCGCTTCCGCATCGACTACAAGACGACGCGCTTCGTCACGCTCGACCACTACGGCGCCTCGGCCCCGTACAAGCGCCTTGCGGCGGAGTTCGGCTTCACGGCGGAGCGTGTCCTTGGCGAAGCGAGGGAACTTCTCAAGTAGGCCCCTCTGAGTTTTGGCCGTGTAGAGCGTGTAGAAATGTGCAGAGCTTCGCACTTTTCTACACGTTCTTCATGTTCTCCTATGAGAACAAAAGTCAAGTGCAAAATCGCTTTGGCGATTGCCGCTTGCCTTCTCCGGTTGCTCGATGTACGTCTTTCTCCTATTCGCAGTGTCGGGCTGCCGTTGACGGCTTCGT
>JAEEHL010000016.1 GCA_016280825.1 Verrucomicrobiota bacterium
GTGGCTCAGGCGCTCCATGGTGCGCTCTTCGTCGTAGAAGTGGCTCACGTCCTCTATGTTCGTCGTGAGGTTGCCGTTCAGCACCTTTATGGCGCAGATCTCCCCAGATGCCTTTTCGCGGGCTTTCCATACTACGCTCATGCCGCCAGTGCCTACGCACTCGAGGATGTCGTATTCAGGTATTTCCGGCGGCACGTTCACGCCATCCCCCATTCCGCGAGCTTCCTGTGGATAGTCCTGCGCGATACGCCGAGCATCTGGGCGGCCTTCGACTTGTTTCCGCCGCATGCCTTGAGAGCCGAGAGTATCTGCTCCTTTTCAGTGTCGGCAAGACGCGGCGACGGCGCGGCTGGCGCTGCGGAGCCCTGCTGCCCAGGCGGCAGGTCGGCGATGGTGAGGTTGCCGCCCTGCGAGAGGACGACCATCCTCTCCACCAGGTTTCGAAGCTGCCTTACGTTCCCCGGCCAGGGCATAGCCTCCAGCGCCTTGACGAGCTCGGGGTCGATGCCAGTGACGCGCCCGCCGTTCATCGTCGAAAACTCGTGTACGAACCTGGCAGCTATGAGGGCGATGTCCTCGGGGTGGTCCTTGAGGGCGGGCGTGTGAATCTCGATGACGTTCAGGCGGTAGTAGAGGTCTTCGCGGAACTTGCCCTCGGTGACGAGCGCGGCAAGGGACTTGTTGGTTGCCGTCACGAGACGGAAGTCTACGGGGATGTCCTTTACGTCGCCCACGCGCTGGATCGTGCGCGACTCGAGAGTGCGCAGGAGCTTTACCTGCATCGATAGCGGAATCTCGCCTATCTCGTCGAGGAAGAGAGTCCCGCCGTTCGCAGCCTCGAACCTGCCGACCCTGTCGCGGGCGTCCGTGAAGCCGCCCTTGACGCTGCCAAAGAGCTCGGCCTCAAGCACGTTTTCCGAAAGGGCGGAGCATTCCACCGCGACGAACGGCCCGTTTGCGCGGCGAGAGAGGTTGTGTATCGCCCGGGCGGCGAGTTCCTTGCCGGTCCCGCTCGGGCCCTCGATGAGCACGGTAGCGTTTGAGGGCGCCACCTGGCGTATGAGCGCGTATAGGCGTTCCATTGCGGGCGACGCGCCCGTAAAGCCGTCGAGCGCGGCGATCTTGCCGTCTAGCCGCTCTTCGAGCGCCGCCACCTTCTTTTCGAGCTCGCTCCGGCCGATCGCCTTTTCTATGCGAACTTCAAGCTGCTTTAGGTCCGTGACGGGCTTCGTGATGAAGTCGTCCGCGCCCTGCTGCATCGCCTCGACGGCGAGGTCGATTTCGCCGAACGCCGTGATGAGCAGACACCCGGTGGAAGGGCGGCGCCTCTTGATTTCGCGTATGAGCTCGACGCCGTTCATCCCTGGCTCCATCTTGTAGTCGGAGAGGACGACGGCGACGTCCTGGTTTTCGTCGAAGAGCTTCAGGGCCGCCTCCGCGTCGGGCGCCGCAAGGCAGTCGTATGACGGCGAAAGCGCGCGCTCAAGGGCGCGTCTTGTCACCGGTTCGTCGTCTACTATGAGGATCTTGCGCTTCATTTGAGCTGCCTTATGCGTTTTTCGATGCGCGGGATGCGCACGGTAAAGAGGGTGCCCTTGCCCGGCTCAGACTCTACGTCTATGGTGCCGCCGTGGTCGTGGACGATGCGCTGCGAGATCATGAGCCCAAGCCCGTTGCCATGCTCCTTCGACGTGCGGTACGCCTCGAAGAGGTGGGCAATCGCCTCGGAGTCCATGCCGGCGCCGGTGTCGCGCACGGTCACGATCACGCTGTCGTCGTCCGACCCGGCACCGATGAATATCTCGCCGCCTTCCCTCATCGCCTCGATTGCGTTCTTGAGAAGGTTGAAGAAGACCTGTTCGAGCTGCGCGGCGTCGATTGCCGCGGCGGGTATGTGGGAGTCGGTGTTGAAGGTGACGGAAATGCGGCGCTCCTCGAACTCGGCCTGCAGCGTCGCGAGCGTGTTCTTGAGCGGCACCGCCACTGACCCCGGCGCGAGGTTCGGGCGCGAGGGCCTGAGCGCCTGGAGAAAGCCGCGCAGGATGCCGTCGAGACGCATTATCTGGGCGAGGCAGTCTTTAACCGGCTCGCTGTCGGGCATTTCCCTCGAGAGTATCTGGAGGTTGAGCGATATCGCGTTCAGGGGGTTGCCGATCTCGTGGGCGACGCCGCTTGCGAGCTGGCGTATGGCCTGGCTCGCGCCCTCCCTGAGCTCGTCCTCGGTGCGCTTTCTCGCCGCCGTGACGTCGGCTATCTTGACGAGCGTGGAGCCGTCCATCGGCACGGTCTGGATTTCGAGGACGCGCTTTTCAGGGTAGGTTACGGCAATCTCGCGCTTCGACGCCTTTGCAAGCGGCAGCGAGAGGGCGGGGAGCATGTCCGCGAGCTTCATGCCGAGAAGCCGCTCGGCCGCCGGGTTGGACCAGACGGGCACCCCTACGTCGTCGAGGACGATATACCCTTCGCCCGTGGTGTTGAATATGAGCTCGGAGAAGGCGAGCTCGTCGGTGACGCGCGAATACTGCTCCCGCAGGTGCGCGGCGTCGAGCCTCCCGATGTGCTTTCTTACTCCCTTGAAGAAGCTCTTCACTGCGGCTTTTTCCTCAGGTCGATTACGCGCTTTATCTTGCCTTCGCTGCGCGGCAGTGAGCCGGGCTCGACGAGGATGATGCGCGGAGAAAGGCCGATGATGGTCTTCACGGCGTCGAACACGCGGCGCCTCAGGTCCTCCATGTGGCGCACGGAGTCGGAGAACGCCTCGGGCGAGACCTCCACCTTTATCTCGAAGAGGTCGAGCGTGTCCGTCGAGGAGAGTATTATCTGGTAGTGCGGCGCCACTTCGGGGACGCGCAGGAGGCCCGCCTCGATCTGGCCGGGGAACACGTTCACGCCGTGGATGATGAGCATGTCGTCGGACCTCGCGCTCACGCGCTCCATTACGCGCATGGTGCGCCCGCAGGGGCACTTCTCCGTCCTGAGGCGCGTGAGGTCCCTCGTGCGGTAGCGTATCATCGGGGTGCCGCAGCGCGATATCGTCGTGAACACGAGCTCGCCCGTCTCGCCGTCGGGAAGCGGCTCAAGCGTGTCGGGGTCGATTATCTCGGGGTAGAAGTGGTCTTCCCAGATGTGAAGCCCCGTGCGGTGCTCGCAGTCGCCCGCGACGCCAGGGCCCGCGATTTCCGTAAGGCCGTAGATGTCGTGGGCGGTTATGCCCGTCTCGCGCTCGATGGCGTCGCGCATCTCGGTCGTCCACGGCTCAGCGCCGAAGATGCCGTGCTTCAGTTTCGTGTCGCGGCGGAAGTCTATCCCCTGGCGGCGCGCCTCGTCCATGATCCTCAGGAAGTAGGAGGGCGTTGCGGCGATCGCCGTGACACCGAGGTCGCGCATAAGCATCACCTGGCGCTCCGTGTTGCCGCCGGAGATGGGCAGCACCGCGCACCCCATCCCCTCGCCGCCGTAGTGGAGCCCGAGGCCGCCCGTGAAAAGGCCATAGCCGTAGGCGACCTGCAGCACGTCGTTTGCGCGGATGCCGTACATCGCAAGGCACCTCATCGCGCCGTTCTGCCACACGGCGACGTCGCTCAGCGTGTTTGGGATGCAGATGGGCTTGCCGGTCGTGCCGGAAGAGCAGTGGAAGCGCACGATCTCGTCCATCGGGGCGCCCCTAAGCCCCATCGGGTATTCGTCGCGCAGGTCGACCTTCTTTGAAAAGGGCAGCAGCTTTATGTCGGCAAGCGTCTTTATGTGCTCGGGCTTCGTGCCGAGCTCGTCGCAGCGCTTGCGGAAGAGGGGCACACGCTCGTATGCGTACTTGACGGTCCACTGAAGGCGGTGGAGCTGGAGCTCCCTGAGCTGCGGAACGGGCAGGAAGTCCATCGCCGATACTGGATGCGTGGGCGAGTTCACGTCCTGCGCAAGAACTGGGTAGAGGGAGTTGAGCGGTTCCATTATTTTCCTTTCTGTATGGCGTCTATTGCCGCGATGAACTTTTCCATCTCCCGCGGGGTGCCTATTGAGATTCGCAGGCGGTCGCGAGTGAGCTTGCCGCTAAAATACCGTATGAATATGTTCTTTTCCTTAAGTTTCTGGAAGAGGTGCTCGGGGTCTGTCCCCACTGGCGGGCGGGCAAAAAGGAAGTTCGACTCCGAGGGAGGAACGTCCCAGCCGCGCTTCCTGAGGTCGCCAGCGCACTTCTCGCGCGCAAGGACGATCTTGCGGCAGTTGGCGTCTTTCCACGCCTGGTCGCGCACGGCCGCGAGCGCGACGGCCTGCGCGACGCCATCGACGTTGTAGGAGTCTTTCGTCTTCATCAGCGCGGCGATTAGGTCCTTGGGGCCGACGCAGTATCCTACGCGCAGCCCTGCGAGCGAGTAGCTTTTCGAGAACGTGCGCATGACGACGATGTTCCTGTTCCTTGGCGCAGTCGCGAGCGCCATTGCGTTGCCGCGCGCGAAGTCAGCATACGCCTCGTCGACAATCACCACCCCTGGGAACTTCTTCGCGAAGGCAGCGATTTCCCGTGGCTCCACAAAGCGGCCTGTCGGCGCGTTCGGGTTTGTCCAGAGAAAGAGCGACACGCCTTTCAGGTTCCATTTGCCGACGTCGGAGCCCTCCCTAAAGCCTTTCCACGGGACGTTCCTTATGTCGGCGAGCGTCTTGTAGAGCGAATAGCTAGGGTCGAGCGAGCCAATCGCCTCGTCGTCGCCTACGAACACCTTCGCCGCGAGCGAAAGGATCTCGTCCGATCCGTTGCCGACGAAGACGTTATCCGGAGACGTGCCGTGAAGGGCGGCGATGGCCTTGCGCAAGGGCGTCGATTCCGCGTTGGGGTATAGCCTCAAGGCGGCTGCTGGGAACCGTTTGAGCGCTTCCGCGCACTTCGGCGAAGGCGGATAGGCGTTCTCGTTCGTGTTAAGCTTTACGACGCCCCTGCCGGACGGCTGTTCGCCGTGGACGTAGCCCTTGAGCCTCCTTATGTGTTCAGTTATTCGCATTATGGCCGTTTCCCCTGTCTGCGTCTGCCTTATCGTCGTGCACGAGCTCCGCGCTTGTGTGGATGGTGAAGCGCTTCAGGAGTATGATGAATATCTTTTCGTCCGACACGAAGCTTGTGAGGTTCTTTACGCCGTCTGCACCGCTTTCCTTGATTGCGTATTCAAGAAGCTTCATGTTGTTCTCTATGGTGGCGGTGTCGCGGAAGCACTTGAACGAGACCCTGTTGGGCTTTTCGGGGTTGCCGGACCCGAGCGGGATTAGGCTCAAAAGGTACCATCCGGTATTCTTTACCGCGACGCCGTGTATGCCGTTTTCCTCGGTGATCGTCACCGTGGCGCATCCGGCCGCCATGAGCGCGGCAAGCGCCGCAATCGCCATCTGACGCATCATTTCATCTCCCCTGAAAACTGCATCTCGCGGTACGTGAGGACGTATGGCAGGGGTATCGGGATGTCCGTGCCCGGCAGCTGGAAGAAGATTTCGTCCTTCGTAACGTATGCGATATTGTGTATGGAGAGGCCGTCCTTTTCGGCGAGCGACGCGACACGCCCCTGAACCTTGTCCAGGGTGACGTCGTCCCGCAGGAATACGAAAGGCGTCCATCTGTCCTCCGCAGCGTTGCCGCACAGAAGGGGGATGTAGTTAAAGAGGTACCATCCGTAGTTGTAGGCGTGCACGTGCTCCCCTCCAGACGGTGACGTTCCCCTGCTGATGGTGAAGCAGCCGCCGAAAAAGAGACACAATGTCGCACATATGGGCAATATACGTTTCATGGGTGCGTATTATACCAAAAAAAACATGGTTGTGTAAAAAAGGATGTCAGATGCCAAGGGCAAGACGGGCGGAATTATGATATACTACGCAATGCCTGCACATGCACCTCCATTGGGGAAGGCGGCGGAAGCGGGAATATGGAAGGATGAAAATCATGAACAAGCTCGCATTGGTGTCGCTCTTCGCGGCGTTGGCCGCGCATGCCGCGCAGGAAATCCCGTTTGCTCCGACAATTACACTTCAGGGGCCGATGCAGGAGCGCCTTGAGGCGATGGTAAGAAACGGCATCGAGCGCACCGACCCGCGCTATCTTGCGCTGTGCTTCAGGGAGCGCAACGAGTCTCGCTGGTGGCAGTCGGAGTTCTGGGGCAAGTTCATGCAGTCGGCGGTCCCGCTTGCGTGCATGGGGAAGGACAGGGCGTTCACGGGCGTCGTCGCCGCGAGCGTGAAGGACGTGGAGGCCTCGCAGCTTGAAGACGGCTACATCGGCAACTACGACGCTTCGCGCAGATGCGGCGAGGGCTGGGACGTCTGGGGGGCGAAGTACACGATGCTCGGCCTTCTTTCCTGGTACGACGGGAGTCTCGCGGCCGGCGCCGCAGACGAGGCCTCGCTCGCCACGTGCAGACGACTCTGCGACTACCTCGTCTCGACTGTCGGCCCGGGGGCGAAGAAGAAGATCGTCTCGACTGGCTTCTATTCGGGAATGCCGAGCTGCTCCGTGCTTGAGCCCGTTGTAATGCTCTACAACCGCACGAAAGACGGCAAGTACCTGAAGTTCGCCGACGAGATCGTGCGCCAGATGAAGGACGAGAAGGGCGGCCCGAGGCTCTTCGACCTTGCGTTCGCAGGCGTGCCGGTGGCGGACCGCAGCGAGCCGGCCAGAATCGGCGACCGCAAGACGAATCGCAACAAGGCATATGAGCTCATGAGTTGCTACCAGGGGCTTCTTGAGTACTATCTCGCGACTGGCAGGAAGGACTGCCTCGACGCTGCGGTTGCGACCGCACGCGACATCGTGACGAACGAGATCAACGTCGCGGGAGGCGCGTCGGCGGGCGAGTTCTGGTACGACGGCGCGAAGAGGCAGCACGAGCCGTGGCACAGCCAGCAGGAGACTTGCGTGACGATCACGTGGATGCGCCTCTGCGCGAAGCTTCTTTCGATAACCGGCGACCCTGCATGGGGCGACGAGATGGAAAAGACGTTCTTCAACGCGTACCTCGCGTCGCTTTCGCCAGACGGCTCGGAGTTCGCCATGTACACTCCCCTCGACGGCTACAGGAGCGGCGGCCGCTGCCATTGCCAGATGCACACGAACTGCTGCAACGCGAACGGCGCGCGCGGCTTCCTCGAATACCTGCGCACCTGCCTTGTGGCCGACTCCTCCGGCGCGGTCGTCATGAACCACTACGTCTCGTCGCGTGCCGAGGCCGTCATCAACGGCTCCAGCGTGAAGTTCGAGACGCACACCCTCTACCCGAAGCTCCCGCGCGTCAACATCACGTACCGCTCGGAGAATTCAATGGAGTTCCCGCTTAAGCTGCGCATCCCGGCCTGGAGCGCGAGGACGTCGGTAGCCGTCAACTCCGCAAAGGTACCCAATGTAAAGCCCGGGGAATACCTCGTCATCGCGAGGAACTGGAAGCAGGGCGACAAGATAGAGATCGACTTCGACCTTGCGGTCAAGGCGCACGAAAACGCCCGCCACGTCGCGTTCACGCGCGGCCCCGTCCTTCTTGCCCGCGACAGCGGCTTTGCCGATGGCGCGCTCGACGAGGCGGTCAACCCCTCGAGTCTCAAGGCGATGGTGGATTCGTTCGCCGCCGTGCGCTCTGAGCGCGAGAACGGAATCTCGCAGACGGTTGCGGCGAGGCTCTATTTCACTACCCATCCCGAGGGCTACGACGGCGCGCTTCCGTCGCTCGTGCGCTTCCGCGACTATGCGTCCGCGGCGGCCGGCTGGAACGTCAATTCACACTGCCGCGTCTGGATTCCAGAGGCGTACAGGTACTGGACCGACATAACCCACACCCTGCCGTGACGGCCCCGGCGTGTTGACGTAGGCTCTGCTTTTATGGTATAATCTGCCACATGAAGTCCATCATGTCGATTTCCGCCGCGCTTTGCGCTGCGGCAGCGGTCTTTGCAGACGACACCGAGGTGCCGGCCGACGAAGCCGCCACCAACGACGTCTCCGCGGTTTCCGCGCCGCAGGACGCCGCGTTTCTGGCGCTCGGCAAGATCGAGACGCGCGTCTTCAAGCTGAACCACGTCTCCGCCTCGGAGATCGCGGAGAAGTTCAATTCGATGTGGAACGGCGAGTTTGGCCAGCAGTGGAAGGTGACGCGCATGGCCGTCCCGTTCGAGGACGCGAACACCGTGATGGTGACCGCCCCGAAGCCCATTCTCGAGGCGTGCGAGAGCGCTGTCGCCGTCCTCGACGTCGAGGCGCCGCAGGTGTACGTCGAGGCGCGGTTCGTTGAGCTTTCGAACGACGTCCATCGTGACCTCGGCATCGACTGGTCGATGCTCGACGGCATGCGCGGCTCGGTCACGTTCGGCGGCGGCATACAGTCCCACAAGCTCGGCGGCGGCGTGAAGGAGTACACGAAGGCGACCGGCGGCTCGGAGTTCGAGAGCACGAGGTACCAGCTCACCGGCAAGGACGGCGACATCTCCTTCTACAACGGCACGCTCAACTTCAACGAGCTCTACCTCGTGCTGTACGCCCTTGAGGGCAACGAGGACGCGCGCATATTCTCCAACCCGAAGATCATCGTGACCTCCGGCAAGAAGGCCACCGTCGACATGACGACGAAGTACCCGAACGTCAAGATTTCCGCAAAGCGCACGACCGGCGCGAGCGGCTCCGATTCGCTCGACCTCGACATGCAGATGGCCCAGATCCCCGGCGAGGACAAGATGATGTTCGCGAAGGAGGCGTTCTTCAGCTGGGGCATCTCGCTCGACGTCACCCCCCGGATCTCCACGAACGGGCTTATCAACGTCACGATCGTCCCCACCATATCCGACCGCTCCGACTGGGTGACTGCCGGCACGACGTCGGCCGACGAGGACGGCACGATATCCGCGAAGTACCCGGTCATAAGCATGCAGCGCCTCATAACCGAGTTCAGCATGTCGAGCGGCACGACGGCCGTCATAGGCGGCCTTTCCCGCACGGTCGAGGAGCAGGTGGACAACGGCATACCGTTCCTGAGCAAGATCCCCTGGATAGGCGACAAGCTCTTCGGCAGCAAGATGCGCAAGAAGCTGCAGAAGGAGATCATAGTCTTCGTCACTGTCGGCATGGTGGACCCGCGCGGGATGGACAAGGAGGTGGGCCTCCCGAAGAACGCGATACTCGGCCGCCAGTACACGAAGGGGCAGAAGCTTGAGCCTGGAGACGTTCCCGAGGAACTGCAGCGCGGCCCGGCGTCGCTCGACCTGAGGTCGCTCGAGGAGCAGGCGAAGGACCCGCTGCCGGTGGTTCCGCCGACCGAGGAGAACGCTGGGTTCAAGAAGTACATACCGTTTACAAAAGATCCAACATACAGAAGAGAGGAAGACAGGAAATGAAGAGTCTCGTATTTGCCGTGGCGGCCGTGGCGGCCGCATCGCTTTACGCCGACCGCGTGAACCTCAAGTCGGGGTCCGTGCTGACGGGCAAGGTGCTCGGCGTGCACGAGGGGGTGCTCAAGGTGGAGACCGCCGACTTCGGCGCCATGGACATAGCCACGAACCTCGTGAAGAACGTCGCGCTCGACGAGAAGAAGGAGGCCGTCGAGGTTGCGGAGGTGAAGGCGTTCGAAAAGCCGCCGGAGACGTGGCACGGGTCGGTCAACGTGGCCTACCAGAGCACGAGGGGCAACACCTACGGGAATTCCGCCACCGTGCTCGCCAACGTGAACCGCCGCTGGGAGGATGACCGCTTCAACGCCAACTTCGGCTACTACTACACCGAGACCGGCACGTCGAAGGACACGAGGGAGAAGACCGTCGACCGCTGGGAAGTCGAGGGCCAGTGGGACCACTTCCTCGCAAAGGCGCTCTACGGCTACTTGAACGGCAAGTACGAGAAGGACGACATCGCCGGTCTCGACTACCGCCTCCGGCTTGGCGCGGGCCTTGGCTACCAGTGGCTCGAGAAGGAGGACCTCTTCGGCATCGGCAAGTGGAGCTTCAACCAGGAGGCAGGCGCTGCGTGGATCCGCACGGAATACGCCGTGAAGGACCCCGACGCAGACGACTACGCCGCGGCGTTCCGCTATGCGCACCACCTGAACTACCTCCCGGTCTGGGCGGAGGGGCTCGAGTTCTTCCACAACTTCGAGTACATGCCGCAGGTCAACGACTTCGACATCTTCCTTTCCAAGGCCGACGTCGGCTTTACGACGAAGATAATCCTCGACTTCGACCTTCTCGCGAAGATCGAGTGGGAATACAACTCCACCCCGAGCATCGGGCGCAAGAAGTCCGACACGCGCTACATAGTCGGCCTCGGCTACAAGTGGTAACGCCCCGGGGGCGCGCATGAGAGTGGCAATCGCCTATCCGCCGCTCAAGAGCGACAAGGGCGTGGCGCTGCTGACCCAGAACAGGCAGTTCCAGTGGTTCAGCGCGCCCACCTACATTTTCCCGGTAGTGCCCGCCACGGCGGCCACGCTTTTGAAGAATGCAGGGCACGAAGTCCTCTTTCTCGACGGCATAGCGTCCGGGCTTTCCGACGAGGAGTTTGACAGGCGCCTCAAGGAGTTTGCGCCCGACTTCGTGGTCGTGGAGACCAAGACGCCCGTCGTCAAGCGCCACTGGAAATGGGTAGACGAGCATCCGTACAAGGTCATAATGGTCGGCGACCACGTGACGGCCATGCCGGAGGAGACGATGTCCAACTCCAGGACATACGCAATAATCCCCGGCGGCGACTGGGACATGGCGCTTGTCGATTTCTTCAAGGGCGACATGCACGGCGGCGTCTACCCGTTCGCGCTGAAGGACGACATCTCCGGCCTTCCGTGGATCGACCGCGACCTCGTGCACTGGGAGCTCTATTCGCGCAGGAACGGGAACTTCCGCAGGACGCCGGGCACGTACATCATGTCCGGCAGGGACTGCTGGCACGGCAAGTGCACTTTCTGCAGCTGGACGACGCTCTACCCGCGCTACCGCGTGCGCAACTGGAAGGACGTCGTCGACGAGATAGAGATGCTTGTCGGCAAGTACGGCGTCAGGGAGATAATGGACGATTCTGGGTCGTTCCCCGTGGGCGAATGGCTTTCATCGTTCTGCAACGAGATGATAAGGCGCGGGCTCAACCGCAAGGTGCGCATAGACTGCAACATGCGCTTCGGGCGGCTTGGCCCGGAGGACTACGCGCTCATGCGCAAGGCGGGCTTCAGGCTCGTCCTCTTCGGCGTAGAGAGCGCCAACCAGGAGACTCTCGACAGGTTCTGCAAGGCGCTCAGGGTAGAGGACGTTGAGCGCGGGTGCAGGTGGGCGCACGACGCGGGGCTAGACGTGCACCTCACCTTCATGTTCGGCCACGTCTGGGAAGGGCCGGCGGAGATCGCGAAGACGGTCGCCCTCGCGAGGAAGCTCCTTGCAGAGGGGCTTGCCTCGACGCTCCAGTGCACTCTCACGATTCCGTATCCCGGGACGCCCCTGTTCAAGGAGCTCGACGCCTCGGGCAACCTCCTTACGAAGGACTGGGACGAATACGACATGCGCCGCGCAATCGCGCGCACGCCGCTTGCCGACGAAGCCGAGATAAAGCGGGCGATCCGCGACGTCTACAGGGGCTTTCTGCAGCCGCGCGCCCTCTGGCACCGCGTCACCACCACGCGCACGCTATTCGACATCGGGTTCTACGTGCGCGGGGTCAAGTCGCTTTTCGGGCACCTCTTCGACTTCAGCTGATGGGCTCGCCGCTGTTTTCGCTGCATCGTCCGTTCGAGCCGACAGGCGACCAGCCGGAGGCTATCGAGGCGCTGTGCCGCGCCCTTGATCGCGGCGAGCGCCGCCTTGCGCTCAAGGGCGTGACGGGGAGCGGCAAGACGTACACGATGGCGAATGTCATCGCGAGGGCGGCGCGCCCAACGCTCGTCATCTCGCACAACAAGACGCTCGCCGCGCAGCTTTTCGCCGAGCTCAAGGAGTTCTTCCCCGACAATGCGGTGGAGTATTTCATCTCCTACTACGACTACTACCAGCCCGAGGCGTACATACCGCAGACTGACACCTACATAGAGAAGGACGCCGCGATAAACGAGGAGATCGAGCGCTACCGCCTTGCCGCGACGAACGCGCTCATCGCCCGCAGGGACGTCATCGTGGTGGCGTCGGTCTCGTGCATATACGGGCTTGGAGAGTCGACCGAGTACCGCGACCTCGCGGTCAAGGCCGCCGTCGGGGAGGGGCTTTCGCGTTCGGATTTCATCGCGCGGCTCGTGGAGGCGCAGTATTCGCGAAACGACCACGAGTTCGCCCCCGGCGTCTTCAGGGTGCGCGGCGAAAACGTCGACGTCTTCCCGGCATACGAGACGAAGGCCATCAGGGTCGAGTTCTTCGGCGACGAGGTGGACGCGCTTTCCGAAATCGACCCATTGACAGGCAAGCGCCTGAGGAAGCTGCCTTCGGCCGTCATCACTCCGGCCAAGCAGTTCGTCATGGGCAGGGACAGGTTCGAGGAGGCCTTCGGGAGAATCGAGGCGGAGCTTGACGACAGGCTCAGGTTCTTCGAGTCGAAGGGCAAGCTTCTCGAGGCGCAGCGCCTCAGGGAGCGCACTGAATACGACATCGAGATGATGCGCGAACTTGGCTACTGCAACGGCATAGAGAACTATTCGCGGCCGCTTACGGGGCGCGCCCCGGGTACGCCGGGCGAGTGCCTTCTCGACTACTTCCCCGAGGGGTTCCTTACCATAATCGACGAATCGCACGCGGCAGTGCCGCAGCTTAGGGCCATGTTCAACGGCGACCGCAGCCGCAAGACGAGGCTTGTCGACTACGGCTTCCGCCTGCCGTCTGCGCTCGACAACCGCCCGCTCAAGTACGACGAGTTCGTGGCGAAGGTAGGTCAGGTCGTCTACATGAGCGCGACGCCGGGCGAGACGGAGCTTTCGGAGTGCAAGACGGTGGCCGAGCAGGTGATACGCCCCACGGGGCTTCTCGACCCGGCTGTCGAGGTGCGCCCCCTAGAAGGGCAGATAGACGACCTTGTCGCGGAGGTGAAGGAGGCCGCGGCGGCAGGCGAGCGCGTGCTCGTGACAACGCTTACGAAGCGCTCCTCCGAAGACCTTACCGACTATCTCCACAAGGCCGGAGTGAGGGTGGAGTACCTTCATTCCGACATAGACGCCATCGACCGCGTTGCCATTCTCCAGCGCCTCAGGAAGGGCGAGTTCGACGTCCTCGTCGGCATAAACCTCCTTCGGGAGGGGCTTGACCTCCCCGAGGTCGCGCTCGTCGCCGTGCTCGACGCGGACAAGGAGGGGTTCCTCAGGAGCGCGACGTCTCTCCTGCAGACGGCAGGCCGCGCCGCTCGCCACGAGAAGGGGCGGGTCATCCTGTATGCCGACCACGAGACCGGGGCGATAAGTGAGTTTATTTCCGTCACCGAGGACCATCGCAGGCGGCAGATGGAGTGGAACAGGAAGCACGGCATTGTGCCGCATGCGGTGCGCCGCGCGATAAACGAATCGGCCTACGTCTTCAAGGCGGCGGGGCGCGGCGGGGCAGAGGCGCCGGCGGCGCAGACTGGCGACCTGAAGGAGACGATAGCAGAGCTGACCCGCGAAATGCTCGAGGCGGCCGACAATCTCGAGTTCGAGAGGGCCGCCTACCTGCGCGACGAGATCCGCGCATTGAAGAAAGGCCGTTAGTCCCGGGACTGCGCGGGCGCACGCCAGTTCTTCATCCTGAATTCCACGTCGCCTTCCGGCAGGTCGCAAGTGAAAGCAATCCTCTTTGCGCCACGGTTGGGCGACTCGTAGGGCTTGCGAGGCTTGGAGACGTCCTCGACGCTCCAAGTGCCTTTTGCGAGGGCTGTCACGACGAGGACTTCGCCGTCCTTGGCAAGGCACACCTCTGCCCCCTTCACTTCCGCCTTGGCGAACGTGCAGAAGTTGAACGTGTAGACGTGGCCCTTGCCGACGCCGGTAAACGAGTCCTTCAGCCTTAGTTCGCCGTCTTCATCCACGCTCCACTTGCGCACCGCGCCCTGCCAGATGCCGCTGTACAGCGCGCTCATGTCTGCAACGATTGCGTTTGGCTCGGCGTCTGCATTCAGGGCGACTGCGCCGTCAACGCGATGCGGCGCAGAGTCTATCGTGAACGTCGAATGGGAAAAGGGCCCATGTCGGAAGACTCCCCATCTTGTCGACGACTGCGTGAAATTCCAGATGTCGACCTTCGCGCGCTCAATGTGCCTGTAGCGCTCCGTGCCGAGATCCTCCACCCAGCGGACGGCCTTCCCGTTGGAGCATGTCTCAAAGACGAAGCTGCCGGCGTCCATGTGCGCGTGGTTCAGGCTGGCCTTGCCGCCCTTTACGGCGAGATAGAAGTTACTGCCCGCGACTACCGCAGTCGGCTGCACGCCGCGAAAGACCTTTCTGGTGGTCTTGCCGACAGCCCATTCGCCGACCTCCGGCGCGCCGTCGCCGTCGCCATAGTTGAACAGCCGCCCGGTGGGCCCCTTCATGGCCTTGACCCATTCAAACGATTCTCTGTAGCCGGGCATTGCGGAGATCCCGCAGTCGTTGCCGAGATATCGCTTCAAGGTTTCGATCATCCGCTCCGTCTTCTCGGTGGCGAATTTCCAGTATGACGGCCCCTCTGCGTAGCAGCCGTCGGGAGCGTACGCCGCGAGGGCCTGCTTTGTGGCGGCCACGCAGCGTCTTGTGCATTTGTCGCACTTTTCCGGGAATCGCTTCCTCAGGGCAAGAGCGGCATGTGCGACGGCCGCGCAGCACACCTGCGTCCAGTTGCCGTTCGCGTACCAGAACCAGTGAAGGGAAGCTGGCTTTAGGCCTTTTTCCACAAGCGCGTCTTCGAGTTCCATTCTGACGTCGGGCTTCATGTCGTCGCCGCAGAGCTCAAACGCCTCTGCGAATGCGTCGACTATGTACGAGGCGCTCAAGTAGTGCTGTATCGCCCGCCAGTCGGGATAGTCGGCCGCCGCCTTCATGTATTTCACCGTCGCGTCGAGGTACTTCGCATCGCGGCTCTTGGAGTACGCCCTTGCGAGAATCGAGATATCCCTCGAAATGAAGCTGTTGAGACGCTTGCCCGTCGCCTCAACGATGTATTTCGGCGGTTCGCGCGCGGCGAGTTCGTCGGCTGTCGGGTCTGCGGCGAACAGCGGTTCGAGCGCGGCAAGTGCTACGCATAGCATCGTCAATGTTGTTTTCATGTCTTCACCCTCCAAATGCAAGAACGCGCATAGTATATCAAAAATTCACGTTTCCCGCGCGTTTTTAGTTTGACTTTCGGGGTGTGGTTTGGTAAAATTCTGCCTTGGATCGTGATAGCAACGGGCTAAAACACCAAACAAGGGGAAAACATGCCGAAAACTAGTACAATTGCGCTGGTGGCCGCTGCCGCCATGTTCGCGTCCGCCCTGCCGGCCGCTCCGCTCTTCAAGAACGCCGCAGACAAGGAGCGGGTCATGGCCGTGAAGGCGAAGCAGGAGGAAGCGCTCAAGGCGCTCCAGAAGGGAATCGACTGCAACAAGGTGACCTACGGCATCTGGAATTCGGGCTACTGCCAGCTGCACGCCGGGTACGAGAAGTGCGGCGGCGACCGCATCGACGAGAAGGGGCTTGAGGAGATGCGCGCGCGCTACCTGAAGCTCCTCGAAGAGCGCGAGGTGCTCGTCGAGACCAGCACGAACGACATCCCCGTCCAGTACTCGCTGAGGTCGAAGAGCGTCCCGTTTGCCTTTGAATACGGGCAGGCGCTCATGTACAAGGGCGACTTCGCCAAGGCGCGCGAGAAGTTCGAGAAGACGGTGGCGGCGTTCCCGAACGAGGCGACATATGAATTCGCCGGGCTCCTTTTCAGGCTTGCGGAGTGCCAGTACCAGATGGGCGACGTCGAGACGTGCAAGAAGACGCTAAAGGACCTCGTCTCGCGGAACATCAGGACCGTGAAGCGCGGGATGCAGAACTGGTCGGGCAACGCCTCGAGCGCGCTCGCCGTCCTTAAGGGCGAGATTGCGAGCATGGACCGCGAGGGCCTGCCGCGCGACAACTCCGCGAAGGCGTATCCCGAGCCGCAGAAGGCGGAGTACACCGACAAGTTCGCGTCGATCAAGGACATGCTCATCGACCTCTCCGGCGTCGCCAAGGACGACGCGCGCGTGAAGCTGCTCGAGACGAGGCTCAACAGGCTTGGCGTCAAGTATTCCTACAAGGGCCTTCTCTCGTTCTCCTCGGCGCCGTTCACGCTCAAGGTGGAGCTTTCGAAGAGCGCCCCTGTCGACCGCAGCGAGGGCTATTCGCTCGACATCGACGGGAAGGGCGCGACGATTCTCGCCCGCGACAGGCAGGGCATCCTCTGGGGCCTCGTCTCGTTCATGCAGCTCATCGACTACTCGAAGTGCGAGGTGAGGCAGGCGAAGATACTCGACTGGCCGGATTCCGCGCACCGCGGCTATCTCGGCGGCTACTGGCCGAACTGCGCGGAGTTCACGGTCTTCAACAAGATGAACTCTGTCGACATCCAGCACACCACGGTTTACAACAACCACTGGAGCCCGCTTCTCACGCTCTGCTCCGAGACGCTTGCGCACCAGTTCCGCGACCTCGGGCTTGACCTCTACTACGGCATCTGCGAGTACACGATGTACCCGCAGCTTCCCTTCGCCTGGCCGGAGTCGCACGACTTCTGCGTTGAGATATGCAGCCGCTACGCCAAGATGGGCGCGAACGTCTACTTCCCGTTCGACGACGGGCGCTATCCGCTCTGCCCGCCGGACAAGGAGAAGTTCGGCATCGGCGCGAACTGCGACGCGGAGTACGTCTCGAAGATCTACCGCGCCGTCAAGGCGAAGTACCCGAACTTCAAGCTCATCTTCTGCCCGCCGTTCTACTGGGGCCCTGACTCGAAGGCCTCCTATCCCGAGGACCGCGAGAACTACCTGAAGTCGCTAAAGGAGAAGCTCGACCCCGAGATCGACCTCTACTGGACCGGCCCGATGGTGAAGGGCATCTCCAAGTTCCCCTACCAGACGAAGTGGTTTACCGACCTTACCGGCAGGAAGCCCTACATCTTCCAGAACGGCACGGGGCCGCACAACCTCGTAGGCTACATCGTCGACTCTACCGACTGGAACGGCTGGCACTACCCCGGCTTCTTCGAGAATGAAATCGCGGGCTTCCACAAGAACGCGCACACGCCGCAGGAGTGCTGCCAGATAGCGACTCTCGCCGACTGCCTCTGGAACGTCAAGGGCTACGACATGGACCGCTCCGCCAAGCGCGGCGTCGACCAGCTCCTTGGCGACGGCATGTACGACCTGCTCCTCCCCGGCATGAAGGCGCTCGCCTACTTCGACAAGTACAAGTACGGCGAGCTCAACGTCAACGTCCTCCACGAGGACGTCGCGGACATCGAGGCGAAGGTGCTTCTTGCGAGCAACTGCTGGCACAAGGCCGTCGCGCGCAACCCGTCCGTGCAGAAGTACGGGCGCTACGGCGACGGCGTGCGGTGGGCGGCGAACGTCGTGAAGGGCGCCAAGAACCCTCCGAACTTCATGGCCAAGTACAAGGACAGCATCGAGCTCTGCCGCGCGCAGGCCGCGAAGGAGGTGGGCCTCGACCCCTCGAAGGGCGACATTTTCCTCTCGCCGGTCGACATGGGCGGCGGCCAGATGTTCGTCTACACGCGCCCGAAGATGTTCACCGAGCTCGACAACGGGCGCTTCGTCAAGTGCCTGCGCGGCAAGAGCACGCCGTTCGCCTCCTGCTCGTTCAAGTTCGAGTGCGACCCGTTCCCGCCGTCCGGCGCGTACGAGATGTGCGTCTCGGGCCTTGACGACGAAATGCCGGCTTTGAACACGATTTCCATAGTGCTGAACGGCGAGGTGGTGTACAACGGCGAGAGCGGCTTCGACAATTCGGCCAGGTACGGGATCCGCAAGTTCACGCTTCCTTTCGACAAGCTCAAGCGCTACAACCAGGTGGAGATCCGCAACGAGACGACGGGCTACAATTCCGCCGGCACGCCCTGGCTGTTCATCAACTACGTCGTCTTGAAGAAGAGCTTATAGAATATCCCACGGGAATTCGTGGCGCGGGAAACGAGTTGCGCCGCATGCAGACGAAACCACCCCGGCCTCGCCGCGAATGCTCCTTGGCTTGCCTTCTGTGCGTGCCTTCCTTGCCTTCCGAACGTGCGGTCACGTTTGAGGCAACCGTGCTCCCTTGCTGCTTTGGGCGAGATGCGCGTCCATCGCCCGCGGGCTCTTGCGACTTTCGCTATCGCGAAAGCTCCTCGCTAAGCTCGTCGGCCAACCTGACGACTTCGTCGCAGGCGCATTTCTCGACGTATACTTATACGCCTTCGGGGGCGAGTCCTCAAGCATCTCGCCTCAAATAACCTAAAGTCCGCTCGGCTGCGACTCGGCACTTGGGCTTCGCCCTCGGCGCGGGCCTTGCGGCTCAAACTCTTTTTTCTCCGCGGCGGTTTTCGCGGCGGATTTTTTGATATACTACGCGGCAGATGAAGATAGCTCGCATAGACAGCTGCGCGGATTGCGCGATCGACATTGAGGCGCACTGACGGATGAAACCCCCGCTGTCAGTAAGGGCCGTCAAGGCGCTTGGATGGGCGTATGTGGCGTTTGGCGGCGCCGTCCTCGTTCTTGTCGAAGGCGGTTTCTGGGGCTACTGGGGCATAGTCGAGCCTGTGTGGGCCGGCATCTGGTGCCTCGCTTTCCCCATAGGTCTGCCGCTCTGCCTTGTCTGGGCGCTGCATCAGGGGCGGCGGGGTTGGTTCCTCTGGCCGCATGCCATTGTCGTTGGCTTCATCACGCTGGGCGCTGTCTTTCGCGGAAGTCCGCCGTTGTTGATTGCACTGGCCGTTCTGCTCGTAGCCCCCGTTGTTCTGCTGTTTCGGCCTTCGGCGTCGCAATGGCTCAGGGAAGTGTCGTCCAGTCGGAAGGAGCGCTGGTGGAAGATATCCCCCAGACTGCCTATCACCATCTTGATGGGTGTGCAATTCCTGTCCATGGCCGGTAATTCATTTCCATCCTGTTCCGGGTGGTACTACTCGTGTGCTGTTAGGGGAGCCGAGGTTCTGCATGCGGCGCTTGTCGTGAACGAGCAGTCCCGCAAGATGGGCGAGCCGTGGGTCGATCCGTCGCTCCATAAAGGCACAAAGGACTTTTTGGCGGCGCTTGTCCGCAAGTATGACCTGGAAAACGTGGCGTCGGCATCGGCTAATGCGCGCTGGTGCATCGCCGTCAATCCGCCAGAGGACGAGAACTTCCCGGTTGCCTGCACTGCGAACCTCAATCCAGCCGATTTGTTCCGGCCCGAGGGTGACAGGCACCGTGTGGCGCTTGAGTGCCCGGGATGCAGTCATCGTATGATCCCGCCTGATGAGTGCATAGGTTTCTGCAAAAAGGCGGCGATAGTCGTTGCCAGGAACGGCAAGCTCGTGCATGTGAGGAATGGCTCCCGTCCGCCTTGCATTGTTTCGCAGTTCCCCGATGTCGATACGGTCCGCTATCTTACGCCGACCGGCGTCATTGACGTCGCCATAGGGCACTGAATCTGTCTCGGGCTTGTCTGCCACTCTTGTGCCCATTTTCGTGTGCTTCGTGTATTTCGTGGTTCACTCCTAACTCCCTCACTCCTCCACTCCCAACTCCCAACGGCTAACTGCTAACTGCTAGCCGCGAAATTATGATATACTACGCGGCATGAGACGTTGCAGAGCAGATGTTCATAACCGACGACACCTGACAAGCCGCGTTGCTATCCGCGCGTTTGAAGGAGGGCAGGCGGCGAATCGGAATAGCCGCGCCGCCATGACAAGCAAAACCTACTGTGGCAATTTACTGTGGCAATCAGGTCTGACCATGTTGGCTCCAGTTAATGAAGAAGATTTGCCGTCTTGTCCAGTTTTGAAGTGAAGGGATATTGTATAATGGTACACCAAAAACTTAGGTGGATTGTGTTGTACGCACTGGCAATGACAATTGCTTTGTCTTTCGCAGTGCAAATGGTTTGCTGTTCCCTCTCGGCGTCGCGGAGAGAGAATATAGCATTGCGCGATCATAGTGACAAGCTCGCGTATGCAGTCGCTCTTGCTAATGAATTTCTGAGATCAAACCATACAAATGTTGTTGAAGACTATGAAGAAATAAAGATCATTCATATCAAGGATATGAAGCGCTTTGTTTTTGTGTTGCGTGAGAATGATGTCACTGAATTCAAAACAAAAGACGGACGATCATTTCAAGCGCACTTGGGGCCGTATGGAGTAATTGTTGATTATGATAAAGAACAACACAGTTGCTTTTTCTTGCCTCAAGGATGAATGTCAAGTGAAAAGCTTCTGCGACAACTGTAGTTTGTCTGATAGCAAATAGTCTTGAA
>JAEEHL010000148.1 GCA_016280825.1 Verrucomicrobiota bacterium
GCCTCGGCACGGCCGCTCTGGCCGAGCTTCTCGAAGCACTGCGCGGCCTTGTAGAGGGCCTCGGGCCTGAGCTGCGCCGCGACGGGCGCGTCCGTATACATCAAGACGACGCGCAGATAGCCGTCCGCCAGCGCCTTCTTCGCCGCATCGGCCGATTCGCCGCCGTCCTGCATGATGATGTCGCCACGGAGCGTGAACGCCGCCCCGCTGGAGAAACGGTCGCCGGACGCCGCCGCCTTCGCGAGCGCGGCTTCCAGCTTCGCCTTCTGGTTGAGCTTCAGGAGAGCGGTCCAGTACGCAGGCGCGAGCTCGCCGACGAACGCGGCGCCAGGATCGGCCGCGATGATCGCCTGGGCGGACTTGAGAGCGTCTTCGCCGCGGTTCGCCGCAAGGTAGGCCTCCACGAGATACCGGCCGGCCACCTTGTCCCACTGCAAGTGCGAATATTCCTTTACTATTCCCTGCAGGACTCCGATCGCCGCCGCGCCCTGCCCCTTCTGCACCTGCGCGATGGCCGCATCGATGTTGGCGGGTTTTGCGATGTTCATGTCAGTCACGTCCGAAGCGGGCACCTCGACATCAATGACGGCGTTCCCCTGCTTCTGCGAGATCGTGTACGACTTGGACCTGTTGTTCCACTTTATCGCACCGGACTTCTGGTCGCCCCCTTCGGTGACGAGCGTACCTTGAATAACGGCGGAAAACGCCGTGGCGGCAACCGTTGCCGCCAGAACCATCAACAGACTTTTACGCATTTGTGATTAACCTTTCGTTTTTAGATTGTTACTCGGCACGAGCCTGGTTCAGCGCGTTCTGCACTGCCGTCTTGCTCTTGCCTTCGGGGAACAGTTTCAGGTAAGCCTCTCCGTACTTTATGACCTGCTCGGACTGCGACTTGCCGAGCTTCGCCATGAGCGGAAGCGCCTTGCCGTAGCACTTTTCGAGATTGTTCTGCTGCGCAGGCGTCATCTTGTCGAACGGATGCTCCGGTGTAGGCTCGTGCGCCATGAGGTACGCGACAAACGTCACGACCGCGCGGCCGCACGTCTCCTTGGCCTGCTCGGCCTTTTCGGAGCCCATCGCCTCCTCGGCCTCCATCTTGCGCACCAGCACGTCGCCAGACATCAGGTCAAGCTCGTCCTGCTGCGACTGCTCCTTGCGGTAGGCGCGCACCTTCTTGATGGCGCCGACGGCAGCGTTGAAGTACTTCATGCGCATGGTGTCGTCCTTCTCGCGGCGACCTTCTTCCGACGCCACGTCGATGAGCATGAAGTTCGCATCCACGATTAGCGGCGAACGCGTGAATTTCTCGTCGCCGATGAACTTGTCGAGAGCCTCGTGCGCCTCGGCGAAGCGCCCTTCCTTGAAGTAGGAGTTTGCCTGCCCGATGAGCGCGCGCGCTATGACGGACGTCTGCTCGTTCGTGCCGGCCTTGGCAAGCTCGATCGCCTTGTCGTAGGCCTGGCGCGCAGTGTCGAAGCTCTTGGCGGACAGGAGCGCCTCGCCGGCCTCCAGGAACTGGCGCGCCTGATAGTTGCCGCTCGTGCGCATCATCTCGGCGTACTGTTCGACGCCTTCCGACTTCAAGCCCATCTCGATGAGCGTCTTCGCGAGACGCGGCGTGGAGTTCTTGGCCTCTTCGGAATCCGGGAACTGCTCCTTCAGGCGGGCAAACGCCTTCTTGGACTCCTCCATGTTCTTCTCGGCCGTCCAGATGGTACCGATCTTAACGAGCACCTGCGGAGCCCACTTGCCCTTGGGATAGAGCGAAAGATACTGCTCGTACGTCTTTACGGCCAGCTTGCGGAACGCCGAAATCTTGTCGGCCGGCCATGCCAGGCGCGACAGGCTCTCGCCTTCAAGCATGAGCGCCGTCTCGCGATAGTTGTCGAACTTCGGCTTGTCCTTCTTGGACGTGAACTTGTCGTCGATGCTCTTGGTCGCGAGAGCCGTGGCCTGCTTGAAGTCGCGCACGGCCATAAGGACGTTGCGGGCGGCACCGTTCTTAGCCTCCACCGTTATCTCCGCATTCGTCTCGGCGGCCTCGAACACGGCAAATCCGCGGTCTTTCTGCTTCTGCGCAAGCCTGAGCTGCGTCGCTATCTTGTCGAGCGGACGCTTCGCCTCCTGCGAGTACGCGCGCAGCCACGTGATCTCCTGCTCTTCGTCACCAAGCTTTTCGTAGCAGATCGAAAGCATGTTGAGCGAGGTTGCGTGATACGTGGAATTGGTATAGCTGTTGGCCACCAAAGTATAGTACTTTGCCGCCTTCTCGTAGTTCTCGGACTTGAACGCCTGCCCTGCGATGTTCAAGGCCATCTGCGCCGCGTTGTAGTGCGTCGGATACGCCGCGAAGTACATGTCGTAAATCTCCTGCGCGCGCTCCGCATCGCCAAGCTCCTTCTCGCGCGAGGCCAGGCGCAGCACGAGGTCGCCCGCCTGCTTGGCGTATGCGCCCTTCTTCGCGCCGGCAAAACGCTCCGCAAGATATCCTTCGACCGCGCTCGCGTCAAGGCGGGCTGCGTCCTTCTCCGGACCCTTTCTGGCGCGCTGCCAGATGTTCAGGTACGCTTCGGCGAGGTTTGCCACCGCCTGCACCGCGTCCGGCACCTCAGGCAACTGCGCAAGAACATCGCGATACGCCTTGGCGGCGGCCTCGTAGTCGCCGTCGCGCAGGATGTCGGCCGCGTTGCGGAACTGCATCTGCTGGACGTTGCGCATCTGCTCGGGCGAAATCTTGAACTTGCTCTTGATGTCCGCGCCAAGCTTCGCCTTGACTTCCGCCGCGATCTCGTCCACGAGCGCGCCGGCCTGCATGGCCCAGGAGGACATCGGATAGTTGATGTATACCGTGACCGAGTGGTTGATCGCCCCGAGACCGTTGCGCTTCTTCGTCTTGGCGTCACGCGCGCCAAGAAGCAGGTCGTTCACGCGAGCGCGGTCGAACTTTGGTTTTGCAAGTTCTTCATGAGCCTGTTCCCACAGCATCTTGGCCAGGA
>JAEEHL010000017.1 GCA_016280825.1 Verrucomicrobiota bacterium
AGCCGCTTGTGTTCGGCGGCGGCAGGGGCGACTTCCTCCTTTTCCTCCCGGCGAAGGAGGGCGGGCGCGGGCTTAGGCTCGACGTCGCCATCAAGTGGGACGCCGTGATAGGCAGGCAGAGGGTGAGGTTCGACGTCACGGAGGAGACGTTCCGCTACGCGTCGTTCGCCCGCACCAACGCTACGCACAGGCAGTATCTCCTCGCGCTTACGATAGGCAAGCTCTTCGCGGCGACTCGCAACTGGGGGTATACGAAGAAGAACATCCTCATACACGGCCCGCGCAAGTACTACACCGAGCCGAGGTTCCCGCTGAACGGCAAGTTCCTGGAGCCGGTGTGGCACCGCGCGACCCTCGACCTTCTCGCGGCGCTTTCGCTCACAGGCGCAGACCGCTTCTGCGGCACCGTGATCTCGTACAGGGCCGGCCATACGCTCGACTGCGATGCCGTGAGGGCCATCTACCGCAACGATCTCATGAAGAGGATTTAACTTAAGGAGGAATTGAAGTGAAGCGTGTTTTTGCGATTCTCGTCGGGGCGGCGCTGTGCGCCTCCATCTATGCGGACGATCCGGCGCCGGCCGAGGAAAAGGCGGCCGATGCGCACGAGGAGAAGGCGAAGCGGAAGCCGAAGAAGAAGCTCGAGTACATTTCCGCCACGGAGGCGCGAGGCGTCGCCGAGGCGTGGGAGTGCCCGGTATTCGTGCTCGTCACGCTCCAGGGCAGCAAGAATTCCATGAAGATCGTCAACAACTACTTCATGAAGCCCGACCTCAAGAAGGAGTTCTTCCTCCCGAACGGCGTCTTCTGCCGCATAAACGTGCCGCAGCTCGTCGACAAGAGGCGGCGCCCGCAAGCCGACAAGGACAAGAAGGACCCTCCCGTAGTCCCCGACCTCGAGCGCCTGAAGCCCGACCTGCTGGCCGCAGTGAGGGACATCACCGCCTCTGTCAACGCCCGCAAGGTCACGGAGCACGACTTCCCCCAGCTCGTCGTCCTCAGCCACAAGGGGGTCGTACTCCAGAACTGCACCCCGTCGCCCGACGGCAGCACTCCGCTCAAGGAGCTTGTCAAGATGATGGAGAGCGCGCTGAAGGCCGGCAAGTACGAGGCCGTAGTCACGCCGAAGATGCAGAAGATCATCGACAAGGACGCCATCGCCCGCGAAAGGGCCGCGAAGAGGGCGTCGAAGTAGGCGGGGCGGCATGAGCTGGTTTCTCGGAGGGCTCGCCTTTCTGGCGGCCGGTTATTTCCTCTACGGCGCAGTGGTGGAGCGCGTGCTCGGCCCCGACGGGCGCGATACGCCTTGCATTGCGAATCCGGACGGCGTCGACACGCTGCCGCTGCCGCAATGGAAGAACATGCTGATACAGCTTCTGAACATCGCCGGCGTGGGGCCGGTGATCGGCGTCATCCTCGGCATAAAGTTCGGCAAGGTCGCGCTTCTCGTCATTCCCGTCGGATGCCTTTTCATGGGGGCGGTGCACGATTTCGTTGCGGGTATGATGTCCATTAGGATGGGGGGCGCGAACCTGCCGCTCATAGTGAAGAGGTTTCTCGGGCGCGGCTATGCGTCGGTCTTCTCGTGGGCGATGGTGTTTCTTCTCCTTCTTGTGGTGACGGTTTTCATCAACGTGCCGGCCTCGCTTATTGCGAAGACGGTTGGCTGCGGGCCTGCCGCGTTCTGGTGGGCGGTGGCGGCGATATTCGCGTACTATGTCGCGGCGACGCTCTTCCCGGTCGACAAGATCATCGGCAGGGTCTACCCGATATTTGGCGCGCTTCTCGTTGTCGGCTCGGCGGCTGTGTTCGCGGCGCTTCTCGTGGCGGGCTTCCGCAACCCCGGCATTCTTGCCGACTGCCCCGGCTTTGCCGCGTTCAAGGAATCGAACCCGATATTCCCGTGCCTCTTCGTCACGATAGCGTGCGGGATAATATCGGGCTTCCACGCGACGCAGAGCCCGATTGTGGCGCGCACGATGACGAGCGAACGCCAGGCGAAGCCGACGTTCTTCGGCATGATGATCCTCGAAGGCGTGATAGCGATGGTCTGGGCGGCGTCGGCGCTTGCGATCTACAACATCGCGCCCGAGAACCTCAAGCTCGCGGGGCCCGCCGTCCTCGGCAACATCGCCACGCACTTCCTCGGGCCGTGGATGGGCGCGGTCACGGTGTTCGCGATCGTTGTCCTCGCCATCACGAGCGGCGACACCGCGCTTCGCAGCGCGCGCCTCGGGGTGGGCGAGATGCTCGGCATAGGCCAGAAGGGCACGGCGCGGCGCCTTTCCACCACGGCCCCGCTCGTCGTGGTCGTCGCGCTTCTCCTTGCGTGGTCGAACCGCGACGCGAGGTCGTTCAACAGCCTCTGGAACTATTTTGCGTGGGGCAACCAGATGATTTCCGCGACTACCCTGATGTGCGCCGTCGTGTGGCTGGTGCGCAGCGGGCGCGGGGCCGGCTCGCTCGTCGCCCTGCTGCCGGGGATGTTCATGACATGCGTAGTCGTCTCGTTCATCCTCTGGACGCCTGGCACGGGCGGCCAGCCGTGGGGACTCGTGCCAGGGGGCCTTTCGCTTTGGCTTTCAGTCGCGCTTGGCGCGGCGGCTGCGGCCGTCTTTGCGGCATATTCCCTCTGGCGTGGGAGGCGCGGCGGGGATGACTGACTTTTCGCGCCTCCTCAATCCCGAGCAGTTCCAGGCGGCGACGGCGGGCGACGGTCCGATCCTCTGCCTTGCGGCGGCGGGCACGGGCAAGACGCGCACGCTCGTGCACCGCGTCGCGTATCTCGTCGAGAACGGAGTGCCGGCGGAGAGGATAATCCTCCTCACCTTCACGAACCGCGCCGCCCGCGAGATGCTTGGGCGCGCACAGGCGATTTCCGGAGCGGCGGTCGATACGATATGGTCCGGTACGTTCCACTCGATATGCGCAAGGCTCCTTCGCCGCTACGGGGCGGGGGTCGGGTGCGGGCCTGGGTTTCGCATCATCGACGAGGACGACCAGCGGCAGATCGTCGGCCAGCTCATAAAGGAATCCGTCGCCGACCCGAAGGACTTCCCGAAGAAGGAAGTCGTCGCGAAGATGATCAGCGAGGCCGCGAACGAGGAGAAGGACGTCCGGCTCGTTGCCTCGCGCTGGCTCTCGAAGACGGCCGGCGTCGATGTCGACGCGATAGCCGGCATCGCCGCGAAGTACGCCGCGAGGAAGGCCGAGCTCAATTCGCTCGACTTCGACGACCTTCTCGTCAAGGGGCTTGAGCTTGTGTCCACGCAGGAGGGCGTGAGGGAGCTCCTTCAGGAGCACTTCCTGCACGTCCTAGTTGACGAATACCAGGACACGAACACCCTGCAGGCCAGGTTCACCGACATACTCGCCGGCGGCCACCGCAACATCATGGCGGTAGGGGACGACTTCCAGTGCATCTACACGTGGCGCGGCGCCCGTATCGAGAACATCCTCGAGTTCCCGAACCGCTGGCCGGGCTGCTGCATAATCAAGCTCGAGCGCAACTACCGCAGCGTGCCCGGCATCCTCGACGCGGCGAACGCGGTCATGTCGGATTTCTCCGAGACGTTCGAAAAGCGCCTGAGGCCGATTCGCGAGGGTGCGGGCATCCTGCCGCTTCTCTACTCCGCCTACGACGGCAGGTCGCAGGCGGCCGGCATCCTTGAGGCGGTGGAGGAGGCGCGTTCCTCCGGCAGGCGCTACCGCGACGTCGCCGTCCTGTACCGCTCGCACTACCAGTCGATCGAGATACAGATCGCGCTTTCAAAGGCCCGCATCCCGTTCAGGATAACGAGCGGAATCGGCGTGTTCGAGCAGCTGCACGTGAAGGACGTAATGGCCTATCTGCGCCTCGTCGTCGATCCGGCGGACGAGCTTTCGTTCCTGCGGCTCGTGCGGCTTTTCCCCGGCGTCGGCGAGAGGGGGGCGCGGAGCCTCTGGAAGAACCTCGGCGGCAGGTTCGAGTGCGACAGCGCGGCGGACCGCGAACGGCTCGGCTCCCTGCTGCCGGCAAAGGCGATTGCCTCGTACCTGCCAGTCTCGAAATGCTTCGCCGTCGCTCGCGAGCATCTCGCCGAGGAAAACGTGGGCGAGATAATAGAGGACTTCTGCGACCTTTTCTACGAAGACCACCTCAAGCGCGAATTCGACGAGGCGGAGGCCGAGGAGCGCCTTGAGGACGTGATGGAGCTTTCCGCGCAGATTGCGGCCTCCCCCAACGGGCTCAAGGGCTTTCTCGACGACGTCGCGCTCATGACGAACCTCGATGCCCGCGAAAACTGCTCAGGCGCGGACGCGGTCACGCTTTCCACCGTCCACCAGGCCAAGGGGATGGAATGGCCGGTCGTGCTCGTCCCATGGTGCTGCGAGGGGATGTTCCCGAGCGGCAAGGCGGTGGACGACGGGCGCATCGACGAGGAAAGGCGCCTTTTCTACGTGGCGCTCACGCGCGCCAAGGATGAGCTTTCGCTGTTCGTGCCGCAGATGCGCAAGATGCACGACGGCGGGATGTATCCAGTTCCGGTCTCGCAGTTCGTGCGCGACATCCCGGCGGAACTTCTTGAAAAGCGGCGGGCGCCCTACGTTCCGGAGCCGGTCAGGCCGCAATACAGGCAGGGCAGGCGCTGGTGAAGGGGAAGCGCCTTTTTGCGGTCTTCGCGCAGTTCTTCGCGCTTTCGCTTTTCGTGCTTGGCGGGGGGTATGTCATAATAGCCGTCGCCGACCGCGTGCTGTCGAAAAGGGGATGGACGAGGAAGGGCGAGCTTCTCGACATGATACCCGTCTTTCAGACGATCCCAGGCATCATGGCCGGCCACTGCGCCGTGTTCGTCGGCAGTCGCGTCGCGGGGAAGGCCGGCGCGGCGGCAGCCCTCGCGGGCGCGGCGCTTCCGTCAATTGCGATATTCACGGCTGTCGCCATATGCAGCGATGTCGTCTCAGTCGAGAGCGGGGCGGTCAAGTGGGTTTTTCTCGCGCTGCGCCTGTTCCTCGTCTATTTCGTCGCAGCGGCAGTCGTGCGGTCGTGGAAGGCCATGGAGAAGGACTTCCTGTCCTTCTCCGTCCTGGCGATTACGCTTGCAGCGATAGGGGCGTTTGGGATTCCAGCCGCAATAGTCCTGCCGCTCATGATGGCGGCGGGGGTCGCCTCCTACGAGGCGGAGCGCAGGAGCCGCAGGTTCATGACGCCGCAGTGGATTTCGCTCTTTCTCTTTCTGAAGTACGGGCTTCTCGGCTTTGGCGGCGGGTTCGTCCTCGTGCCGATGTACATTGAGGATTTCGTTGGCCCCGGCGCGAGGTTTCTCCAGATCGGGATGGAGAGGTTCTCGTCGGTGATTGCACTCGCCCAGGCGACGCCCGGACCGATAGGGATAAACGCCGCGACGTTCTTCGGCTATTCGCTCTGCGGCGTCGCAGGCGCGGTTCTCGCTTCCGCGCTTCTCCTCCTTCCGGGGTCGTTGACAGGGTACTTCGCCTTTCGCTCGCTTGAGCGCTTCAGGGACTCTGCGGTAGTGAAGGGGATAATGCGCGGCGCGCGCCCGGCGGGACTTGCCCTGATGACCCTCGCACTTTGGGTTTTCGTCCGTGGAATCTTTTTTTAAAATTTCTTTGTCATCGCGTGTCATCGCGTGCATATACTCTTATGGTTAAACTTGTTGCTCAAACCGAAGTGCCAGTCAGCGGCGCTTCGGTTTTGTGCATTCTACCCCCCGCATTGCTGATATCCATACCCATAAAGTCTCTGGGGACAGACCCCAGGGACGATATTGAAAATGGGGCTACACGACCATTTTTGGAAAGATATCGGTAGAAAGATGGGGGACAGACCCCCGAATTTGGCGGGGACAGACCACAAGGCTCTGGGGACAAGGCGCACTTAGTGCTTGTGCCCGGCGGACCGAGCCAGAAGATCGTGTGCAAGGTGGTCGGGAACCCGGATGGATCGCGACTCTGGTGGTTTGTGGACGGCGCGACCGTAGGCGAGTCGACGGGCACTGAGCCGTTTGCGGTGGAGATGGCGCCGGGAGAGCACGAAATCGCCTGCTCCACGGCCGAAGGCGTAATCGCGTCGGTCACCGTCGTCTGCGAGTAGCGGCGCCGCGTTGACGCGGCAAGGCCGCCACGGGTGTTTTTGCCGTTTTTTATTTGCAGTACGGGGGATTCTTTTGATATAATACCTGCAGTCGGAGATTTCATCAAGGAGGCCGTTGCCGGAAGTCCAAAGCCGAGGCGAATCTGGGAATAGCAGGTATTTCATATGATTTAAGGGCTTCAGGCTGCTTGTTTCCAGAGGATGATCATGAATCAAATCAATCCGCATAGACAATACTACAAACAAGAACGGGCAGAGATTGCCCGACTGATAGTGGGGCAGCCCAAGACCATACTTGACGTTGGCTGCGGCAGCGGCTGCTTTAAGCGCAATATTTCCTGGAATTGCGATTATTACGGCGTGGAGCCGGCGCATGAGGCTGCATGCGATGCGCGCAGCGTCGGAATCGCTGTTTATGAAGGTCTATATCAGGATGTGGCTGGGCAAATCCCTGACGGCATGTTTGACATGATTGTCTGCAATGATGTCATTGAGCATATGGTCGACCCTTGGATGTTTCTGGAAGGGCTGAAGAGGAAACTTGCCCCCGGGGGATATGTCATAGGCTCTCTGCCCAATGTGCGCTACCTGCTTAACCTCCGGGATTTGCTGCTGCACAGGGACTGGCCCTATGCTGACGCAGGCGTGCTTGACCGCACCCATCTGCGGTTCTTTACCCTCAAGAGCGCACGCAGGCTCTTTAATGAATGCCATTATGAGATCGATGTCCTGCGACCCTCGGGCCCCGACCGGTTCGACAGACTCAAGAAGGTTCTTTCCCCGCTGTTTCTTCTGGCCGGAACTGACGTGCTATATATGCAAATGGCGTTTCGCCTGAAGCCAACGGAGGGATAGCGGCAATCTTGCGCGGAAATCCGGCCGCTGCATAATTTAGCCTAAAAAAAGCAGTTGAAAGCTCCATCTCCTTTTGCCTGCCCCGCCTTCCCTGCCTTTCCAACGTGCGCGTTTGCATCCCTGTAGGAGTTCGTCGCGCGGCGCGAGTGCTCGGTCTCGCTCGGCACTCGGGCTTCGCCCTCGGCTATCCCCTCGCTGCGCTCGGCCCTCACTTCGTTCGGCGGCTACCTTCCCCCACGCCACGACTTCACTTGGGTAGGCAACCTCTGTCTGCTCGGTGCCGTGGTTTATAGTTAGGTGGTTAAGTGAGGAGTTGGAGAGTTGAGTTGGAGTTGGAGAGTGAAATCATTCCTTTCTCCAACTCGAACGCTGAACTCCAACTTGCCCGCGCCACGCGACCCGAAACCCCGCGCCGCAAGGCGCTGGCATTCTTAACCAAACGGGATCACGACCTTCTTCCCGCCGACAGGACATGTCACCTTGATGACAATGTCGTCAGAAGAAGGCTGCTTGAAAGTATATGTCGTTTTGCCGTTCACCGACATGGTTGCCCGACAGTCCAG
The DNA here is from genome assembly GCA_016280825.1 of Verrucomicrobiota bacterium. Classification (GTDB taxonomy): domain Bacteria; phylum Verrucomicrobiota; class Kiritimatiellia; order RFP12; family UBA1067; genus UBA1067. The sequence goes on from JAEEHL010000017.1 coordinate 7,513, forward strand.
CTTCTTGCCGCCGCAGAACACCTCAAGTTCGCCATCCGCCCTGTCGCCGGACGGCACGACCTCCAGCGACTTTTCGTCGTCCATGAAGTTCTTCGCGAGTTTGACCTTGTAGGAACAATCGGCATCGCCGATCCTGCCGGAGGACACCTTGCCGGCAAGCTCCTTCGTCGCCATCTTGCCCGCGACCGTAATCGAAACCCTGCCCTTCACGGTCGGGAGCGATCTGGCCCAGACCTTGCCGCCCCCGTAGAGGACAAAGGTCGCGACCCCTCTCTTGCGATCCACCGACATGCAGAAACTGTCCACTTCCCAGTTCGCGTCGCCATTCTTCTTCTTGGAGTAGTCCTTCCCTGACGAATCCGTGATGGACTCGACGACAAGACCGTCAAGGTCGATGTCCATGATGTTCTCGGCCAGCACGAGATAGGTCGATTTGAAATAGCCCCTGCCGCCATATTTTGCCAGTCGGTCAAAAGTCGCCAGGCATGGTATGTTCGTGGCGAGCGGTGGATAGACGCAACACTCCTTGAGGACGACCTGCGCCTGTCCCGTGTAGCTCATGGGTCCACCCCTGACGCCGTTGCGGCCAAATTCGAATGACGGCGTGCCGCCGCTGGTGGAAACAAAAGAATCGAAACCTGATTCTCTGCTCGTCACGTTGGCCCTGGCCGCAAAAGCGGCAACCGCCGCCGCGCACACGAAGGCAAACTGTCTTGTCGTCTTGTTCATTTTCATCTCGCCGCTCCTGTTTGTCCAATATTGTACCAAATCTCCCCTGACAGCGTCAAGGGCACGCCTTGCGGCGCGGGGTCTCGGGTCGCGGGTTTCGGGTTGCGGCGAGCGGCGTTAGCCGCGAACAAATCCGTTTGTTAAAACTGCCGCGCCCTAAGGTTGTTTGCTTTCGCTTCTGGGAGTTCTGGAGTTTAGGAGTCTCCAAGACTCCGAGACTCCCAGTAGCGACAGCAACTACCCGCGACCCGCACCCCGAAACCCGCGCAAATATGATATACTACTTAAAACGGAACGGCGGTTCCGCGGCGGTTTGATGAATAAGGAGGGGAAATGAGAAAGATGCTGATGATTGCCTGCCTTCTGTCCTTTGCGACGATGTGCGGATGCAGGACGGCTCCTACGCCAGAAAACAAAGCGGAGCAGTGGCGCAAGGCGGCCGAACAGGGAGATGCAGAGGCGCAGTACAATCTGGGTCTGTGCTATGAGGACGGCGAAGGCGTCACGAGGGACTTGTGTGAGGCGGCGAAGTGGTGGCGCAAGGCGGCGGAACAGGGATATGCGCAGGCGCAGTTCGATCTGGGCTGTTGCTACGCTGCGGGCCTAGGCGTGGCGGAGGACGAAGCCGAATCAGTTAAGTGGTATCGCAAAGCTGCGGAGCAAGGGCATGAAAAAGCCAAAGCCGCATTGAAGAAATTGGAACAGCGCGGCGGCACGGCGCCTTGAGGCGCAGGGTCGCTGGTTTCGGGTTTAGCGACATCATACCCCCTCGCCGCTGACGCGGCACTCCCCCTGTCTCAGGGGGAGAGTAGGGGTTGCCTGCCCAAGAGAAGTCGTGGCGAGGGGCAAGGGCGAGGGCGCCCTTGCTACATCTTGGATTGTTCATGCGAAGCGCCTCTGCAACCGTAGGGCGCGGGAGGCGGGACGGATGGCGCATAAGCGAGGTGTGGAGGTTTAGCGAAAACGAGGTGCAGCGACCCGAATTTCTTGAGGAGGCCTGCGCCCCCGGAAGGCTCGGCATGCAGGCGCAGGAGATCCGGAGAAATTCGATGTCGACCTCCTCGTTTTCGCGTGCCCGCAGGGCAAACCGGAGCTTGGAGCGTTGCGCGCA
>JAEEHL010000149.1 GCA_016280825.1 Verrucomicrobiota bacterium
CGAAGAAGTCCTTGGTGAACAGTTTGGCAAAACGGGCAACCGTCTCCTCGCCGCTTTCGTCATCCTCGCTCTCCTCGTTGCCGGCGAGCTGCTGGTAGAGGGAGAAGAACACTTCATGCGAAGTCACGGTGAGAGGATCGTCCTTCGCAAAGTTGACCTTGTGTATCGTCTTTTCGAGTGGCGAAAAATCCTGCTGAATCGACTGGTCTACCAGATTGTTCCTGTCGGCAAGGTAGAGCACCTTCTTCCTGAGTCCGCTACTTAGCAGACGATGAACAATCTGAAAGGCGGTGTAGGTCTTGCCCGTGCCTGTTGCCATGACGAGCAAGAGGCGCTTCTGCCCCCTCGCTATGGCTTCGACGGCGCGGTTTACGGCGTTGCGCTGGTAGTAGCGCGGATCATGCGTGTTCTGGCTGGAATAGTACGGCTCTGCGATGACCTTCCTTTCGGCCTCGGAGATGCCCTTCCCGCCGTTCGACTCGCGCTCCCAGCGGGCGGAAAGCTCCTCGGCCGTCGGAAAGGAATCCAGCGGCAGCGTGCGTTCGAGACCGGTCAGCAGGTCGTGCTCCTGGAAGGCGTCGCCGTTTGAACTGTAGGCGAACGGCACGTCCATCATGCGGGCGTAGGTTATCGCCTGCTGAAGCCCGTGCGAGACGGAATGGGTGTTGTCCTTGGCCTCGACGACGGCAATGGGCTTGTTCGCCGACAGATACAGGACGTAGTCGGCCTTCTTGGGCTTTGAGCGGACGACGAAATTGCCTCTGAGGTTGATTCGGCCGTCGGTGATCTTCGTCTCCATCGTAATGCGGTCACGACTCCACTTCGCCAGGATCGCCGGCGTAATGAACTGCAGCTTGACGTCCTCTTCCGTCATCTGTTTCTTGCCCAAGATCATCTTGGCTTTACCAAACCTGCTTCAACAATCTTCATGTTGCGCATTATATCATATTTGCGCGGCGGGTTCACCAAGAAATCATGCATAAATCTTTAGCCCGCGAGCGCGCGAAAGTGCATGGGGTGGTATCGTCATGTTCCATTGGGCAAGCCTGCCTGGAATTTCCCCGCGCAGAACAGCTCCCTCCCCGTCACATATTGCAATATGTGACGGGAAGAAGAAATACTTTCTGGTTGCCTCTTGTGTCAGCCATACCGTCTCGTTTTCAAGCCAAACATCCGGCCGCACTGTCTCGTTTGGCTGTCCCCAAGTTTTACGTGCCCGCACGGAGCATCTCGCTCCCCTGCATGATAGCTGATGAGAGATGAGTCAGTTGGTTACATGGTTAGGTGGTTGGGTGGTTAGGTGGCTTGCTTTCGCACCATCGCACCATCAAACTACCGAACCATCGCACCATCTAGGGGTTGCGCCCCCAAGTGAGGTCGTGGCGAGGGGCAAGGGTGAAGGCGCCTTCTCTCTCCCCCCTCCTATTCCCTGTTGAGCTTCTGCAGGAAGTTCTGCGCCTGGCCGCTCGCAGGGCCGGACGGATATTCCTCGAGTATCTTGCGGAACTTCTCCTTCGCGCCCTCAATGTCGCCGGTGCGGTACTTGACAATGCCCCACCTGAGGAGCATCTCGTCGAGCCACGGCGCGTCGGGGTAGTCCTGGAAGACGCGCTCGAGGGTCTCGTTGGCTCGGTTGTAGTCCTTCTTGCCGATCTGGAAGGTGACGATGCGCTTGAACGACTCGCCGGCAAACGAGCTTTGCGGGTAGTTCTCCGCGCAGGCGCGGTAGGCGGAAATCGCCGCCGTGTAGTCGGGCTCGGGCTTCTCCTTGATCGTGGCCTTCCTCGCGGCGTTTATCTTCGCGATCTTCTCGAGGACGCCCGCAAGGAGGAACTGCGCCTCCGCCTTGTTCTGCGAGTTGGGCATCGCGAGGATGCTGCGGTAGATGCCGCTTGCCTCGTTCAGCTCGGGAAGCTCGCGGCTTTCCGCCCTGGCCTTGGCGATCTTGAGCAGCGCAAGGTCGGCAAGCACCGTGTCGGGATATATCTTGAGCAGCTCCCTGCACACGGCAATCGCCCGCCTGAGCTCGCCCTTGACCATCATGAGGTCCCACTTGGCGGCGTACGCATTCTCCATGACGTCGCGCGGCAGCGCAAAGCGCTTGGAGAGCGCGAATATGTCGGCAATGCGCTCAAGGCCCTCGTTGGCCTTGCTCGCGGCCTGCTTGTCGAGGCCGACGTCCTTGAAGATCGTGCCCCACTGGTTGAGGAGCTTCGCCTCGAGAAGGAGCTTGCGGCTCTGCATCACCGGGTCGGACGCGCTGGAGACGATCGACTGGGGCTCGGTCGAGCCGCCCGTCAGCACCGCCACTTCGGCGGAGACCTCGCGCGGCTTCGTGCCCTCGATGTGGAGGTTGTCGACGAACGAGAAGACGAGCTTGCCGTCCGCCTCGCTCTCGATCTGCCCTTCCTCCACGATTGCGCCGATGATCGGCGTAAGGCGCCCTTCGAAGACGCCGCTCCTGGGCTTCGTCTCGACAAGCTCTACCTCGCTCGAGACTATCTCGACCCACGGGTCGGCCTCGACTTCCTCGACGGCCTTGATGCCCTTGGCGGCGGCCGCGGCGACTTCCTCGTCGGTGGGCTTCGGGCGGCGCTTGTAGCTCTTCACCGTCACCTTCACCTTGTCGGGATTCGCGGTCGTGTCGAGGTCGAGGTCCTTGAGCCGCAGGAAGGCCGGGTTCCCGGCGAAGACGCCCTTCACGTTCTGCCTGTACGCGCCGTCCATCACCGCGAGCACGGCCGACGAGACGATCTTCACGCCCGCGACGTGCTGGACGTTCCTCTCGCCGGAGGCGTTCGCCTCGTCGACGTAGAGCACGCTAACCGCCTCGCCGCCCTGCACGGTGAGGACGCCGTCGTTCGGCTTTGACGCCGACGGCGAGGTGGGCACGGACGCAAGCGCGCTGCCGCCGTCCTGGCCGAACGACTTCAGGACGACGACTTCGCTGTCGCCGCTCGCGGCGGTCATCTTCACCTTCACCTCGCGCCCGAGCTTCGCCGCGACGACGAGGTCGCGGTCGTCCACGACCGCGTAGAGCCTCTGGCCGGCCTCGGCAAAGACGTCCGGCGCGTTCTCCCCTTCGCGCACCTCAAGGCGGGGGACGGCCGTGCCGACGCGCCTGAAGGCCTCCTGGGCGCGGAACCAGCGCTTGCCCTTGAAGTGGATCTGGCCGATCTCGTACCACGCGTCGTTCGCAAACGGCGACTCGGGGAAGTCGGTCGTGATGCGCCGCAGCACCATCGAGGCCTCGCTGTCGCGGGCGGAGGCGAGGTGCACCTTGGCCTGCAGGAGGAGCGACTCGGCCTTGACCTCGTTCTCCTTCGCGGCGGCGGCGTTCCTCAGCTGCGCAATGGCCTCGTCGTTGCGCCCCTTCTTGAAGTGGGCGCGGCCGAGCTCGAGGTAGGCGACGAACTTCATCGGCGACTCCGGGAACATCTTCGGCACCGCCTCGAGCATGCCGAGGGCGCGTTCCTCCTCGCCGTTCTCGAGCACGTCGAGCGCCTGCGTTATCATGCGCTTCGCGCGCGCGTTCGCCTGGCGGGCCGCGCGCTCGGCGGCTACGGCGGGGTCTTCGCCCGCCTTGGCGTCCTTCGCCTGCTGCTGCGCGCAGGCGGCGTAGGCCAGGCCGACGCAGAGCGCCGCGGCCGCAAGTGACTTCAATTGCATTGTTTTCATTCTCCTGCCTTTCTCAGATTCAGTGTACATCGTTGAGCACGGCCCCGCCAGTCGCTATGCCGTACCTCTCAAGCCGCTGGTGGGCCTGGGACGCCGAGCCGGTCTTCTTCCAGTCGGCGTGCGAGAGGACCTTCCTGAAGCACGCTATCGCGTTCTTCCTGTCGCCGTCGGCGGCGTACCAGTCGCCCTTCCTGAGCATGGCGGCCGCTGCGTCGGACGGGAACACCCCGCATATCTCGTCAAGCACCCCCTGCGCCTGCGCCTTGCGCCCGGCGCTCCTGTGGCACTCCGCTATCTGCCAGAGGCTCCAGGGCGGCGAGGGGTATTCCTCCCATATCTTTATCGCCACGTCCCACTCGCCGAGCAGCTGCTTGCTGCAGTTGGCGTGGTTGAGCTTCGCCTTCTTGACGACCTCCTGGTCGGGCGACTTCTCGAGCGGCTCGAGGCTGGCGACTATGTACTTGCCGTCGCGCATCTTCCAGCCGATGTCCACGGCCTTCCACGCGCGGGCGTCGGCGTTCGGAATGAGGTCGAGGAAGAGCTTCGCCTCGGTGTACCGCGAGTCGCGCACGAGCCTGTCGATGAACCTGGCCGCCCTCGAGCCGCGCCTGTCGGGGCTCTTCTCGGCGCGGATCGCGGCGGACACCTTCTCGACGGCCTTGCCCGCGTTCTTGGGGTTGAGCGCCGCCACGGTGTCGTACTCGATGAGGAGCATCTCCCAGCTGCCGCCCTCGCACTTGGCGAACACGGGGCCGGCCGTCTTCGAGAACGCGACTGACATCTGCTTTAGGTATTCCTCCTTCGCGCCCTTCACGTCCTTGGCCTTGCCGAGGTTCTTCGCGTAGAACGCGTTCACCACGGCGTTGTCGTTCCTGACGGCGCCCCAGATCCTGTCGCGCCATTCCCTCAGGCTCTTGCGGCGCTGCTCGAAGTCCTTCTTCTCGTTGGAGGCGATCTTCGAGATGTCGCCCGCGGGGTCGGCAAGCGCCTCGACGATGTCGAGCTTCTCCTTGGCGTTGCGCCAGACGGACGAATTCGCCCCGTGCGGCATCGCCACGAGGGCGCGCCAGTAGTCGAGCGCCTGCGAGAACTTGCCCTCCGAAAGCGCGTTCCACGCAAGCGAGTTGTACGCGGCGTACGCGAGCGGGTGGCGGTTGAACTCCGGGTTTTCGACGATGTCGCGGAAGTCGGCGTAGCCCTTCATCGTGTTGCCGTTGTCGAGATACGAGCGCCCGCGGAAGTAGAGCGCCGCGCACGACGCGGTAGACTCGGGATAGAGCTCCATCGTCTCGGAATAGAGGTCGATCGCCTTGTAGCGGTCCTTCGCCTTGTCGAGCGAAAGCGCCTGGAAGAACGACGCCCACGCCGAGGCCTCCTCGGAGGCGGTCGTCATGAACTCCGTCTGGAAGCGCTTCCACTCCTCGGCGGCCGCGCGGTAGGAGCCGGCGTCGAACTGCCGCGCCGCCCTCGTGGCGCACGTCCTCTCGGACTCGCTCATCGACTTCATCACGTTCCCGGGCATGTTGACCCACCAGTCGCCCACCCGCTCGACGGCGGACGCCCCGAATGCCGCAAGCGCGGCTGCTATCGCAATTGCACGTCTCATCGCCATCACTCGTTTATGACGTCAAACGCCTGGGAGTTCTGCAGCAGCATGCCGCGCGCGAACCTCGCCCACTTCGACTCCGGGTACTCGAACGTGGTGCGCTTCAGGTAGATGTAGGCGTTTGCGTAGTCCTCTATGCGGAAGCTCACGTCGCCGGCCCAGTAGAGGCCCTGAGCGAGAAGGTCCTTGTTCGGGATGTCCTTGTAGTTCTCGAGAAGCGAGACGAAGGCCTCGATGGCGTCCTTGTAGGCGTCGCGCGCCTGCGGGGCGAGGCCGCGCATCACCTGGCCCTTCTTCTTCATCTCCTCCTTGGCCTTGATCTGCATGAGCTCGCCCTGCTTGATGAGGCACTGGCCGCCCATGAAGAGCGCGCTCGGGGCCTGCGGGTGCGCCGGGAAGCGCGTGCGGAACGAGGAGTAGATCTTGCCGGCTATGTCGAAGCGCTCCTCGCGCTTGTAGTAGTGGCTTGCAAGGCGCACCGCCGCGTCGCCCACGAGCGGGCTCTCAGGGAAGAGGTACGTCATCTTCACGTACTCCTCGCTGGAGCGCGCGAAGTCGCCGAGGCGCTCGAGGCAGAGGGCCTTGTGGTACTGGCTGCGCGCGGCGTATTCGCCCTCCGGCCAGGCCGAGAGGATCGCGGCGAAGCGCGCCACCGCCTCGCGGAAGAGCGGGTCGGCCTTGTCAGGCTCGTTCTTCACGTCCTCGCCGTTCTTCTCGCGCTCGAGGCGGGCCTGGCGCTCCTCCTCGCCAAGCTGCTCGTAGAGGTTGGCAAGCAGGTACTCGCCTTCCGCCGCGTGGGACGTGTTCGGGTAGTCCCTGAGGGCCGCCTCGAGGATAGCGCGCCCGTCGGCAATCGCCGAGGCCGACTTCGCGCCGTCCTTGAGCTTGCGGAAGTCCTTGGCCATCTCGAAGAGGCACTCCGCCATGCGGAACTGCACGAGGACGGCCTGGTCGGCGTCGCGGAAGCGCTTGGAATAGCTCCTAACCGCGCCGTCCGAGCCGGGGAGTATCGTGCCGGTGAGCTTCACGACGGAATTCGTCGCCCCGAAGCCCACGACCTCGTCGGAATAGGTGAACGTGAACTCGTCGCCGTATTCCGCCGGGAAGGACGAAGCCGTGGCGACGAAGTTCGTGACGCCGGGCATCTTGACGTCGGTCGAGACCTGGCCGGTGAATATGCCGCTCCTGCCAAGCGTCTCCCTCAGCATCAGCTCGCACTTCGCGCCGCTCTTCGAGGCGACCTCGACCTTGACCTCGTCCTGCTCGTCGGTCGTGTCGCAGTCGGGGTCTACGATCATGATGTGGAAGCTCTCGCCGAGGTGTATCTTGTAGAGGCCCGCGTTGTACGTCGGGTCGCAAAGCCCCATCCACGCCGTGGTGCCGATCTTCGCCGTCGCCTCGGCGAGCGTCACGCCGCCCTGCCCGCAGAGGCGCACCACGAGCTCGTCGCCCGCCTTGAGGTCGACAGGCTTTTCGCGCTCCTCGCCGAAGTCCTCGCTTGCGGAGGCAGACCTCTCCTCGACCGCGGCGGAATAGAGCTCGATGCTGCCCTTGAAGCCGTTTGGCATGGAGCTGTGGCCAGGGGTGATCCTGAGCTCAGCCTTGGTCCACTCCGCCGGGCGGTCGCCTTCCTCGGCGGCCTTGAGCTCGCTCCTCGTCGTGGCCTCCACGACCACCACGCTGCCGGAGTGCTTGGCGAACATCGGCGCCACCACGTCCACCGGCAGGCTCACCTGCGGCGTGACGATGGCCGTCGCGCCGTCGGCGACGACGCGCTTGCCGCTGACGTCGCACCACGTGTTCGTCGCAAGCGGGAAGCCCCTGCGCTGCACCGACTTGAGGCGCACCCTGCCCTCGGGAGACTTGTCGGGCACCCTCCTCGACCACGTATGCGAGAGCTGCATCATCGTCGGGGCGTCGGCCTGGATCGCCGCGAGGTGCGCCTTGCGCACGCACGGCACGCCGGGATGGGTGTTGTCCTCGTCCTTGTAGGCGGCCTCGATGGACTCGCCCCTCTTAAGCACTATCATGTCGGCCGGGCGCTTCTCGCCCTCCGCGTAGGGCTTCTCCCTTGTGCGCAGGCGCGCGATGAAGACGCCCTGGTCGGTGTCCTTGATGTATTCGCGCCCGTCGTGGATGACGCTTATCGGCTCCTCCGCCGTGACGACGAGCTTGTCGCCGCCGGAAGTCGAGACGACGAGCTTCATGGTGTCGCGGCCGCGGCTCAGGTTGAGGTCGGAATCGGTCACGCGCACCGTCACGACGTCGCCCGGCTCGACGCGGTAGGCCTCGGTATAGCGGGAGTAGAGCCTGCCGTAGCCGTCCTGGTAGTCGTGCTCGCAGAGGAAGCCGATCTTTCCGTCGCTGAAGCGGGTGTTGAGCTTGCGCTCGATCGCGCGCGCCTTGCCGGACGAGGTCGTCTCGTCGTCGTAGGTGACGGTGATGATGTCGCCTGGCGCCACTTCGAGGATGTCGTTGCCGAGCGACTCGGTGAAGTCGTGCTCGGAGGGAATGACCCTCTTGCCGTCGGCGGTGTCGAGGTGGAGCTTCTTCGCCTCGACCGAAGTGCCGGTGAAGTCGACGAATTCCCACCTGAGCGTCCTGAGGCGCATCGGGTTGTCGAACGAGGCGGTAAAGCCCGTCTTGGACTTGAGGACCTTGCACTTGTCCTCGAGGTGCTCGGTTATCTCGGGGTGGACGGTGGCGTCGAAGTAGTCGCCCGAAAGCGGCTCGAGCTCGCCGTCCTCCTTCACCTCGCAGAGGTCGAACGAATCGGAGACCTTGAAGGACGAGCCGTACAGCTCAAGCGAATGGATGCCCCTGCCGATCTCCACCATGAACGGGCTCTGCTTGTGCCTTGTCTCGGAGTTCTGCCAGGCGTTCCAGACGCGCTTGCCGTCGACGAAGAGGTCGCAGGCGAGCCACCTGAACGTCTCGTTGTTCTGAGTGGAGGGCCTGAGCCTCAGCTTGAAGGTGCGGTCCTCCGGGAAGAACGCCGTCGCCTGCACGCGGTAGCGCACGTACCCCTGGGCCGTCTGCGTCCTGTGGTAGCCGAAGGTGTCGAGCTTGATGGGCGTGAGGATGCGCTTGGAGAGCTCGCGCAGGAACTCCGTCCTGTTGCGCGAACGCGATTCGCACGTCACCATGCGTATGCCGCGGCGGTTCTCCTTGTCCTGGCCGGGATACGCGCCGAGAAGCACCTCGTCGTCGCCCGTGGAGGAGCCCCAGAGCTTGATCTCGGCCACCGTCTCGGGGGCGGGCAGCTCGATCGCGGCGCTCTTGACCATGTGGGAGCTCATCGTGTCGAGCCCGACGAACTTCGGCTTCTGGCCGTCGGCAAGGCTGCGCCACACGCCGTTTCTAACGGAGCTCACGAGGTCCTCGGGGCCGGCGCCGGCGGTGGAGTCGCTGGCAAAGGCGCGGGGCGGCGGAATGCGCGTGGGTATCATGGCGCGGTAGACGCCGGTGCATCGCCCCGCCTCGGCGAGGGGGGCGGCCTGTATTACGTCGCCGCTCGAAGTGCGGATCGTCACTGCCACGCTGTTAGTCGCGGCATGGCGCGAGCGGTCGCGGTCGACGAGCTCGACGGGCATCGGCACCCCGGGCTTCAGGAGGTGAATCGTGTCCTGGTCGTCGCCGGAGAAGACCCCGATGCGCATTTCGGCGTCGTCCACGACCGAAAGGCGCTTCACCTGCGAGCTCTTGATGCCCCTGAGCTTCATGAAGTCGGGGTCGATCTCGTACGAGACTATGTCGTCGCCGGAAAGCTGGAGAGTGTGGTTGCCGGGCTTCGCGACGCCCATCTCCGTGTCGATCGAGCCGCGGAAGAGCGACGGGTCGCGCGTGCCGGGGTAGAGCTGCACCTTCTCGACGTCCTGGCCGAGAGAGGTCTTGACGAGCACGGGTATCGAGGCGCCGCCGCCCGCGACGGAGAGGTTGCGGTCCTTGACCGAGATGGAAAGCGGCTGGCCGGGGCGGATGACGCTGCGGTCGCTGAGGTCGCCGAGAAGCACCTGCGTGTCGTCGACCTCGTAGTTGGTGGCGAGCTTCCACTCGCCCTGGAGAAGCCTGCCCTCGGAGTGGGTGAAGTCTATCTCGAAGACCTTCTCGAGCTCCTTGCGCGTCTCGTCGAATTCCTTGCGCTGGAAGGCGATCTTGGCAAGGACGTAGTGCCCCTGCGCGCGGACGTCCTCGTCGGGCGAGGATATCCACTGCTCCGCCACCTGCGCGGCTGCGTCGAGCGAGCCCATCGTTATCATGAGCTCGATGTCGCGGAACATGGCCTGCCGCCCGGAGGGGGTCTTGCGGTACGTGGCGTGGTTCCTAAGGGCCATGTAGCCGGAGTGCGCGACCTCGTACTCCATGCGGTCTTCGGCGATCCTCGCCCTCAGGAGGAAGAGCCCCGCGGCGACGTCCGGCGGGAGGCTCGCCTCCTGCGCGAGGAGCTTCTCGACGTGCGTCCACGCCTTGTTTCTGAGGACGTCGTTCTCGCCGCGCACCTTGCGGTACTGGTCGAGCGCCCAGAGCGCAAACGCGGGCTGGTACCTCAGGGGGTTCTGGTCAAACGTCTTCAGGTTCGCCGAGAGAAGCGACCACGCCCTCTCGGGGTTGTTCCTCGCGAGCGCGTCCGCCGCGACGTAGAGCGGATAGGCGGGGTCCTTCTCGTTCACGGGATAGAGGCCCGGCATCTTCTGCTGCGCCATCGTGCGCAGGCGCTGAAGGTCTGGCGACTTCGACATCTCGGGGTGGCGTGAGATCATGAGGTACGCAAGCTCCGGGCAGCCGTTCGTGACGAGTATGCTCGCCATGCCGTAGGTCTCGGAGCCGTTGCGCCTCGTGCCGGTCAGCTCCACCGCGCCGATCCTGCACGGCAGCTTCGGGGAGTTCGCGTTGACGGCCGACGGCCAGAGGTACCATCCAAGCGGCGTGCCGATGTACGAGTTAAGCACAAAGCGCCTGACGCCCTGCGAATAGTACTTGTCGGTTGCGAGGTTGATGAGCTCGGTGCCGGCCGCGCTGAACGCCTCTTCCTCGGGCGTCGGCTTGCGCTTTGCCTCCCTCGTCCAGCGGTGGACGTCTAGCGCATAGGACTCGGTGCCGAACCTGTCGGGGAACCAGATGAGCTCCGGCACGGGGGCGTTTGAGAACTTCTTCGCGGCGGCGAGGTTCCAGTTGAGCCTGTTGCGCGCGGGGTCGGGCATCTTCAGCGCCTTCTTGTGCTGGTTGTACGTGACGTCTTCGAGAATGAACCCGTTCCTCGGGTCGCCCGTGCGGGTGCACATCGCGACGGCCGCATAGCGCCACGAGGCGCAGCCGAGCGCCGTGCCCATCCTGTCGGCGGAGGCCTTGACGCGCGCAATGCCCTGGTCGAACTTGCCGGTCTTGTCGTAGACGTCGAGAAGCAGCCCAAGCGCGTCTGCGCGGCAGCGCGGGGGCTGGTCGAGGTATATCTGCGCGAACGACTCGAACGGGAACGCCGCCGCGTTCTTCGGGTCGGCAACGGCGATGTCGTGGCAGACGCGGAACATCCAGAAGAGCTTGTTCCTGTCCTCGAAATGCCATTCCTTGCGGTCCTTCACGATCTCGGCCGCCCTCTTGATCGCCTCGGCGCCGCCAAGCTTCTTCGCCTTGTGATCCTTCTCCCAGTCGTTGAGGGCGCGCGTCGGGCCGTACAGGTCGTAGGCGGGCTTCTCGGCGGGCTTGATCTTGCCGGAGTTGACGTCGTCAAGGTACTTCTGCCACGCAGGCACCTTCGCGAAGCGCTGCTGGAAGCGCTGGAAATACCCCTGCCTCGCCTTCTGGTCGGCCGGGAAGCCGTGCTGGCCGACGGTGGTCTTCAGGGCCTCGAGCGCCGTGTCGTCGGGCACGTTGGCGTTGAAGGCTATGCGCTCAAGGCACTCGCGGTTCCACTTGAGGTCCCTGTGGTCGCGATAGACCTCGTAAATCTCCTGCTGGCAGAGGTTGCGGCGGTTGAGCTCCCAGAAAAACGTGTTGAGCCTGATGGTCACCTTCCAGCCCTTGGCCGCGCCGAGGGCCTTCAGCGTGAGCTTGCCGTCGTCGAACCCCGGCGCGTTCGAGAAGAGGACCGTCCAGTTCATCGTGTCGACTATGGTGTCAAAGCCCGCCCCGTCGGGGAAGGTGGCGATCATCGTCTCGAGGAGAGTGCGGTAGTCGCGCGTCTTGCCGTCGTTCACGTACTTGCGCAGGAGGTCGATGCCGATCATGAGCGCGTCGAAGTCCTTGGGGAACTGCGAGATGTAGCGCTTGTAGAGGTCGGGCGAGTCGCCGCTTGCCATGAGGCGCACGAGCGCGCGCTGCACCTCGGGCGACTTGCCCTCGTTGAGCGAGAGGTGGTACGCGAGGAAGTTGTGCCTCTGCACGGAATCGCCCGCCCAGTCTGCGGCGATGGCGGCCTTGAAGAAGAAGTCCTTCTCGGCCTCGCTCTTCGTGCCAATGGCCTTGGACGCGTCGGAAATCGCGGTGAATGGCTTCTTCAGGTCCGCCTTGAGCGGCGCCTCCCCGGCGATTGAGCCAAGCGCCGCCATGGCCGCGACGGCCGACACCAACAGATTCGTTTTTTTCATTGTTTTCTCCTCTTAAGATCCTTCCCTGAACCTACTTGCCCTCCTTGTCGACGGCGCCCTCGAAGTGCCGCGCATAGTAGGCGTTGAACGCGTAGTACATGACGTTTATGCCAAGACGGTACGCCTGCTCCGCAACCTCTGCGGACGCGCCGGAGTGGCCGTCCTTCCAGGCGTCGTTTATGTCGCCCGGATGGTAGAAGACCGCAAGCCTCTCGCCAACCCTGATGCCGCGGGCGCGGTTGCCGTCATGGTGCCAGAAAGGCGGCGCGCCGTCCTGGAAGATGTACGGCTGGCGGTAGATCGGGTCGTCGTTCGGTATGTCGATGAAGCTCTTGCCGGGGAATATCCTGCCGATGAGGTTCCTGA
>JAEEHL010000150.1 GCA_016280825.1 Verrucomicrobiota bacterium
CTGATGCCAAGGCATCCATCGTGCGCCCGTATACGCTTAGCAAGAAAAATCTTGTAATCTCGTCTACGTTGCAATTCTCTTTAATCTCCAAACTCCCGGTTTTCAAGGATCAAGCCCGCCCCGCTCGGAGGCGAACAAATGTGTAGTATATCAAATGCGCACTCAGAACGCAAGCGAAAAAACTGCAGCCGTCCGGGCGGGCAGGTAGAGCTTCGCCACCTGCACGATTTCGCTGCCGCGCCTCTCGGCGACCGGCGAGTATTCCATGCCCTTGGCGATTCTGCCAAAGCCGCCGAAGCGCCCCTCGTCGCTGTCAAGGACATGCCTCCAGCGCGTGGCCGGCGGGATGATCACCTGATACCCCTCGTGCGAGCGCACAGGGTGGAAGTTGAAGACGAAGAGCTTCTGCCACCTGATGAACGCGAGCACCTTCGCATCGTCGTCCTGCACGAGCGGCGTCATGGCGTCGTCGCCCGAGGTGTCGAGCGCAAGAAATGCCTCGTCGAAGTCGGCGAGCGCGCGGAACTTGAGAAAGGGGTCGTCTCGGAGTGACCATAGCCGCCGCGCATGCTCGTAGCTCCACCCGTTCCCCTCGCGAGGAAAGTCGATCCACTCGGGGTGGCCGAACTCGTTGCCCATGAAATTAAGGTACGCCCCGCCGTTCAGCGCGAAAGTGGCGAGCCTCGCCATCTTGTGAAGCGCAACCGCCCTGTCGACCGCCTCTGGATGCTCCTCGTTGCGCATTCCGGAATACACCGACGCGTCGGCCAGCTGGAAGAAAAACGTCTTGCCGCCGACAAGCGCCTGGTCGTGCGACTCTACGTAGGAGACCACCTTCTCCTCAGGGCGCTTCATCGTAAGCTCCCTCATCATCTCGCCCATCGACCAGTCGTCGTCGCGCCTCGTCTCGGCAACCTTGAACCACCAGTCGGGCTCTCCCATCGCCATGCGGTAGTCAAACCCGATGCCGCAGTCCCCGCGACTTGCGGCGACCCCTGGCATTCCCGAGACGTCCTCCGCTATCGTGACCGCCGAGGGGCTGACTTCATGGATGACGCGGTTGGCGAGGGAAAGATACGCAAGCGCGTCCTCGTCTACGTTCGCGCCGAAGTACATGGGGTACCCGGTGAACGCCGTGCCGAGACCATGGTCGCGAAAGAGCATAGACGTGACGCCGTCGAACCTAAAGCCGTCGAACCTGTATTCGTCGAGCCAGAACCTGCAGTTCGAAAGAAGGAAGTGAAGGACCTCCGTCTTGCCGTAGTCGAAGCACCTGCTGTCCCATGCGGAATGCTGCCCGCGCGCGCCCGCGTGGAAATACTGGTACTCAGTGCCGTCGAACCTCGAAAGCCCCTCGCGCTCGTTCTTCACCGCATGGCTGTGCACGAGGTCCATTATCACCCCAAGGCCCATCGAATGTGCCGTGTCGACTAGCGACTTCAGTTCGTCCGGCGTGCCGAAGCGCGAACTTGCAGCGAAGAAGCTAGACACGTGGTAGCCGAAGCTCCCGTAGTACGGATGCTCCATCACCGCCATGAGCTGGACGGTGTTGTAGCCGGCCTTGAGTATGCGCGGCAGCATGGAATCCCTGAAATAGGAGTATCCGTGCACGCACCTGCCCTCGCCACTCATGCCGACGTGCGCCTCGTAGATGAGCGGCCGCAAGGGCCGAGGCGGGCTGGGATGCTTCCACTGGTATCTGGAGAGATGCACCCTCGCCGCGAAGATGCCGGTCTTCGCGTCCTGCACAACGTATCTCGCGTACGCGGGAAGCCTTTCGCCCCTGCCGCCGTCCCATTCCATCTCAAGCCTGTAGTTGTCGCCTTCGCGGATCTCGCCCTCGGCGCACTCCACCTCCCACGCGCCGGAGGGGCCTGCCCTGTGAAGCCTGAACCTGTCTTCGACCTTCCACGCGGAAAAGTCGCCTACAAGCCATATCGAAGTCGCGTTCGGCGCCCACTCCCTGAAAACCCACCTGGCGCGCAGGCTGTCGAAATGAAGCCCGTAGTACTCGTGCGCGCTCGCCCAGTCGGCGAGGCTCCTGCCGGTGCCGGCCAGTCTCTCGGCAAGTGCGTCGGCGCGCGCCGCGCGCGCGCGTATGGCCCCTTCCCATGGCTTCAGGTATGCATCGTCGAGAAGTCGCGCCATGACGTCCACCTCAGTATTCAAGAAGGCTGCCGCCGATCGTCTCGCGGAGGATCGAGTCTCCCGGGACCTTCGTTGGCCCCATTGACTCGACTGCGGAAAGAAGCGTAAGAAGCCCCCTCGCCTCTACGTTCTCCGGGAGCTTCGAGACCGCAATCACCAAAAGCCCCTCCGCGTATGGCTTGAGCACCGCAAGCTCGTAGTCGAGGGCGGAGTCGAACGTGTCGTCGGCAAGGGGCTTGAACGGGTCTATCCACTTCTTCTCGCCCGCCACGACCCTCGGCCACATCGTGAACGTGTCGACGGGGCTCATCTTGCGGTACCTGTTGTCGCGCACTACGCGGCGCAAAAGGCGCGCATGGCGCGACGAAAGGCAGGTCTTGGCGAAGACGGTCGGCTGGCCGACGGGCTCGACGAAGACGCGGTAGAGGGAGTCTGCGGGAACGCCCGGGAGAAGCACCGGGTTTAGCGCGTGGATGCCCTCGAGAATGACGACGCCGCCCTTCGGCAGCGCAATCGTGGCGTCCTTGTCGTACGGGGCGTGCTTCACGAAGTCGAACCTGTGCTCGCGTATCTCGCGCCCCTCCACGAGGGCCATTATGTCGGCGGATATCCTCTCCCTGTCGACGCATTCCACCGTCTCGTAGTCGAGATTGCCCTCCTCGTCCCTCGGGTTGAGGGCGTCGCCCACGAAGTAGTCGTCGGTCGAAAGCGAGACGGACTCTATTCCGTTCACCGCAAGCTGCGTCACGAGCCTCTTGGCGGTAGTCGTCTTCCCGGCGCTCGACGCGCCCGCAAGAAGCACGACCTTCGTCGACTTCCTCTCGGCTATTTTGTCGGCGATGCGCGAAAGCGCCTTCACCTGCCGCGCCTCCGAGACCATGACGATGTCGTCGGCATGGCCCTTCCTTATCGCCTCGTTAAGCTCCTCTATGGTCATCTCTCCCCCTCCGCGAGGCTGCTCCCCCGCCAGCCGAGCTTGCGCGAAAGGACCTCGTACGGGTCGTAGCCCTCGAGCTCCGCGAAGGCCGCGCACTCCTCCGCCTTGCATATCTCCACCTGCTCGTCCGCCGCAAGGCCGAAAAGCTCCTCGCCGTCGGCGCACACCGCTACCCGCTGCTCGACGCCGCCGAGGCGCGGGCGGTTGGAAAGCGTCATCCTGCACGTGTCGGGGACGACGAGCGCCCTCGCGCCAAGCGCATGCGGGCATACGGGCGTCACGACGAACGAGCGCGAGTCCGGCATGAGCACAGGCCCGCCGGCCGAAAGCGAATACGCCGTGGAGCCAGTTGGCGTCGCGACGACAAGCCCGTCGGCGTGGTACCGCGTCGCTGGCGCACCGTCTACCGAAAGGTCCACCACTGCCGCATGGCCCGCGGCGCTTCTTAAGACTACGTCGTTGAGCGCGGCGCTTTCGACCCCGCCCTTCGAGAGCTTCAGCATGGTCCGCCGCGAGACCTTGTACCGCCCTTCGGCAAGCATCTCGAGCGCGCGGCGGAAGTCCTTCCTCTCGACGGACGCGAGAAACCCTAGCCCGCCGAGATTCAGCCCGAGAAGAGTCCTGCCGGGGAACCCGTGCGCGGCATGGAGAATCGTCCCGTCGCCGCCAAGGGCCACGATCACGTCGGCGGAACCCGCCTCCACTACCTCAAGGCCGATTTCGCCGGCCGCCGTGCGCAGGAAGCTCTCCGCCTCGACCGCGCCGGCCTTCGTCTGGTTGACTGCAAACGCTATCTTCTTCTTGGACATTTCAAGATGCAATGTATATGTTGTTCTCGCGCTCGTGCGCAATCGTCGTTTCCATGCCGTGCCCGGGGACGACCAGCGTCTCCCCGGGAAGCTTCACTATCTCCGCAAGCGACTTCATGAGAGTTCGCATGTCGCCGCCGGGGAGATCCGTCCGCCCGACGGATTCGCGAAAGAGCGTGTCGCCGCTCATGAGAACTCCGTCTTCGGGGAAATAGTAGCACACTCCTCCAGGCGTGTGGCCGGGAGTGTCGAGAACGACAATGCCCGCCTCCTCAAGCGCCTTGGGCTCGGCGACGTTCCGGGGCGCGTCGATTCCGGGATATTCCGGCGGGTACATGTTCAGCGGATGGCCGAACATCCTAGAGTCGGCCGCCGTCACGTACACCTTTGCCGCGGGCCATCTCTCCTGGAGGAACGGTATAGCGCCGATATGGTCGAAGTGCCCGTGCGTAAGGAGAATGTCGGGCGCAGCGGAGCCGAACTTCCCGACCGCCCTCACTATCTCCTCGCCGTCGGCGCC
>JAEEHL010000151.1 GCA_016280825.1 Verrucomicrobiota bacterium
AGGGAAGGCAAGCCCGGGCCTGGGCATACAAGCTGTCATCGCGTTTCACCCAGTTGGTGAAAACGGCAATTTGCCAATATAGCTGAAAACAAAGGCGGAAAGCTTAATTCGCCAGTTCAACTGCGATTTTTAGGTTTAGCGAAAACTAGGTGTAGCGCCCGCCCGCATGGACTCTCCCGCATTTCGGCGAGATTCCGCTGAAGCGACGCGCGGCGAATAAGCCGGATTCTGTTCTCCTCCCCGGCAGCGGGAACCCGCAACCGGGAAAGATCCGATCATTCATCTTTTAAGCGGTCAACCCGAAGTCTCATGCGCGCCGGCCCGAATGGGCCGCAGCAGCCGGACTGGCCGCCCGTTCGACTTCCTATTTGACCTTGCTCCGGGGAGGGCTTGCCTTGCACGCGCCCTTTGAGGCACGCCGGTGGGCTCTTACCCCGCCATTTCACCGCTCGCCGGCTTGACGCGCGGACATTGGGGACCGCACGTCGCGGCACGTCTATTTTCTGTGGCGCTATCCATCACGCGGGATTGCCCCGCGCCTTCCGGCCTTGACGGCCGGATCCCCTGCCATGCGGAGTCCGGACTTTCCTCTGCCCGAAAAGGGCAGCGACCGGTCACTCGCGCGTCGCTTCAGCGGAATCTATGAAAGAACTACCGGTAGAGCATGCGCCCGCACATGTTGCAGGCGATGATGCGCATCTTGCCGCCCTTGGCCGCATTCTTCGCGTTCTGGTCCACCAGTTGCGAGACGCTCGGCGGCTGCTGCAGATGGCAGCCGTCGCAGACGCCGTCAGGCGTGAGCGCCACAACGGCCGGCCAGCCAAGGGAGCCGCGAGAGCGCAGGCGCTCGTAGTAGAGCATGAACTGTGGGTCGTCCACGGCCTTCGCCTTCTCGGCGCGGTCCGCGTTCGCCTCGGCAAGTTCCGCCTTCACTTCGGCAATGCGCTTGTCGAACTCCGCGCAGCAGGCCTCGATCTCGCCCTTCTTCGCGTCATACGCCTCCTGGGCCTTGAGAACCCGCGCCTCCGCGCCGGGCAACTCGTCCATCGTGGCCCTGGCGTTGTTTTCGGCCGTCTCTATGTCGTGCTCGACCTGGTCGATCTGGATGGAGAACTGCACGTATTCCTTCTGCGTCTTGAGGGATATCTGGCCGCGCTTCAGGTCGTCGCGCTTGTCCTTGAGCTCCTTTGCCGTGCTTTCGTACTCCTTTACGCGCTGCTCGAACTGCAGAAGCGTGGCTTTCGCTGCCTTTAGGTCTTCGCTCGCTCCGTTGAGCGTCGCGTTCTCCTGCGCCTTTCTCGCCGGGAGCTCCTTGAGCTCCGCTTCGCATTCCGTGATGCGGTTGTCTACATCCTGCAGATCCAAAAGCGCCTCTATGACTGACACGTGCAAGTCCTTTCCCTTTCGCAAGGCCGGGGCAGGAGACGGGACTCGAACCCGCAACCCACAGAATCACAATCTGTTGATCTAACCAATTGATCTACTCCCGCCGTCTGGAGCCAGGTAAGGGATTCGAACCCCCGACCTGCTCATTACGAATGAGCCGCACTACCAACTGTGCTAACCTGGCTTGTGATTTCTGCTTAGTATATCAAATGCGCCCTGCCAAAGTCAAGTGGCCTGCGGGAGACACGCCTTCTCCACGACCGAAAGGACGTTCATCGATTCGTCATGGGCCTCGAGAAGGTAGATGCGGTAGGCGTCGCCGCCCGGGAGCACCTTTACGACGACATGCGCGACGTCGGAGACGAGAATGTTCTTCATGTACTTCTCGCCTGCCTCCTTTGCGCGGCGGCTACGCGGCATGAGAGTGGGGAGGATCGCAGGGTCTCCGTACGCCATGACGGTGTTTAGCGTCTTCGGGGTCAGCTGGCCCTTCGGCCCCCACATGCACGCCACGTACGCCGGCGCCCTGACGGCCTTGACGAACGCCTCGTCCATCGAGTCGCTGCAGCCGTGGTGGTTCATCTTGCAGAGGGTGACGGGGCCGACGCGCTCGCCGACGAGCCCCTCGTAGTTGACCTCCTTGCCGCCCTTCGTCTTGAACTTCCGCCCGACGTCGCCGCCGGCATAGTACCTGAACTTGCCGTACTGGACGACGAACGCCATGGAGAGCTGGTTCTGGAGAACCTTGTCGTCCTTGGTGACTGCCACATGCTCGGCGGCGTAGTCATGCACGCCGTCCTTACCGTCCCAAAGGACGCCGTTTGCGCAGATGTTGCGGATGGAAAACACGTCCTTGTAGCGGGCGGGGTCGCGCAGGAGGGCGATCTGGTTCAGCGCGCCGACCTTGAACGGCTCGACCACAAGCCCCTTCTTCCTCTCCTCCTCTACCCACGGCGCGAGCAGCGCCATGGAAGAGTCCTGCGTGCCGTATGTGCCGCGCGCGGGGTACTGGTGGTCGAAGTAGCGGCGGAAGGAAAACTCCTCGGCCACGCAGAGGAACCCGTTCACCTTGCGCCCGTCGGCAGTAGTGCGGTAGCGGAAGCTGGCACGCGGAGTGTCCTTGTAGTTATAGGTGGCGTGGCCGACGTGGTCGGCGTGCCAATGCGAGAAGATGGCGTAGTCGATTGTCTTCTCGGGGTAGATGCGGTGGATGTATCGCGCCACCCAGTCGCCGCCGAGGCGGTCGGGCGACGGAAGAAGCGGCATCTCGGGGAGATTGCCGGGGCGGTAGAATTCGCCGATGTCGTTCAGTATGGCCGTGCCGTCCGGAAGGCGGTAGAACATGTTCTCGCCGCAGCCGGTGTACACGAAATGGAGATCCATCTCGCCGGGCTTCCAGCCGGGATATGGCCTGCCCACCTCGGAAGAGCCGCCACTCGCGGCGCCAGTGGCGGCAAGCGCACCAAACGCCGCTACATCCTTTATGAAGTCGCGTCTGTTCAGAATCAGCATATGGCCCAGGATTCAGTCAGTTGCGGATGACCTTGTAGAAGCCCGAGTCGCCTTCTTTGGGGACGACGATCTTGACCGTGTCGTCGGAGCCGCCTGTCTGCACGGCAGGCGTGACGCCGTCGGAGAGCGAGAGGTCCTTGCCCGACTTTACGCGCATGTACCCCTTGAGGTTCTCCACGTAGATCGCCATGCCGCCGTCTTCCGGAACTATCTTCTTGATCCTCGGCTGCTGTACGTCTGGCGCCGGTTCGGCGACGGTGGCGACCTGCTTCCCGCCGCCTTCGCCGCGCTTAGCCTGCGTCTCGTTCGCAACGGCAAGCCCTGCGCTCACCGTCACGCCTTCCGAGACCTCGCCGTATCCGTTCAGCACGGCAAGCTTTCCGTCCACGAGCCCCCGCGGGGAGACCGTCTCGCCATCCTTGACGCGCGTGTCAAGCAGATATACCGCATATATGCCGTTCTTCAGCGAGTCGGCGAGCGTGGCCGAAATCTCGAACGCGGCGCGGCAATGCCCGTTTTTCGCGACTGCGCCCACGTTTACGATCCTGTCGTTCTTGTCAATCGGCTCGCCGCCGGCCGTGAAGCCCTCGAAAACGCCGTCCGAAGACCAGACGAGCGCATAGCACTCGCCGTCAAGGACGGTTTCGCCGCCCTTGTAGGTGTCCGGCCCTGCAGTCGAGACAAGGACGACGATATTGTTGTCGCCGTCTGCGGACGCGGCGATAGCCGCAGCCGCCATCAACATTGCGCACACGAGTTTCTTCATGATCGTTACCCTTTCCCTGATTTGCGGATTTTCGCGCCCTACGACGCCTCCTCCTTGCCCAAGAGTTTCCTGACGTAGCGGAGGGTGCTGTCAACCTCCTTTGAGCCTGGAAGATGCTTCAGCGCCTTGACGGCGTTTGTCTCTGCCTCGGCGTACTTGCCAAGCCTGGCCTGCACTACGGCGAGGTTGTTCAGCGCCGCAGGCTCGTCCGGCCTCGCCGCAAGGCTGCGCTTCAGGTACGCCTCGGCCCGATTGTACTTCTCCTCAACGAAATAGCTCATGCCCATTGCGAAGTTCGCGCTGGAATCGTCCGGGTTGGCCCTGAGCAGCCTGGCGGCGTAGACGCGCGCCAGGCGGAAGTCGCCCCTCTTGAGGGACTTGACGAGGTTCTCGCGCGGCGTCAGGCGCAGGTCCTCGCTCAGCTCGGCCCACTCCATCAGATCGCGGACGCGTGCATACGCCGCGTTCCTGTCGTCGAGCGCCTCGGCCATCGCCGTCTCGCGCATGGCCTCGTCCGCGCGGTCGGCGCGGTCCGCCACGTCGGCGCGCTCCCGGCACATGCGGGAAAGGCGCCATTCGACCACCGTGAACATGTTCCTCAGCCGGACGTTCGGGATGTCGTCGGGCTCGCCGTCGCCGTGAATCGCAATGACGCGCTCGGCAAGGCCCGCGGCGTCGCCCACCCACTTCTCGCGTTCGCCGGCGGGGAAGCCGGCCGTGCGGGCGACAAGCCCCCCAAGCTCGGGAATGTCCAGTCCGTTCCTCCGCCACAGTTCCAGCCCGACCTGCACCGCAATGTTCGTCGCGCGGTCGCTGTTCGTGCCGATCCATGTCCTGAGCGTGTTGGGCGCGCCGATCTTCAGCATGGCGCGGTCTTCGTCGTTTGTCTCGCAGCGCGTCCGAAGGCACTGCTCGTACGACGAGGAGCCTGAGATCATCGAAAGCGCCTTGAGCCTGTGCCCCTGGAGCGCGGCGGCCACCTCGACGGCGGAGTCGAGCATGCCGTCGGTAAAGACAACGTCCGCGCTGCCGCACTCCGCGGCAGTCTGCCGGGCGCAGTCGTTCACGACGTCCGCCATCCTGCGCTCGAACGTCGAGAGCTTGGGCAGGGCGATGACCGCAAGCACGACAAGCGGCTCGTAGACAAGCACCATGCGCACGACGCGGCCGATGGTCCTGAACGACCGTACGACGCGCTCCCAGTTCTTCGCGCCCTCGACGGCGTCGGCGAAGGTCGTCTGCGCTATCCTGTTGTCGCTGCGGAAGTAGAACTCCACCCCGACTACGCACAACGACAGCGTGACAGTGGCGGCGGTCATGAGCATCGAAAGGCATAGGAGAAAGTGCGACGGCACATGGTCCGACGCGTCGCCCCAGCGCCAGAACCATGCGGAGGTCCAGCCCGTGCACTGTATGAACGCAAAAAGACCGACCGCGAGGAAGATAAACCCTATGAAATACGACAGGAGCTTGCTGTCGTCGGTGGCCACGCCGACAAGGGCGGACGCGAGAACGAGCGGCGCAACCGCGGCGACCACTATGAAGAACCAGCCGAGAGGCTGCGCGGCGGTGATTATCTCGCGCAGATACCCGTACAGGTAGTGCATGAAGTAGAGGAAGTTCGTCCAGTTCTGCGCCTCAAGCCCCCCGTGCCCCCAGTAATACGTCGTGTTGAGCCAGACGCCGCCCACCCACGCAAAGAAGAAGCTGACGCATATCCGGCGGAACGCAACCATCCTCAGAAGAGAGTTCTGGAGCGTCTCGTCGAGCACTGGAACCGGCGACTTGAGGCGGTACGAAACAAGCATGGCGAACGCGGCCGGAAACGCGAACGCGAACACGGTATCCGCAGCAAGGAGCCCCGCCATAGCCGCCATCAGAAGCGCCATGCCGCCGTTGCCCCTGCGCAGCGACCAGGAGAAGACGTCCAGCAGAAAGACTGCCGCGAGCAGAAGGAACATCTCCGGCGAGAACACGCGGCCGGCCTTCCAGACCGGGTAGGAAAGGACAAAGCACAGCGCCCCCTGCATAAGCACGATGTTCACTATCCTTCGGCTCCAGCCCCACTTCAGCATCCGCTGGCGGAGCGAGACAGGCAGCATCTCGCCGAGGAACAGGTACGAAAGCGCCGCGAGGACGCCGAGCGAGACAGGCCCGAGCACGCGAAGGACGAAAAGCGCGTTCTCCAACCCGACGTAGCCGACAAGCTGCGTGACGGCGGAGCGCCAGAAGCCGGGCATTATGGCAGGCGGCGGACGCAGCCCCGCGGCTACGGCCACTTCGTCCCATAGTTCCGGCGGAAAGACGCCGCTATTGCCGCTCAGCCACGCGAAGAGCGCGACGGCAGCGGCGAAAGCCCACGCAGCAAGGCCCCTTCCGTACGAAATCCTGACGCGGAGTTCATCCATGCTGCCTTCTCCTGCGGCGCAGCGCCAGGAGCGCAACGCCTACAAGGACCAACGTGCCGGAACCAGGCTCTGGAACCGAATACGCCGCCGGAACCCAGACGCCGCCTGGATTCGGAAGATAGCCGCCTTGAGCCGGCACTATGTAGCGCCCCGAGAGTTCGCCGTATGTACTCGGCTCGGACGTGGCAAGGGTGCTCCACGTTTCATCCTCGTAGCTACCAAGTTCGATGACGAACGAGTATTCAGGGGAGCCGGCAGCGAAATCGGAGATGTCTGCCTGCCACACGGTCGGCACGTTCATGTAGTCCATGTCGAAGAGCATTGTCATTCCGTCGGCAAAGTAGGCTTCGGGATTGAGCATCATGAGGTATGTGTCGGTCGAGGTCTCCCTTATGCGCGCCGCGTTGACGCCGAGGTCGTATGCGGATACGCTTGCCGGGCCCCAGGTGACCATGACATCCCTGAGAGACTCGCCCGTGGGGGTATCGTCGAATTCGTCGCCGACCTGCCACCAAAGGACCATCGGCCCGTCGGCACGGCTGTAGACCGGCACTAGAATTGCGGCGACCGCAATAAAAATGTTAAGGAATATCTTCATCGTTCCTGGTGCCTGGCCTTAGTCCAGATTGACCTCGTCCTTTACCAGCACGGTGAACGCGCCGCCGTTTGTACGGTGGTACCAAAAGCCCATTCCTGCGGGAATCTCGATCTCGCTTGGCACAAACGTGTTCACGTAGCGGCGCCCGCTGAGCATCATCTTGTTCGTTCCCCACTTCTTCTTCGAGGGGTTCCAGATAAGGCGCACCGCGTAGCCGTCGGCGCTCGACGTCGGGATCTCGATCCAGTCGCCGCTGGTGCCGCCGACAGGGTTGTCGCCCCAGTCGATGTCGTTTACCTTCAGGGGCTCGAGGCTCGGGTTGGTCACCATCGTGCTGCCGGGAACCGGCTCGCCGAGCTCGTCCAGCGTGCTTGCGGCGATCGTGGTCTCGACCGCCTCGCCCGTAAACTGGCCTATGATCGTAAACGGCTTGCTGTAGTCCGAACGCGTCACCCATACGGACTGCCCCGGGGCGAGCGGGCAATCCTCCGCGCCCGGGACCTCCGAAGTCTTGCCGTCCCTCCTGACAAACGTATACGGCGTGAAAGCACCGTCGTCCATGCCCCAGACCTTGAACGTGTCATCCTCGCGCAGACGGATGATGTCTCCGTCCTTCACGAAGCCGTTGCCGACGTACTCCTGCACCTTCACGGGCTCGTTCAGCGCGGGGTCCCGCGGCAGTTCGACGAACGGCACCGCCGCCATGGTGTGGTGCGCGGTACTCGCTATGCGCAGCACGCCGACCACGTTCGTGGTGGGAATCTCGTTCGTGATCGCGAGGTGCGTCTTGGGGATGAGCAGCATGAAGATGCGGTAGTAGCCCGTAGCGTCGTCGGAGTCTAGCGGGAACGTCGGCACCACCTTGTCGGATATCTCGCAAATGCGCTCCCAGCCGCTGCCGTTGTGCTTGCGAAGCTCGTGCAGTACGTGGTAGCCGAGGTTTTCTGGCAGGACGGGGTCTTCGGACAGCCTGAACGTCATGTTGGTGGAGGTCGCGTCGACCGCGGTGCTGAGCAGGAGCGAGTTGGTCGCCGTGCCGGAGACGAGGTTCTCCCAGTGGCGCAGCCCGTTCGGGTCGACCTTGTTCATCGCTTCGCCGACGTCCTCGGCGGAAAGCTCCGACGTGCTGTCGAAACCGAGCGCATCGACCATCTCGTCGGTCACCGGCACGGATACCGACACGCCGGTGCCGGTCGAGCGCTGTATCAGCTCCAGTTCGGCGATAGTGAGAGTTCCCGGCTCGTAGGTGACCGCGTAGTTGCCCTGGGCCGCCTCGCCCGACGGCGTGATGGCGTACTCCCCGGGGGTCTCGCCCGCGGCGCGCGACAGCGTATAGGCCACGGTGTCGCTGCCGAGAAGCCCCGTCACCGCCGCCGTCAGCGCAGGATCGGGCCTGTTCAGTATCTTCGCCTTGTCGTCGGCCTTCACCGTAACCGGCGCGGGAGTGATCTCAAGATAGCCATTCGCCGCCACGACGATGTTCGAGACCGACATGCCTTCGGGAACCGTCACTATCACATGACTGGGCCCGAGGGTCATGTAGCTGCGTCCCACGTCCCTGCGCCACGCCGACTGGTAGTCCGGCGGGATGGCAA
>JAEEHL010000152.1 GCA_016280825.1 Verrucomicrobiota bacterium
GGCGCGGCGGCGAAGGCCGCTGAAGCGCCCAAGAAGGAGGCGGTGGAGGAGAAAGCCGCCGTTGCCGAACCGGCCGCCCAGGCGGCTGAGCAGCCTGCCAAGGACGAGCCTGCGGCCGCCGTCGCGGCGGCTCCCGCGGTGCCAGCGCCTGCAGCCCCCGCGTTCAAGACCTACGAGGTCAAGGAAGGCGAGAACATAAACGACATATCCGCCGAGTGGGGTCTCGTGCCGCAGGAGATACGCGACCTCAACAACATGGACGCCGACGCCGACGTCAAGCCCGGCCAGATAATCAAGCTGCCAGCCTCCGCCTCGCAGGAATAGGCGCGGTGCGCAAGTCCGCGCTATTCGCGTTCGGTCTCGTCGCGATGGCCCTCGTGGTGCTGGGCCTCGTCGTCCTTTCCTCGGCGAGCCAGGCGTACGCGTTGCGCATTCACGGCGACGTATACGGGTTCCTGAAAAGGCAGGTGGTCTACGTGGGCGCGGGAATCGCCGTCGCGGCGATTGCCGCGCTTTTCGACTACCGGCACTTTCGCGACCACCCCGCGCTTGTCGTGGCGATGCTGGTGGCGACGGTCGCGGCGCTCGTGCTGGTGCTCTTCAGCGCCCCGGTCAATGGTTCGCGCAGATGGCTCGACCTGAAGGCTTTCAACCTGCAGCCAAGCGAACTTGCGAAGCTCGTAACTGTCATTGCCGTCGCCGCGTGGCTCGACAGGAGCGGGTGGCGCGTCGGGCTTTTCCGCAACGGGCTTCTCTGGCCGGCAGTCATCATAGTCATGATGGCGGTGCCGGTTCTCAAGGAGCCGGACTTCGGATCGGTGATGGTCATCGGGGTCGCTGGGGTGCTGATGATGGTGCTCGGCGGCGTGAGGTGGATGCATCTCATGGTCGTCTTCTTCGGCGGCGTCGCCGTGGTGGGTGCGCACGTCCTCACGAACGCCAACCGGATGGCCCGCATAGCGGCGTGGCTCGGCATAAAGATCAGCGTCGGGGCGCAAGTCGCCGAGGGGGCTGCGAACCGCGCCGCGTACCAGGCGTCGCAGGCGCTCATAGCGCTCAAGAACGGCGGGATATGGGGCGTCGGGATAAACCAGTCGATGCAGAAAAAATACTATCTTCCGGAGGCCCACACCGACTTCATCTTCGCAATAGGCGCGGAGGAGCTCGGGATGGTGTTCTCGATAGTCGTCGTCCTGCTCTTCGCGGCGTATTTCGCGCTTGCGGTCCACATAGCGCGGAACGCCGCAGACAGGTTCGGGCGCTCCATCGCCCTCGGAATGGCGTTCATCATATTCTTCCAGGCGATGTTCAACATAGGCGTCGTCTGCTCCGCGCTGCCGACGAAGGGAATGGCGCTTCCGTTTTTCAGCTACGGCGGCACGAACATGATATCCGCCGCGCTCGCCACGGGCATGATACTCTCCGTGGGCATACAGTCGATGCGCGAGCGCAAGCGGGCGATGCTGCGCAAGATCGTCCTGAGGTAGGGCCATGGGGAACGAAAAGTCACCGCCGGCACCGATGACAGTTTCGCAGCTTACGGGGCTCATCAAGGCGAAGCTCGAGGGCGACTTCAGGAGCGTCGACGTCGAGGGCGAGATAAGCGGCTGGAAGCTCTATCCGTCCGGACACGCCTACTTCACGCTAAAGGACGAAGGGGCGCAGATGCCGGCAGTGATGTTCTCGTCGTCGCTCAAGGCTGCGCTCGAGGCCGACCCCGCGCTCGAAAGGAGCCTTCGCGACGGCACGAAGGTAAAGGCGCGCGGCACGGTTTCCGTCTATCCGCCGCGCGGGTCGTACCAGTTCGTGGTGCGCCGCATAAGGCTCGCCGGCGAGGGAGAGCTCATGCGGAAGTACCTCGAACTCAAGGCAAGGCTCGAGGCGGAGGGGCTTTTCGACAGCTCGCGCAAGCGCCCCTTGCCGTTCCTCCCGCGCCGCATCGGCATCGTGACGAGCGAGTCGGGCGCCGTCATACACGACATGGAGCGCGTCTTCGCGCGGAGGTTCCCCGGGCTTCACGTTCGCCTCTATCCCGCGCTTGTGCAGGGGGCGGAGGCGCCTCGCACAATCATCGCCGGCATCGACTACTTCAACTCGAACCCGTGGGCGGACGTCGTCATAGTCGCGCGCGGCGGCGGCAGTTTCGAAGACCTCTTCTGCTTCAACGACGAGGCGCTCGTCCGCGCCGTCGCCGCTTCG
This sequence comes from Verrucomicrobiota bacterium, assembly GCA_016280825.1. Classification (GTDB taxonomy): domain Bacteria; phylum Verrucomicrobiota; class Kiritimatiellia; order RFP12; family UBA1067; genus UBA1067. The sequence continues at coordinate 2,200 of JAEEHL010000152.1, forward strand.
GCTGTTCCCGTAGTCAGCGCAGTGGGGCACGAGACGGACTTCACCCTCTGCGACTTCGCGGCCGACGTCCGCGCCGGGACGCCGTCGATTGCGGCCGAGATGGCAGTTCCCGTCAAGAGCGAGCTTGCGGCGAAGGTCGACGACCTGAAGGTGCGCCTTGCCTCCGCGCTCAGGGCGAAGGGCGAGACGTTCGCGCAGAGGCTCGACCACGCCTCCGACGGGCTCCTCCGCGCGCTTGGGCTCTCGTTCGAGCGGGCGCAGGCCAAGCTTGAAGGGGCGAAGAGGGCGATGGAGCTTCTCTCCCCGTATGCAGTGCTTGAACGGGGATATTCGCTTGTGACGGGCGAGGACGGCGCCGTGGTGAAGTCGGCCTTGTCGCTTTCCCCGGGTGCTGCCATCCATGCCAGGTTCGCCGAGGGGAGCGTGACGGCGAGAGTCGAGGAGGCAGGGTGACCGAGGCGCTTAAAGTCGCGGCACTTGCAGTGCTGCAGGGAGTTGCGGAGTTCCTTCCGATATCGTCGTCTGGCCATCTTGTCATCGGCCGCGAGGTCATGGGGCTTTCGGAGGCAGGCCTAAGGCTCGACGTCTTTCTCCACGTGGGTACGCTCGTCGCCGTGTTCGCGTTCTACCGCAAGGTCGTCATGCGGATGGTCGCGATGCGCGAGTGGGCGTATGCGCTGAAGATAGCCTTGAGCGCGGTTCCAGTCGGCGTCGTCGGCGTCTTCCTGCGCGGCCGGATAGAGGATGCGTTTTCGTCCCCTGCTGCAGTTGCCTGCGCGCTTCTTTTCACGGGGCTTGTGCTTGTCGCCACCAAGTGGCTCGGGCGGGGGGCGAAGGAGATGACGTGGCTGAAGGCGCTTTCCACGGGGGTCGCGCAGGCCGTGGCGATACTCCCCGGGGTTTCGCGGAGCGGAATGACGATATCGGCGGCGCGGGCGATGGGGGTTTCGCCTGCAAGGGCGGCGGAGTTCTCGTTCCTGATGAGCGCTCCGCCGATTGCCGGGGCCGCGATTCTCGACATTGTCTCGTCGGGTGGAGCGGATGCGGCGGTGCAGACGCCGTGGGGGCTTGTCGCTTTCGGCGGGGTTCTCTCTGCGGCTGTCGGCTATTTCTCGCTCAAGGTGCTTGTGAGGACCCTCGACAGCGACAGGTTCTGGCTATTCGGGCCGTACTGCATCGCCGCTGCGCTGATTGTCTTTCTCGTCGTCTAGCCTGCAACCCCAAGCGCCTGCGACCCCAGCCCCCCATCTCCCATCTCCACGTGATATTGTGATATAATACGCGGCAGATGAAACAAGCACGCATTATACGGAAGGATCCGCCCCTTTTTACCAGGCCCGTCAGGCTCGCGATAGTCGGCGGCGGCGCGGCCGGCATGTTCGCCGCGGCGGTTGCCGCGGAGCGACGCGTCCCCTGCGTCGTCATCGAGCGCAAGGCGAGGCTCGGCTCGAAGGTGCTCATGACCGCGAACGGGCGCTGCAATTTCGCGAAGGACATTTCCGCCGAGCAGTTCCTCGCCGACGTCGGCCCCGCCGCGCCGTTCGTGGCGCAGGCGGTTAGGGAGTGCCCGCCGCGCAAGATCATCTCCGGGTTCAAGTCGCTCGGAGTGCCGCTCAGGAGAATGGCGGACGCGCGGATGTTCCCAGCCGACGGCAAGGCCGCGACGATCGTCCATGCGTTCGGCGACCTCCTGCGCGAAAGCGGGGTGCCGATCCTCTCGAACTGCCCCGTCGCAGGAATCCGCCCGCAGGACGGCTGCTTTTCAGTCGTGACGAAGAACTTTACGCTTCTGGCGGAGAACGTGCTCGTCGCGACGGGCGGCGCGAGCTACCCGAAGCTCGGCTCCGTCGGCGACGGCCAGCGCTTCGCGGCGGAACTCGGCCACAGAGTCGTTCCCTACCGCCCCGGGCTGATCGGGATCGAGACTTCCGACCAGCGCGTCACGCGCCGCGCAGGACGCAGGTTCGAGGACGCGTGCGCGCGCGTTGTTGCGGCGAACGGCGACGTGCTCTACGAATATTCTGGCGAGGTGGACTGCGAGACGTTCGGCCTGAGCGGCGCTGCGATATACAACTGCCAGCGCTTCATCGAGCATCTGCTGCGCGAGAGGCCGGGGCTGAAGCCCGCCGACCTCGTCATGGAGGCCGCGTTCGACCGCGAGCGCGTCAGCGTGAAGGGCCCGAGGCCGCGCCCGCTCAAGGAGGCGATTGTCACGATTGGCGGCGTGGCGCTTGACGAGGTGAACCCGGCGACGATGGAATCGCGCCTTGTGCGCGGGCTCTACTTTGCGGGCGAGGTGCTCGACGTGGACGGCCCGACAGGCGGCTACAACCTGACGCTTGCGTTCGCCACCGCCCGCCGCGCCGTAGTCTCGATCGCGCAGAAAGGAAGGCCATGAAGGCGCGACTCGTTGCTGCGGCAATGCTGGTGGCGGCGTGCGCCGCGGCGCGGCCGGAGAAGTGGGCGGTGCCGGTAAAGTGCGCTGGCGTTCCCAACCTGCACAAGGTCTCGGACGGCCTCTACAGAAGCGCGCAGCCGACGGCGGAAGGCATGACGAACCTCGTCGCGCTCGGCATAAAGACGGTCGTCAACCTCCGCGACAACCATTCCGACCTTGACGAGATGCGCGGGCTGCCGCTGAAGGCGCGGCGCATAGAGATCGCCACCTGGAAGATGAAGGACGAACACGTCCTGCGGTTCCTCTCCATCGTCGACGACACGAACGCGGTGCCCGTCCTTGTGCATTGCCAGCACGGGGCAGACCGCACCGGGACGATGTGCGCTATGTACCGCATACTGCGCGAGGGGTGGTCCGAGGACGACGCGATGGATGAGATGAAGAACGGCGGCTACTGCTACCACCCGATATGGTCGAACCTCCCGCGTTTCATATGCAAGTCGGCAAAACGTCTGAAGAAGGAGCAAAAAATGAATGCGCGGACGAAGCCAGGCGAGGAGCCGGGAGGAAGACGATGAAGACAAGTGCGGTCGTGTTTGACTTTGGCGGCGTGATGACGACGTCGACTATGCCGCAGCGCGTGATTGCGCTCGCGAAGGAGAGCGGCATAGACTGGAACGTGTTCGTCGACGGGTTCGACGCGCACAGGCTCGACTACGACGCCGGCCGCATCGCGCTCGGCGAGATGTACGCGCTTATATGGGCCGAAGCGGGGCTTGCCGTACCGGAGGAGACTACCGCCGCGTTCATGAAGGCGGACGACGAAAGCTGGTGCTACCGCAACGAGAGGACGCTTGAGTGGATGAAGTCGCTAAAGGGGCGCGGCTTCAGGATCGGCATTCTCACGAACATGGCGCCCAGGTTCGCGCGCGAGCACTTCAGGCCGCGCTTCGCGGACTTCATCGCGCTCGCCGACGCGATGGTGATATCTGGCGAGGAGGGGATCGTGAAGCCGCAGAGGGAGATATACGACCTCCTTCGTTCGCGCATCGGCCTTCCAGCCGCGGAGCTGTGCTTTGTCGACGACTCCGGGAGGAACGTCGACGGCGCGCGGGCAGCTGGCTGGAACGCCATCCGATTCGTTACGAACGACCAAGTCGAGGCGGACTTCGAGAGGTTGGCTTAGGCACAGGGAATCAAACCCCTCCGTCGCACGGGGATCAGGGGGATGGCGCAAAGGCCCACTGGGATTTTCCAAACATTTTGGCGTGATTTTTGATATAATACCCGACATGACAGCAAGACAACAGGCGATGGCGCTCAAGGAAGCGCTTAAAAACGCAAAGGGCATCGACATCAAGGTCTACGACGTAAGGGGCGAAAGCTCGCTTGCGGACTACTTTGTCGTCGCGACAGGCGCTGCCGCGCCGCACTTGAAGGCGCTCGTCGCGGCCGCGCAGGCGGCGATGAAGGCGAAGGGCGTAATGAGCTACCGCGTCTCCGGCGAGTCCGACTCGGGGTGGGTCGTCGCGGACTACGTCGACGTGGTGCTGCACGTCTTCTCCGCAGAGGCGCGGGCGTACTACGCGCTTGAGGCGATTTGGTCTGAAATGCAGAAGTCGGCAACCTCGCGCAGGAAGGGGCGCGGGTAATGGCCGCAGACTATTCCAGCAAGAGCATAAAGACACTCGACCCCGTGACGCACATAAGGATGCGCCCGGGAATGTACGTAGGCGAGCCCGGCACGGGCGCAATGTACCACGACTGCGTGTACATCCTCCTGAAGGAGGTCATAGACAACGCGGTCGACGAGTTCGTGATGGGCTGCGGCAGGAAGGTGGACGTCAACGTCAACTACGACACGGGCGAGTCGAGCGTCAGGGACTACGGGCGCGGCATCCCGCTCGACAAGGTCGTCGACTGCGTGAGCAGGATGAACACGGGAGCAAAGTTCGACACGGAGAACTTCCAGTTCTCGGCCGGCATGAACGGCGTGGGCACGAAGGCGGTGAACGCGCTTTCGGAGTTCTTCGAGATACGCTCGTACCGCGACGGGCGCTTTTCCGAGGCGTATTTCGAGGCGGGCAGGCTCAAGTCGAAGAGGACGGGCAAAAGCGACGAGCCTAACGGCACGTTCGTCCGCTACAAGCCGGACATGAAGGTGCTGAAGCGCTTCAAGATGCGCGAGGAGCACGTCGTCAGGCGCATGCGCATGTACTCCTACGTGAACGCGGGGCTGGAGATAAGCCTTAACGGTGTTTCCATCGTCTCGCGGAACGGGCTTTCCGACCTTATCGCAGACGAGGTGCAGTTCGAGAAGCTCTATGCGCCGTTCCACGTCAAGACGAAGAACCTCGAGATAATCTTCACCCACACCAACAGGTTCGGCGAGGAATACCATTCGTTCGTGAACGGCCAGTACACGACAGACGGCGGCACCCACCTCACCGCGTTCAAGGAGGCGCTTACCAAGGCGCTGAACGAGTACGACTCGAAGAAGAAGTTCGACGGCGACGACATTCGTGACGGCCTCATCGGCGCGGTGGCGGTGAAGCTCATGAACCCGGTCTTCGAGGGCCAGACGAAGATCAAGCTCGTCATGAACGACATCAAGGCCGAGCTCGCGCAGGAGATGAAGAAGGAGATTTCCTCCGCCCTGCACCGCTCGCCTTCCGAGACGGAGCGGCTCATCGCGAAGATAGAGGAGACCTCCAAGATACGCGGCCAGCTCAATACCATAAAGAAGCAGGCGCGCGAGCGCTCGCAGGCGGTGAGCGTGCGAGTGCCGCAGCTCAAGGACTGCAAGAACCACCTGAAGCTCTCGCGCGTCGACAAGAAGACGGGCAAGGCCGAGGGCGAGGACACGATGATCTTCCTCACGGAGGGCCGCTCCGCCGGCGGCACGCTCAACAACGCGCGCGACGCGCTCAGGCAGGCGGTATTCTTCCTCAAGGGCAAGCCCCTCAACACGTGCGGGCTCAGCAAGGAGGTCCTCTACCGCAACGAGGAGTTCTTCAACCTCATAAAGACACTCGACATAGAGGACTCGCTCGAGAACCTCCGCTACGGGCGCATAATCTTCGCGACGGACGCCGACGTAGACGGGCTCCACATAAGGATGCTCCTTACGACGTTCTTCATGCGCTTCTACCGCCAGCTCATCACCGACGGCCGCGTGTTCATCCTCGAAACTCCGCTTTTCAGGGTCAGGAACCGCAAGGAGCAGCACTACTGCTTCACCGAGGCCGAGCGCGTCGCCGCGATCGAGAAGTGCGGCAGGGGCTGCGAGATAACGCGCTTCAAGGGCCTCGGCGAGCTCGACGCGAAGGAGTTCAGCGACTTCATCGGCGAGGACATGCGCCTTACGCCGGTCACGTGCTCGGACGACGTCGACGTCGAGAAGACGATCAAGTTCTACATGGGCTCCAACACGCCGGAGCGGAAAGACTACATCATGGAATCGCTGGTGTGCGACGCCTCTGACTTCTGACGCGCCGCAAACGCCGCGAAATTTGGTATAATACGCGATATGAAAATCCACACAACCGAAATCCTGGCGCTCCTCGCCCTCGCAGGGCTTGCGGGCTGCGGCCCCTCCGACGGGTCAAGCGCGTACTCAAGCGGCGAAAAGGCGTTTGCCGTGCGGGACCTGCGCAAGGCCGAGAAGTTCTTCGACAGGGCGGCGAAGCTAGACCCGTCCAACGCGGACGCGTTCCTGATGCTTGCCCGCACGCGGCTCGACCTCGGCGACCTTCCGGGCGCAAAGGAGGCCGTTGACGCGGCTTCTGCCTTGGCGGGCGGCGACTGCGACGTCGTGGCGACGGCCGCCCAGGTAGCGTACCACCTGAAGGACTTCGCCGCCGCCGAGGGCGGCTTCAGGAAGATCGTCGACGACGCGTCGCTTTCCGCGCACGTCAGGAGCCAGGCCTACACCGGCCTTGGCATCGTGCAGATGACGCAGGACAAGCGCGACGCGGCGAGGGTGTCGTTCCTTTCCGCGCTTCGGCTCGACCGCAAGCGCAATCCCGCGGCGTACTACCATCTTGGGCTCCTCTACCGCGACGCCTATTTCTTCGTCGAGGCCGCGCAGGAGCAGTTCGAGCTTTTCGTGCGCCTGCAGGACGCGCCGCAGGCGAAGGTCGTCAAGGTGCAGCGCGACATCCTGCCCGCGATACGCGAGACGATATTGAGGGCGGCCGCGCAGGTTCCGAACGCCGCCACACGCGATTCGCAGGCCTCTGCCGCCGCGATTGCGTCCGCCGAGGCGGCAGCGAAGAAGGGCAACTGGAAGACTGCCGCCGAATCGTACGAAAAGGCGCTGAAGCTCGACCCGCTTTCGTATCCTGCGGCAATCGGGGTTGCAAAGGCGCGTGGCAGGACGAATTCACCCGATTCGCGCAAGAGGGCGTTTGCGGCGTACTGCACGGCGGCGAAGCTCAAGCCCATGCACATGCAGACGCTGCTCGACGCGGCGCGGCTCGCCGGCGAGCTCGGGCAGTGGATAACGGCGGTGGAGCTGTATTCCCGCGCCGTGGCCGCGAACCCCGTGAAGCTTGATGCTGTCGACGGCCTCATCCGCGCGCTCGGCAAGGTGCCCGGGAACGCCAAGAACGCCAAGCTGTACCAGAAGTACCGCGACATGCTATGAGCGAGCTTCTCCCCGCCGACTACGCGATCTTCGCATTGGCGGCCGTGCTGGCCGTGACGGGGCTTTTCAGGGGGCTTTCGGGCATGGTGGCCTTCCTCGCAGGTTCCGTAGCCGCCGCGCTCACGGCAACCTCCGCATGGGATGTCTCCACCGCGTATCTCGACTCGCCATGGCAGAGGGCGCTTGCGGCGCTTGTCCTCGCGCTTCTGGCCTTCGGGCTTGCGAGGGCCGCATTCGCGAAGTTCATCCACGTTCTCGTCTCGCAGCCAGGAGACTCGATCCTCGGGTTCCTCTCCGGGGCGGCGGCTGGGCTTTCGGCCTTTGCGTTCTGGGCGGCGGCCGGCATGGGGCTTGAGCATTCGCATGTCGCCTCGCTCCTGGATGCTGCGTTCTAGGGGATGGCTTTCCGATGACGGACGAAGAGCTCGTCGAGGCGGCGCGGAAATACGAGAAGGTGATCTTGAACTTTTTCGTCCAGTGCGGCGTTTCACCATTTGACGCCGAGGACATGGCGCAGCAGGTCTACCTGCGGCTGTGGAAATACAGCTCGAGGTACAGGCCTTCGGCCAGCCTTCTGACGTTCCTGCACCTTGTCGCAAGGCAGGTGATGCTCGACGCCCGGCGCGGCGCGATCCGGCGCTCGCAAAGGGAGGAGAGCTGGGCGATGGAGCGCCCCGAGGCGGTGGGTGCGCGCAGGTTCTGCGTGGGCGACGACGTCGCCTGGGCGCTTGCGAAGCTTCCCGAGGCGCAGGGCGAGGTGGTCAGGCTCGGCGTCATAGAGGAGCGTCCGTATGCGGAGATCGCGGAAAGGCTCGGCATACCGGTCGGGACGGTGAAGTCGCGCATGTCGAATGCGCTGAAGGAACTTAGGAGGATATTCGAAGATGACGAAAGACCTTGAGGAGACCCTTGAAGGGCTCGGCCCGGAATGCCGCGCAGTAGTCGGCAGGCTGCTTGCCTCGCGCAGGCCCATCGTGTCGCGGACGCGTTTCCTGCGCTTCCCGCGGGCGGCGCTTGCGGCGGCATGCGCGGCGGCCATCCTTTCGTTTGGCCTGTGGATGCGCCTTGCCTCCGCGCCGGCTGGAGGTGAAAGGGCATATACAATCTACACTGTCGCGTATTCGAAGGACCGCCTGCCCGCGCTCGTCGATTCGCAAAACCCGGACGGCAGCTGGGAGAACGACTTCGTGACCCGCCAGAACGCCGCCGCGCTTGCCGGGGCGCAGGGCCGCGCCGAGAACATCGCATACCGCAAGGCGATGAGGTACATGCGGCTCAAGGGCCTCAGGCCGCTTTCGCGCGAGGAGTTCCTTGGCCGCGTCAAGAGGTTTGGCTCGTAATGGCCACGTTCACCACGTTCGGCGCGCTTGCGGGGCTCGCGCTTGCCATAGTCCTCGTCCTCAGGAAGATACAGCCCTCGTATGCGCTTGTAGCGGGCGCGCTCGTCGGCGGCATTCTCGGCGGCGGCGGCCTTGTCTCGACGGTCGGCGCGATGGTCTCGGGCGCGCAGGGGATGATGCCGACAGTCCTCCGCATCCTCGTCTCGGGCGTGCTTGTGGGCGCGCTTGTCGGGACGGGCAGCGCAACGCGGCTCGCCCGCGCGATAACTGACGCGATCGGCCCAAAGATGGCGCTCGGGGCGATTGCGCTTGCCACGCTTCTCACGGCGGCGTCCGGGGTGTTCATCGACATCGCCATAATAACCCTCGCGCCCCTTGCGCTTGCAGTGGGGCGGGTGGCGGGGCTGCACATCCCCGCGATACTCCTGGCGATGGTAGGCGGCGGCAAGGCCGGGAACATCATCTCCCCCAACCCGAACACGATAGCCGTGAGCGAGGCGTTCGGCTTCGACGTCGTGAAGGTGATGGCGGCCAACATCGTGCCTGCTATGGTTTCGCTTGCAGTCACCGTTCTCCTTGCGGGATGGATCGAGCGCCGCTGCGCGGCCGGCAAGTGGATGTCCACTTCGACCGGCTCAGGGCAGGTTGACGACGCGGCCGGCGGGCCGCCCCTTGCCGCCGCGATCTCAGGCCCTGCGACAACGATCCTCCTCCTCTCGCTCGGCAACTTCTTCGGGCTGAAGATCGACCCGATGGTGGCGCTCCCGGCGGGCGGTCTTGTCTGCATCGTCGCATGCGGCCACGCAAGGAGGACAATCGACCACTTGAATCTCGGCTTCTCGAAAGTGGCCGGAGTCTCCATCCTCCTTGTGGGGACAGGCACTATAGCCGGGATAATAAGGGCGTCCGGGCTCAATGCGGATCTCATATCGCTTCTCTCGGCGTGCCATCTGCCGATTGCGGCCCTTGCGCCGCTGTCGTCGGTGCTCCTTTCCGGCGCGACCGGTTCCACGGTTGCGGGCGTCACGCTCGCTTCGCAGACTTTCGCGACTACGCTCGTGGAGGCGGGGGTCCCGTCGCTCTGGGCGGCGGCGGCGCTGCACGCGGGCGGAACGATCTTCGACGCGCTGCCTCACGGAAGCTTTTTCCATGCGACGGCCGGCTCCGTCGGCATGAGCGTCAGGGAACGGCTCAGGATATTCCCCTACGGCACGCTTGTCGGTCTCACCTCCACAGTCGTGTCGTCGCTCATGTACATCTTCTACCTTTGACCTGGCGATATTGCCAGCGCCCGTGAATCTATGATATAATACGCTTGTTTCTGCGGGGCGTTGCACAGCCTGGTAGTGCGCCAGCTTTGGGAGCTGGTTGTCGGGGGTTCAAATCCCTCCGCCCCGACCAGCCTGCCTATACGCCGTAGGCAAGGCGGATGTGGAGCCTGTGGAGCGCGCGGAAGAGAGGTCTGAAGGCGAATCCGGGCAGAAGGGCGTATAGCGCCGCTTCGATCCTGTACGCGAGGGGGACTTTCTTCGATGTCATCACCTTGCCGAGAAGCCCCAGTTCCTCCGCGAACGCCCGGTATTCCGCCCGCCTTGGATGGCGCGACCCTCTGAACCACGGACGGCCAAGGGTGTTGCCCGAGAAGTGGAGTATCGAGGGCTCCTCCTTGCGCGAGAGAAGCGTGTACTGCGAGAGGAAGTTCCATTCAGGGCTAAGTGGCGTGATCTCCCCGTTGAAGATCCGCACGATGACATCCTGGTCGCCAAGCGGATTTGGCGCGGAGGGTGCGGCAATCTCCCTTAGAAAGCGCGCGGTGCAGTCGTTCCTGCGCCAGTTGGCAAGGTCGAAAAGCGCAACGCCCGTGTTGTAGTATGTTTCGCCGTTTTTGAGCCCGACGTATCCTGAATACGCATCTGGGCAGACGTCTGGGGCGAGCGCAAGGGGGCTTTCCCCCATGTCGGTTGCGAACAGCCCGTCGAGCGGCTTCAAGACGAACGTGTCGCTGTCGAGATAGAGGGCCTTGCCGCTGTCTTCCGCCAGGATGTCAGGCACGAAGATGCGCGCGTACGCGGCGTACGAGAAGTATGGGTTTGCGCCGGTTGAGGCGACTGCCTCCAGGCGGTCTTCAACGTCAACATGCCGGAACGAGCCGCCGAAGCGTTCCACGGCGGTTTGCACCATGCGCACCGACCCCTCTTCAAGCCCTCGGCCGAGAAGGGTGACCTTGGCCCCGCGGTTGTGCCTTGCCGCGGATGCCGCCGCAACCGCCGTCAGCGGAGCGTACTTTTCGTCGCTCGCATATATGATGTTTAATGGCATTGAGTCGGGTATTATATCAAACAACCGCGCGCTATTGCAAATCCACGCTGTCGGCGGCTCCGGGCTTGTTGACTTTCGTTCGGCATTTTAGGTATAATACAAGCATGAAGACAATCATAGAGCGGAAGGGCATATTCGCCGTGCTGCTTTCTTCAGCGCTGATTCCCACAGCTGCGACTTCTCAGGCGTCGGTCTACGCATGGCGGGGCGAACTCGCCTTCGCTCCGCTGCCTGCGGGCGACGTAAGGGCGGCCGGATGGCTAAAGGCGAAGCTCGAGCTAGTGAGGGACGGCATGGGCGGGAACCTCGACAGGCTCGATCCGCCGCAGTTCGCCTATCCTTTCGTGCGGCGCGACTTCGAGGCGAACGTCGGCGGCAAGGGCTACATTGACTGGTGTGCCGAGATGTCGGGTGAATACTGGCTCGGGCTTGTGGAGCTTGCCTATGCCCTTGGCGACGAGGCGCTTATCAAAAAGGCGGGCGACTGGGTGGAGGGAGTTCTTGCGCTTCAAGAGCCTGACGGCTACATGGGTGCGTACAGGCCGAACGAAAACAGGCTTGAAGACTACAATGCCTGGAGCTGCCATTTCGCCTATCGCGCGCTCCTTGTGGCGTATTCCGCCACAGGCGACAAGCGCATTCTGGACGCGCTTGAGCGCGGCTGCCTCTGGTTTGCGCGCAACTGGGCTGGTGACAAAAAGACGGGCTACGTCGGGGCTACGATCCTCTCTCCTGCCTGCCGCGTGGCGACGCTTACGGGGAACCGCGAGATACTTTCCTTCTGCGAAGACTTCGCCGCCTATCTCGAGAAGAACTCCCAGCGCGGCCGCCCGGGCAGCGCCTACGGGAGTGCGCCCGGCGGGTTCGACACGTTCGACCTCCATGCCGGCGGCTACCACCTTGCCGCGCTTGGCGTAAGGATGGCGCAGCCGCTCGCACTTGCAGCGGCGGGCGGCAGGTCGAACGCGCTCGAACGCATCGAGAAGGCTCTCTCTCTCCTCGACAAGGTCTCGGGAGTGCAGCCGACGGGCGCATATCCTGGCGACCACGAGCATCTTGCGCGCGCTTCGTGCCTTTCCGAAAGCGAATACTGCGCTACGATATTCTTCGAGGAGCTTTTCCAGTGGCTTCTTGCCTCTTCCGGCAAGGCGCAGTACGCCGACAGGATAGAGAGGTTAGTGTACAATGCGGGCGAAGGGGCGCGCAAGAAGGACGAACGCGCGATGACGTATCTTTCGTCTCCCAACTCCCTTCGTGCAACGCTCGATTCCTCCCGCTGGGGGCCTGACCCGTGCTACGGCGTGTACGCGCCGAACGTGAACGCAGCCTGCTGCGCCGCAAATTCCATACGGCTCTACCCGCAGATGCTCGCGTTCGCCGTTCTCGCCGGTGCCGACGGGTCGCTTGCGATTTCGCACTATCTGCCGTTCATCGCGAGAAGAAGGACGAGCGATGGAACTGAGATGAAGATAGAGGCCGAGACGACCTATCCTTTCGACGGTCTCGCAACGTTCAGGATAAAGTGCGACAGGCCCTGGAAGGGAGTTGTTCGCCTGCGCCGCCCGGGTTTTGCGGACGGGATGAACGTCGCGAGGAACGGAAAGCCCGTTCCCGCAGAGGTCGACGCGAACGGATGGGTAAACATTGCCGGCGTTTGGAACAATGACGTCTTGACTGTAGATTTCGACTTTAGGCCGAAGCTTATCAAGGTAAAGGACCGCGATTTCCAGGAGCCTTGGCGCGCCGTGACGATGGGGCCGCTTCTTTTCGCGCAGCGCGTGGACGAGAGGTGGACGAAGTGCCCGCAGAAGAAGAACTGCGCAATTCTGCCGCCGGACTGGAGCTGGTTTGGAGTGGAGTGCGGCAAGGACCCGCAGAGATATGCCATCGTGCCGGACGCGGAAGGGCGCATGGCTAAGGTCGTGCATCCAATGACGTCCGACCCGTGGAGTTCGCCTCCAGTCGGCGTGATGGTGCCCGTGAAGCGCGCCTCTGCCGCATATCCGGACGGCTATTCGCGCCTGCGCCATACGCCATGGCCTGCGGCGGCGAAGGTGCGGGCGGACTTGGGCGCGAAGGAGGAGATGGTCGAGTTCGTCCCCTTCGGTTGCACGGCGCTTAGGCTCAGCTGCTTCCCGGAGGCGGCGGAATGATGTTTCCCGAGGTGGTGCATGGTGTTTTTCGCGTTTGAAACGAGGAGGAGGGCAAGGCATGGCTGATTTTGGAAGCGCGTCTGGTGCAGGGCTTGAGCGATACGTTCGCTCGGTTCAGGACTTCCCGAAGAAGGGCGTCCTTTTTCGCGACGTGACCGGCATTCTCGATTCAGGCGAGGGCTTTAGGCTCGCGATGATCGAGATGGAGAGGGCGCTTGCCGACGTGCAGGTGGACAAGGTGGCCGCCCCTGAATCGCGCGGGTTCATCTTCGGCGCGGCGCTTGCAGACCGTCTGCGCTGCGCCTTCGTGCCGATCAGGAAGCCGGGCAAGCTCCCGCGCGAGACGATAAGCGAAGACTACGAGCTTGAATACGGCAGCGCGACAGTTCACATGCACAAGGACGCGATCTCGAAGGGCGACAGGGTGGTTCTTGTAGACGATCTCCTCGCGACTGGCGGCACGGCGCTCGCTGGGGCGCGGCTTGTGGAGCGGCTTGGCGGGAAGGTAGTGAGGATGGTGTTCCCCCTCGAGCTTGAGGGCTTCGGCGCGAGGGGCGGCAAGCTTGCCGCCTACGACGTAGTCTCGCTCGTGAAATACCCTGGCAAGTGACTTGGGGGCGTGCTGTGAACGAAAAGAAATACATTGGCGGCGACGAATACCTGAAGGACATCTGGCGTCTTGCCGCGGACGTGGTGAAGGCCGGCTGGAAGCCAGACATTCTCATTGCGCTTTGGCGCGGCGGCGCCCCCGTGGGCGTCGCGATGCACGAGTTCTTCAAGGTGGCCGGATGGAACGTGCAGCACATCCCCCTCAAGTGCTCGAGCTACTCCGGAATCGGCGAGAACCCGGGCAGCGTGGAGTTCACGCACGGCGACATCGTCTTCGGCATGCTCCGGCAGGGCGACAGGGTTCTCGTCGTCGACGACGTCTTCGACACGGGCAAGACCGCCGCCGCGGTGCGCGAGCGCATCGCTGCAATCGGCGCGGAGATGCGCCTTGCGTGCGTCTACTGGAAGCCACTCAAGAACACGACCCGCCTCAAGCCCGACTACTTCACAAGGGACGTCGGGCTTGACTGGCTAGTGTTTCCGCACGAGATGGAGGGGCTGGCGGACGACGAGTTCGCCGAGAAGAGCCCGTATCTCGCGCAGCTTCTAAAGGAGGTCCGAAATGGCTGAAAGCCGCGCAAGCTGGTCGGGCCACCTCTCGTTCATCCTTGCCGCCGCAGCTTCGGCGATAGGGCTCGGGAACCTCTGGCGCTTTCCGTATCTTGCCGCGCAGTACGGCGGCGGCGCGTTCATAGCCGTCTACGTCGCGCTTTCGCTTACGCTCGGGTTCACGCTTCTCGTAACCGAGATCGCGATTGGCCGCAAGTCGCGCCAGAGCCAGCTTACCGCGTTTTCCCTTCTTGGCGGGCGGCGCTGGGCGTGGGTCGGGATCCTCTCGACCGTGGTGCCGTTCCTGATTTCGCCTTACTACGCCGTCATCGGCGGGTGGGTGGTAAAGTATCTCGCACACTACGCCGCTGCCGCCGCGACAGGCGCGCCCGCGATTGCCGACCCCTCTCGGTACTTCGACGCCTTCGTGGCCTCGGGCGTGTGGCCTTCGGTGTTCATGGCCTTTTTCATCGCAATGACGATAGCGATCATCATGCTCGGCGTGAAGAACGGCATCGAGAAGGTGAACGCCGTCATGATGCCGCTACTCTTCCTTACGGCGCTCGGGCTCGCCGTGTACATAATGTTCCTGCCCGGCGCCGCGGCCGGCATAAAGTACTACCTCGTGCCTGACTTCTCGCGCGCGGGCCCGGGCGGCCTCGGCAAGATATTCCTCGGCGCGATGGGGCAGATGTTCTTCTCGCTTTCGCTCGCGATGGGCATAATGGTGACGTACGGCAGCTACATGCGCCGCGATTCGTCCATCCCCCACGCGGCAGTCAGGATTGCGCTTGCCGACACATTCATCGCCATCCTCTCCGGCTTCATGGTGATTCCCGTCGTCCACGCCTTCGCGGTCTCGCGCGGCATCGACCCGGAGACGGCGCTCAAGGCGGGCCCCGGGCTTCTCTTCAAGTCGCTCCCCGAGATATTCGGCACGTTCGGCCCGGTCGGCAACATCCTCGCCCTCGCGTTCTTCTCGCTCGTCTTCTTTGCCGCGCTCACAAGCGCGATCTCCATGAGCGAGGCATGCGTCGCCGCGATCTGCGACTACCTCGGCTGCCGCAGGCGGCCCGCGGCATTCTGGTTCGGCGTCTTCTGCGTGCTCACCGGCCTTATGTCGGCGCTTTCGATGCGCACTCTCTCCTTCGTCGATTCCGTCGTCAACTGCGCCCTGATGCCTGTCGCGGCAATCGGCATTGCGCTCTTCGCCGGCTGGTCGCACGGGCCAGGGGCGATAATGGACGAGCTTGAGGCGCACGGGGCGAAGATGCGCTTTTCGCGTGCGTTCTCGATTGCGCTCAGGTACTTCGCGCCGCTTCTCGTGACGGCGATTCTCGTTTCCGAAATGTGCCGCGTTCTCGGCATAGGTGGCTGGTCGATATAGGGCGTTTGCGGCATGAAGCGGATATTCGACACTGTTCTCGTGGTTCTCCTCTCGCCATTTTGGCTGCCCGTCTTTCTGCTGACGGCGGTCACCGTGCTTCTCTGTCTTGGCTGGCCAATCTTCTACTGCGACAGGCGCGCTGGTCTGCGCGGGAGGCCGTTTACGCTTCTAAAGTTCCGCACAATGAAGACTGGCGCAGGTTCAGACGCGGAGCGAATGACTCGCCTGGGTTCGTTCCTAAGGCGCTTTTCGCTCGACGAAGTGCCGGAACTCTTCAACGTGCTCCTAGGCGACATGGCCCTTGTCGGCCCAAGGCCGCTTCCTGTGCGCTACCTTGAGAGGTATTCGCCCTTCGAGATGCGCAGGCACGAGGTGCGCCCGGGGATTACGGGCTGGGCGCAGGTAAACGGGCGCAATGCGCTCGACTGGAGCGAGAAGTTCAAGCTTGACGTCGAGTATGTCGGGAGGAGGTCTCTGCTTTTCGACCTCAGGATACTTTTCATGACGGTTTGGACCGTCCTTTCCGCCCGCGGCATTTCCCACGGGGCCGAGGCGACGATGCCGGAGCTTATGCCGCGTGGTTCCGCAGAGTCATAGGCTGCGCTTTGCAGATTCGCCAGAAATCTGATATAATACTATAGAAAGGAGAGGTGAAAGGCTGATGAAGGTGGCGATACTTGGTGCTGCAGGAAGAATGGGCAGGATGCTTTGCGAAATGGCGTCCTCCCAAGGCTGTGAAATCGCGGCAAAGGTCGATGTCGTGCCCGGGTTTGACGCTGGGTTCGGCCCTGGCGCGGAAGGCGTCATCGACTTCTCCCACCATTCCGCCGTGCCCGGCGCGGTGGCGAAGGCGGCGGAGCTTTCGGTGCCCTACGTGCTTGGCACCACAGGCCTTTCGGAAGACGAGCAGAAGTGCGTCGACGAAGCCGCGGCGAAGATCCCCGTTGTGCAGTCGGGCAACTACTCGCTTGGCGTGAACGTGCTACTTGACCTTGTGCGCCGCGCCGCCGAGGCGCTTGGGCCCGGCTACGACATCGAGATCGCCGAGATGCACCACCGCCGCAAGAAGGACGCCCCGAGCGGAACGGCGCTTATGCTCGCGAAGGCGGCGGACGTTTCCGGCGGCGCGGCGTTCGTGAACGGGCGATGCGGCGAGACGGGCGAGCGCCCAAGGGGCGAGATTGCCATCCACGCGCTTCGCGGTGGCGGCGTGATAGGCGACCACACGGTCGTATTCGCGGGCGAGCGCGAGCGCGTCGAGCTCGTTCACAGGGCGCAGAGCCGCGAGGCGTTCGCCGAGGGCGCGTTCAGGGCGCTTTTCTGGGCGAAGGGCAGGAAGCCCGGCCTTTATTCGATGCGCGACGTCCTCGGCTTGGACGCGCCGCGCTGAACACCAACATTGAACAGGAAAGGGGAACTCGATGAACATGGCGATATTGGCGGCGGCGGCTCTCGCGACGACAAACATGTGGACTGCAAAGTGGGACACGCCCTACGGCATCCCTCCGTTCGAAGAACTCAAGCTCGGCGACTACAGGCAGGCTGTTGAGTCGGCAGTCGAGGAGGGCAGGCGCGAGGCGGCGGACATCATCGCCTGCAAGGACGCCCCCACGTTCGAGAACACCGTGGGCGCGCTCTCGCGCATAGGCGGCACGCTAAGGCAGATCGACTGCGTATTCAACAACCTCTTCTCGCTCGAGCGCAACGCGGAATACGAGGCGCTCAAGAAGTCCCTCATCCCCCTCAGGAGCGCATACACGTCGGAGGTCTCGACGAACAAGACGATCTTCGCGCGCGTGAAGGCGGTGTACGAGGGCGACAGGTCGAAGCTCACGCCGGAGGAGAACACGATGCTCGAGAGGAAGTACCGCTCGTTCGTGCGCTCCGGCGCGGGGCTGCCGGAGGAGAAGCAGAAGCGGCTCATAGAGATATCGAAGCGCCTCTCCGAGCTTTCCATGGAGTTCAGCAAGAACGTCCTCTTCGACAACAACGCCTTCAAGGCGAAGTTCGGCGTCGACATGGCCGACTACTACGCCGAGATGGGCAGGACGCCCGACCGCGCCCGCAGGAAGGCGATGTACGAGGAGTACGTGTCGAGGGGCTTCCACGCGGGCGAGCACGACAACCGCCCCGTCATCCTCGAGACGATGCGCCTCAGGATAGAGAAGGCGAAGATGCTCGGGTACGCGTGCCCGGCAGACTTCTTCAACGAGATGCGCATGGCGAAGGACGCGAAGACGGCCGAGGCGTTCCTCGCGCCTATCATGAAGGCGGCGAACGCCGCCGCGCGCAGGGAGATCGACGAGATGCAGAAGGTGATGGACGAGGACGTCGCGCGCGGCGTGCTGCCAGCCGGCTCTCGCATGGAGCCGTGGGACTGGGAGTACTACTCCGAGATCATCCGCAGGCGCAGGTTCTCCTTCGACCCCGAGGCGACGCGGAAGTACTTCAGGCTCGACAAGGTCGTGAACGGCCTCTTCACTGCGGCAGGCCGCCTCTACGGGCTTAAGTTCGAGAAGATCGAGGGCGCGCCGACCTACAGGAAGGAGGCGACGGCGGCCTACAAGGTAACGGACGCCGACGGCACGTTCGTGGGCGTGTTCCTCACCGACTACCACCCCCGCTCGACGAAGGCGAGCGGCGCGTGGATGTCCATCATAAGGCGGCAGATGCACACGCCGGACGGCGAGGACGTGCGCCCGATAATCATCAACTGCTGCAACGTCGGCGAATACCTCACGATGGAGAACGTGACGACGCTCTTCCACGAGTTCGGCCACGCGCTGCACGGGCTCCTTTCGCGATGCGTGTACCCTTCGGTGAGCTGCACCGGCGGCTACTCCGACTACAACGAGATATTCTCGCAGTTCAACGAGAACTGGGCGTGCCAGCCGTGGCTCCTTGCGCAGTACGCGAAGGACGACGACGGCAACGTCATCCCCGCCGACGTCGTAGAGAAGATAAGGGCGCAGGCCACGTTCAACTCCGGGATACTCATGTCGAAGCTCTGCTCCTCGGCGCTCGTCGACTTGAGGTGGCATGAGCTCGACAGCGTCGACGGCATAGACGTCGAGGCGTTCGAGAAGAAGGTGTGCGACGAGATCGGCCTCGTGCCCGAGCTCCGGCCGCGCCACCGCTCCGGCCACTTCAAGCACATATTCTGCGGCGGCTATTCCGCCGCGTACTACACGTACATCTGGGCGGAGGTCCTCGACATGCACCTCTTCTCGACGTTCGAGGCGCTGGGCGACCCGTGGAACCGCGAGCACGCGATGAAGTTCAGGCGCACGTTCCTCGAGCGCGGCGGCGCGGGCGACCCGATGGAGAAGTTCAGGTCGTTCACCGGCGGCGAGCCGGACCAGACGCCGTTTCTCAAGGCGAACGGGCTAAAGTGAAGCTCGGACGGCAAATGCGGAGATGTTTGACATATTAGGCAAAAGGCAACATAGGCAATCAGGAAAGGAACAGGAGATGAGACCAGTAGTATTCATCATAAGGGACGGCTGGGGAGTGAACCCGAGGGCGGAGGGCAACAGCGTCTACGGGGCGAAGACGCCCGTCATCGATCAGGTCAGGGCGCGGTACCCGCACTGCCTTCTTGACTGCTGCGGCGAGGCGGTGGGCCTCCCCGACGGCTACCAGGGCTCGTCGGAGGTCGGCCACCTCAACATGGGCGCGGGGCGCATCGTCGTGCAGGAATTGAAGCGCATCGACGACGGGCTTTCGTCGGGCGAGCTCTTCAAGAGCCCGAAGTGGCAGAGCCTCGTCGCGGAGTGGAAGAAGAACAACTCGCAGTTCCACTTCTTCGGCCTTCTCCAGGACGAAGGCGTGCACGCGCACCAGGAGCACCTCTTCAAGCTCATGAAGCGCGCGCGCGCCGAGTTCCCGGAAGGGCGCATCGTCGTGCATCCGTTCCTCGACGGCCGCGACACGCCGCCGCGCTCTACGCTCGAGTACATCGCACGCCTTAAAGCCGAGCTCGCGGCGGTCGGCAACGCCGTCATCGGAACGGCGATGGGCCGGTACTACGGAATGGACCGCGTCAAGAACTGGAAGCTCACGAGCGAGGCGTACGACTGCATTGTCGGCGCAAGGGGTAAGAAGGCTTCGACGGTCGAGGAGTGCGTGCGGGCCGAGTATGAAAGCGGCAAGACGCCCGACGGAACGCCGATGACCGACGAGTACATCCCGTGCTAC
>JAEEHL010000153.1 GCA_016280825.1 Verrucomicrobiota bacterium
AAGTCTACATGGGCGCAATCGACGTGGAGCGCCAGTCGCCGAACGTCGAGCGGATGAAGATGCTCGGCGCAACCGTGCACGCGGTCACGGAGGGGAGCGCGACGCTGAAGGACGCGATGAACGAGGCCCTCCGCGACTGGGTCTCGAACTGCGACGACACGTTCTACGTGATAGGCACGGTCGCCGGGCCCGCGCCATACCCGGAGATGGTGCGCGACTTCCAGAGCGTCATCGGCAAGGAGGCGCGCCGCCAGTGCCTTGAGGAGTTCGGCCGCCTTCCCGACGAGGCAATCGCCTGCGTGGGCGGCGGGTCGAACGCGATGGGCCTTTTCGCGGGCTTCATCGACGACGCGGAGGTGAAGCTCGTCGGCGTCGAGGCAGGCGGCAGGGGCATTGCCTCGGGCGAGCACGCGGCGTCCATAAACGGCGGGCGACTCGGCGTGCTGCACGGCTCGAAGACGATGCTTCTCCAGACGGACGTCGGGAACGTCGTCGACACCTATTCCGTGTCGGCCGGCCTCGACTATCCCGGCGTCGGCCCCGAGCACTGCCACCTCGCCGAGACGGGCCGCGCCGAATACACCGTCATCGACGACGACGAAGCAGTCGCGGCGTTCGACGCGCTCTGCCGGTTCGAGGGCATCATCCCGGCGCTCGAGTCGAGCCATGCGCTCGCCGAGGCGATCAAGCGCGCGCCCAAGCTCGGCAAGGACAGGATACTCCTCGTCAACCTCTCAGGGCGCGGCGACAAGGACATGGAGAACATAATGAAGTACAAGGAGAGCCACAAATGAACAACCGCATCAAGAACGCATTTGCAGCGGCGAAAGCCGATGGCCGCGGCGCATTCGTCGCGTACCTCACGATAGGCTACCCGACTCTCGCCGCGAGCGAGACGGCGGCTGACGAACTCGCCGAGAACGGGGCCGACGTGCTCGAGCTTGGCGTCCCATTCTCCGACCCGTTCGCGGACGGCGGCGTCATTCGCTCCGCCGCGTACAGGGCACTGGAGAACGGGGTCTCGCTGGGCGACGTGATCGCGCTTGCGAAGCGCCTCAGGGCAAAGCACCCGAAGACGGGGCTTGTGCTGTTCTCGTACTACAATCCGATATTCTCGATGGGGCTTGGGAATTTCGCCAACGTCGCGGCGGATGCGGGAATCGACGCCGTCCTCTCCGTTGACCTTCCCCTGGAAGAGCGCGAAGAGCTTCTCGCCGTGCTGCGCCCGAAGGACATCGGCTACGTGCCCTTGATCGCGCCCAACACGCCGATCGGGCGCGTCAGGGAAAGCGCGGAAGGCGTGGGCGACAGCTTCCTCTACGTCATTACCGTCAAGGGCACGACGGGTGCAAGGACGGAACTGCCCGCAGACCTCGTATCGCGACTTGACGAAATCCGCGCCGTCTCGCCTATTCCCGTGGCGGCCGGCTTTGGCATTTCCACAAAGGCGCAGGCGGCAGTGGTCTCGCAGCACGCCGACGGCTACATCGTCGGCTCCGCGCTCGTAAAGTGCCTCGGCGAAGGCAAAACACCATGCCTGAATGGTTAGGTGGTTAGGTAGTTAGGTAGTTGGGTAGTTGGGTGGTAGAATGAAACTGAAGGTATGCGGAATTAACAATGCTGAGTTCGCCGTTCATGCAGCGAAACTCGGGGTCGACTACCTTGGCCTCATCTTCGCCGAAAAGTCGCCGCGCCGCGTGACGGTCGAACAGGCAAGGGAGATCGTCGCCGCGGCAAGCGGACCAAAGTTCGTTGGCGTGTTCACCACACAGCCGCCAGACGAGATCGAAAGGACAGCCTCGTCGCTCGGGCTCAATACAGTACAGCTGCACGGCAACTACGACGATTCGGCGGTGAGCGCATTAAAGAATGCGGGCTTCGAAGTCTGGGCGCTTGAAGGCTCGCCTGCGTCGGCATCAGCCGACGCGGTGCTCGTCGACGGCCGCGACGGCGAAAGATGCGGGGGAACGGGTCGCGTCGCAGACTGGTCGGTTGTTCACGCGCTCAAGGCCGCTCGCAGGCGCGTTGTGCTTGCGGGCGGGATATCGGCGCTCAACGTTCGCCAGGCCGCCGCGACAGGCGCCGACGTAATCGACGTCAACAGTTCCCTTGAAACTGCGCCGGGCGTGAAGTGCGCAGGCCTCCTCAACGCGTTTGTCAAATCGTGCTGGTGGGGCTGCCGGGAATCGAACCCGGAACCTACGGTTTAGGAAACCGTCGCTCTGTCCAGTTGAGCTACAACCCCGAAATCGTCATTGCTTCGGCCAGAACCTGTCCACAAGCTTCGTCGGTATGCCGACTTCGCCCTTGTCGAAGCACTCCGCAAGAATCCTCCACCCGAGGTCGAGGGCCTCTTCAAGCGGAATGTTGACCGAAAGATCCATCATATTCTTCTCGAACGACGCGCCGTACTTGAGGAGCTTCACGTCCCATGCGGACATCCTGAAGCCCATCGACTGCTTTTCGAGCGCCTCCTTGTACTGCGCATAAAGCCTTATCATCGCGTCCATCACCGTGCGGTGGTCTTCGCGCGTGTTCTTGTTGACCTGCTGCTTGAGGCGCGAAAGCGACCCGAACGGCTCGATGCGCCCGCCCTTCAGGTAGAACTGCCCCTCTGTGATGTAACCGGTGTTGTCCGGCACGGGATGCGTGACGTCGTCGCCCGGCATCGTCGTCACGGCGAGAATCGTTATGGAGCCGGCGCCGTCGAAGTCCACCGCCTTCTCGTATCTCGCGGCAAGCTGCGAATAGAGGTCGCCCGGATACCCGCGGTTGGAGGGAATCTGCTCCATCGTAATCGCGATCTCCTTCATCGCGTCAGCGAACGAGGTCATGTCGGTAAGGAGCACGAGCACGTCCTTCCCCCTCAGGGCGAACTTCTCCGCCACGGCAAGCGACACGTCAGGCACAAGCATGCACTCCACCGTCGGGTCGGCGGCGGTATGCATGAACATCACCGTCTTGGAAAGGGCGCCGGAGCTGTCGAGGGTTGAGCGGAACTTCAGGTATTCGTCGTACTTAAGCCCCATTCCGCCGATGATGATCACGTCGGAATCCGCCTGCAGCGCGATCCTCGCAAGAAGCTCGTTGTACGGCTCGCCCGCCTTCGCGAAGATCGGCAGCTTCTGCGACTTCACAAGCGAGTTGAAGAGGTCGATCATCGGGATGTTCGTGCGCACCATCTTGTTGGGCATGATGCGGCGCGCCGGGTTGACGGACGGCTGCCCTATGGGCGATGGTTCGCCCTGTATCTCCGGCCCGCCGTCGCGCGGGACGCCCGCCCCCGTGAACGCACGGCCGAGGAGCGCCTCCGAAAACGGAACCTTCATCGGCTCGCCGAGAAAGCGCACCCGCGCCGACGTGTCCACGCCGCGCGCGCCGGCGAATATCTGCAACGTGACGTTGCCGCCGTCGAGCTTTATGACCTGGGCAAGGGACGACCCGGCGCGGGAATCGATCTCGGCGATCTCCCCGTACCTTACGCCTTCCGCCCTCAGGGTCGCAATCGAACCGGAGAGCGCGTCTATCTTGTGATATACCTTGTTGTTGAACATCGTCCCTTGCCTTAGGACTGTGTATTATATCATATTCCCGCGGAAAAAACCTTTGGCTTCCGCCAGTCTGCGGGCAGGGCGGCGACGACAGCCTCGACGACCTCCTCGAGGGTCAGCTCGGAGGAGTCAATCTCGAAAACGCCGTCCGCCTTGCGGAGCGGGGCGTACTTGCGCGTCGAATCCATCTCGTCCCTTGCAAGAAGCGACTTCTTGACCTCCTCCGCGCTCTGGCTTGCGATCCCCTTCTCAACTTCCTCCTTCTGGCGGCGGCGGGCGCGCGCCTCGGGAGAGGCCGTAAGGAAAAACCTCGCCGGCGAATCCGGGAAGACAGCCGTCGTGATGTCGCGCCCCTCGACGACGAGCGGGCCAAACTTCACCATGCCCCTCAGAAGGTCGGTAATCGCCGCGCGGATCTCCTTCACCGTCGCGACCTTGCTCGCATGGGCGTTTATCTCGGGCGTGCGCAGCTCGTTCTCAGGGCGGAAGCCGTCCACCCAGAACGTGACCGCGCCGTTCTCCGGGCGACACTCGATGGAGACTTCCTCCGCGAGTCGGGCGACGGCCTCTGGCGAGGACGTGTCGACGCCGCGCTTCAGGGCCTGCCATGTCATTATCCTGTAGAGCGCGCCGGAGTCTACGTGCAGGAACCCGAGGCGGCTGCCGACAATCCTCGAAACGGAAGACTTGCCCGCGCCAGACGGCCCGTCGACTGCTATGACCTTGTTCATGCTGCAAACTCCCCCTTTATCATCACCACCGCGTACGCGGCATACGCAAGAATCCAGAAAAGCGCCTTGCCGCGCGTGTACGCCCCCGTCGCCGAGGGCTTCGCGAAATTAAGCCCGAGAATCGGGATGGAAAGCGAAAGCGCCATGACGAACGGCAGGTCGCGCGTAGTTATTGCCGCCGCAAAGTCCGACGTGGGGGCGATGCCGGTTGCGATGCCGACGACTGCAAGCGTGTTGAAGAGGTTCGAGCCTATGATGTTGCCAAGCACGAATTCGTGCTCGCCCTTCCGCGCCGACTGTATCGCGCTCGCAAGCTCCGGCAGTGAAGTGCCTACCGAGACGACCGTAAGCCCTATAAGAAGGTCGCTTACGCCCACGCGCCTTGCGAAGTCCACCGCGCCATGGACGAGAAGGTGAGACGAAATGACAAGGAGCGCAAGCCCTGCGAAGAGCCAGAATATGGAACTCCCAAGCCCCCTCCTGTGCCGTCTGCGTCGCCTGCCGCCCGTAGGCTCCGCAACGCCCTCGGCGAATACGGGATTAGTCTTCCTGTCGAACCAGCAGTAAAGCGGCATAATGACGACGAAAATCGCCAGCAGGACGATTGCATCGGCCCGCGAACACGTGCCGTCGCGCAGGAGAAACCACGAAAGCGCGGAAATCGCGAAAAGCATAAGCCCCGCAGGCACTGTCTTGCGGGGATTGGCCGCAAGCGGGAATATCATCGCCGCAACCCCGAGGATGACGGCGATGTTGAAGACGCAGCTGCCGTAGGCATTGCCAAGCGATATCCCGGCGTGGCCGGAAAAGCCAGACATCGCCGAGACGAAAAGCTCAGGGGCGCTCGTGCCGAACCCTATGACGAGAATGCCAACTATGAACGGCGAGATGCCGAGCGCGCGGGCCACGGCGGCGGCGGAATCTATGAACTTGTCGCTCGACCACGCCAGCAGGAAGAACCCGCCGAGCATATAGACGAGCGAGAGCCAGAACGGTATGTCGGGATACACCTTCTACCTCTTGTAGCCGTCGGCCTTCGCAGACCACGCAAAGAGGAACAGCACCATGCCGACGAGTGCGAACCCCGCGATGGAGCCGAGCGTCACGCCCCAGCCGAAATGCTCCTTGATGAACGCTATGCCGATGCCGGAGACGATGGTCGAGGCATAGCCCATAATGCCGGTAAAGCCGTTGGCCATCGCGGCGGCCTCCTTTGTCGCCTGGTTCGCGGCTACAATGCCGATCAGGGCCTGCGGGCCGTAGATGCAGAACCCGGTGCCCATCAGAAGAAGCGTGGCGTAGAGGCTCGACGCGCCGTCCGGCAGATACCAGAACCCGAACGCGAAAAGCGCCGCGAAGAGCATGCAGAAGACGCACGTCCTAACGCCGCGGCCCTTGAACACCTTGTCGGTGATCCAGCCGGCGAAGATCGTGCCGACGACGGCCGCAAGCTCGAATGCGATTATCATGAGGCCGCCCTTCTCGACGGGGATGCCCTTGTGCTGCTTGAGGAACGTGGGCCCCCAGTCGAGGAAGCCGAAGCGCACGATGTAGACGAAGAAGTTCGCAATGGCTATGAGCCAGATCACCCTGTTGCCGAAGACGAGGCGGCGGCGTTCGGCCGTGGTGATCTGCGACGCAGGCCGCGACTCGGCGCCCTCGATCTCGAGGTCGGGGAGGCCGGCCTCCCTTGGCGAGTCTTTGACGAAGAAGAAGCAGAAGACCGCCGCGAGGCCCGCGAGCGCGGCAGGCACGTAGAAGCACCAGCGCCAGCCGAACCCGAACGAGAAGAGAAGCGAGCAAAGCCCAAGCGCCGCGAACGCGCCGATCGAGTGTGAGGTGTTCCAGATCGACATCTTCGTCGCAAGCTCCTTCGGGTGTATCCAGTGGGTGAGCATCTTCGCGCACGCCGGAAAGCCCATGCCCTGCGTCCAGCCGTTCACTATCCAGAACACGGCAAAGAGGATCGTAAGCGACGTGCAGCCGAAGAGGAAGTTCATGAGCGCCGAGAGGACAAGGCCAATCGCCATGAAGACGCGCCCGTTGAGCCTGTCGGCCCAGAAGCCGTTAACGAATCGGCTGACGCCGTAGAGGACTCCGTGCACCGTCATGATAGTGCCGAGCGCGTACGTGGAGATGACCCCTTCCTCCAGCATGCCCGGCTGGGCCATGGAGAGGTTCTTGCGCGTTATGTAGAAGAACGCATACGCCACCATGCTGCAGATGATGAACTGCCACTGCCCCTTCAGGAACCTCTTGTTTTCCTCAACCGTCATTTCCCCTCCCCCATTCACTAACTACTGACCACTGACCCCTGACTACTGACCACTATCAACCTTGTCAAACGTCTCCACGACTATCGCGGGCGGCGTGCCCTTGTACTTGGCAAGGTCATCGAGCGTCGTCTCGCCTGAAAGGACGCAGACAAAGTCGACGCCCGCGTTGTCGGCTATGGCCTTGTCGGTGTAGAGCCTGTCGCCCACGACCGCTATCTCCTCTGGCGCGAACTGCGCGAGGACCGGCGCGAGCAGAGTTGGGCTCGGCTTGCCGAAGACGTGGCTGGGCTTCATGCCGTTCGTGATCTCGAGAAACTTCATCATCCCGCCGATGTCGGGAATCGGGCCGCGCTCCGAGGGGCAGCAGTTGTCGGGGTGCGTCGCCACGAAGTCTACCGGCGCCTGGTTCTTCGTGCGCACGGGGCACATCGGGCTTGGCGGGCAGTTGCGCATGTTCCAGAGGCTCGTCGCGTCCGCGAGCTTCGCGTATGTAAGCTCCTTGTCGTAGGTTAGCGCGATAAGCTCGTTTGCCTCCGGGTCGTAGTCGAGCGAGACGCCTGCAAGTCGCCCGGCCATGTGGCGCTTCACCTTCTCGCTCGAGATGAGGTAGACGCTCCTGTAGCCCTTCTCGCGTATGTACGACTCAAGCGTGATGAGCGGGGTCAGTATCTGCTCAGGCACGACGGGTATCGCCGCGCCAGAGATCTTCTTCATGTACTCCTCGGGGCACTTCGAGGTGTTGTTCGTGAGGTAGAAGAACTTGAACCTGCCGGAATTCGTGTTCCTTATGACGAAATCCACTGCAGTCGGAATCGGGTTCGGGCCCATGAAGAGAGTCCCGTCGAGGTCGCAGACAAAGGCCTTCTTCTTCTTGAGGTCAAACATCTCTTTCCCCTTCACTAACCACTAACGACTACATGTTTGCCGTGGCCACGAGATCCACTCCCGTGCCTGCAACGTTGCTCGTGATCACGTCGCCGATCCTCACCGGCAGCTGCACAGTCGCCTGGTGCATGGCGAAGAGCACCTCGTCGATTTTCTTCTTGGGCACGGCGGCCTTCGTCTTCACCGGCAGCGGCTTGCGCATCCCCGCGACACGCACGAGCCCCGTGACCATCCTCGTGGGATTCACAAGCTCGGCGCGGCCGTACTCCTCGCCCTTCGGGCACGTATGCCCGGTGACGACGGGCTTGCCGTCCTTCATCTCGGCCTCGAGCTCGCAGCCCTTCGGGCAGTTGATGCAGATGATCTTCATTTCAACGAGGCTCCTTTCAGGCGCTTTGCGTATTCGGCGGCCGACCTGCCTGCGATCTCGGAATCGCGGCTTACCCAGTCAACGAGGTCGTAGACCCTGACGACGTTGCCGCCCGCGAAGATTCCGGGCACGCTCGTCGCCATCGTCTTGAGGTCCACCTTCGGGCCGCGCGTCTTCGGGTCCATCTCGACGCCGGCCTTCTTCGTAAGCTCGTTCTCCGGTATGAGCCCGCAGGAAAGGACGAGCGTATCGCAGTCGAAGTGGATCTCCGTGCCGGGGATCGGCTTCAGGTCGTCGTCGACCTTCGAGACCTTGACGCCCGTCACGTGCTCCCTGCCCTCGACGTCGGTCACCGTGTGGGAAAGGAGAAGCGGTATGTCGTAGTCGTTGAGGCACTGCACGACGTTGCGCATGAGGCCAGAGCTCTTCTTCATTATCTCGACGCAGGCAAGCACCTTCGCGCCGGAGAACGTGAGCCGCCGCGCCATGATAAGCCCGATGTCGCCAGAGCCGAGGATTACGACGCGCCTTCCGGGCATGATGCCGTCCATGTTGACGAGCCTCTGCACGGTGCCCGCGGTGTACACGCCCGCAGGCCGCGTGCCCGGCGTCATCAGCGCCCCGCGCGGGCGCTCCCTGCAGCCCATCGCGAGAACGACGGAGCGGGCAATGTACTTCTTGAGCCCTCCCTGCGGGCTCATTGCGGTGACGGCAGTGCTTCCGCCCTCGAGCGGGCTCAGGTCAAGCACCATCGTGCCGCATAGGACGGGAACTCCGCGCTCCTCCGCCATGTCGACGTAGCGCTGCGCGTACTCGGGGCCGGTGAGCTCCTCGTTGAAGCGGTGGAGCCCGAAGCCGTTGTGAATGCACTGCTGGAGAATGCCGCCCGGCGCGTCGTCGCGCTCGATGATGACGACGCTCTCCGCACCAGCGTCCTTCGCGGCGCAGGCGGCCGCAAGCCCGGCAGGGCCGGCGCCCACGACAAGCACGTCGAGCGTCGCGTCGACGACCTGCTCGCCGCCGCCCGTCTCGCGCTCCCTCAGCCCCTTCGGCGCGGTCTTGCGCGAAAGGAGGAACGACTCCGGCGGCAGCCCGAGTTCGGAGCCGAGAATCTCGATAAGCCTCGGCGTGCAGAAGCCGCCCTGGCAGCGCCCCATCCCGGAGCGCGTGCGGCGCTTCACGCCGTCAAGCGTCCTCGCCCCGACGCGCGCGCGGATGGCGGCTCGTATCTCGCCCTCGGTAACGCCCTCGCACCTGCATACGACGCGCCCGAAGGACGGGTCGCGCTCGACGAGCTCCGCAAGCTCGGCAGGCGACATCTCGCGCGTCTTCGGCCACCAGCTCACCGCGTTCGAGATGATCGCGGGGTTCTTGCGCGAGGCGGAAAGGCGGCCGGCGACGGCCTCTGCGAGGAACTTGCCTATCGCGGGCGCGGAGGTAAGCCCCGGCGACTCCACGCCGACGGCATTGAAGAAGAACGGCGCGTCAGCGACCTCGCCGAGTATGAAGTCGCCGACAGTGGTCTCGTGCGCCCTGAGGCCGGAGAACTCCGTTATCACCTTGTCGAGCGGCAGGCCGGGGTACGTGCGCCTCGCGCCCGCCTTCACCTTCTCGAGGCCGTCGAACGTCGTCGCCTTGTCGTCCTTGTCGGGGATGTCCTCGGCCGTGGGGCCTACGATCACCGTGCCGTCAACCGTGGGCGAGACGAGAATGCCCTTGCCCATCTTCGAGGGCACCTGGAACATCGTGGCGGAGAAGACCCCGTCTTCGTCCTTGTCGAGCATGAGGTATTCGCCGCGACGCGCCTGGATGGAGTACTTGACGGAGCTTACCATGTTGTTCAGCTCGTCGGAGCGGATGCCCGCGGCGTTCACCACCGCGCGCGTGCGGAACGCCCTGCCGTCTGCGCACTCGACAAGCCATGCGCCGTCGGCCTCCTTCTTGAGGCCAGTCACCTTGGCGTCGAAAATGAACTCCGCGCCGTTCGCCGCCGCGTTCTCCGCGCAGCGGAACGCAAGCTCGTACGGGCAGCATATCCCGCCCGTGGGCGCCCAGAGCGCGGCAGTTGCCTTGTCGGAGACGTTCGGCTCGCGGCGGCGCAGCTCCTGGCGGTCGATTATGAAGGTCGGCACGCCGTTCTGCTCGCCGCGCTGCTTGAGCTCCGCGAGGGCAAGTTCGTCTTCCATGCCGAACGCGAGCACGAGTGAGCCGTTGCGCCTGAACGGGACCTTGAGCTCGCGGCAGTATTCCTCAAACATCCTGTTGCCTAGAACGTTGAACTTCGCCTTGTTCGAGCCGGGCTTCGCGTCGAAGCCGGCGTGGACGATGGCGCTGTTGGCCTTCGAGGCGCCCTCGGCTATGTCGCTGCCCGCCTCGACAACGGCGACATTGAGATTGTACCTTGAAAGCTCACGGGCCGTAGCGCACCCGATCACCCCCGCACCTATTATTATCGCATCCTTTTCCATAATATCTGCCCTTAAGCGTATTATCGCATATTGCGGCAAAACAATCAAGAGAATTACTGCGCGCCCAATTCCCGGTATTCCGCGCTGCTGTCGGCCGTCTCCCAGACCCTTACGGAGGAGACCGCCGGCATCCGAGGCTTCAGAAGCTCGAAGAAGTGCCTCGCAAGGTTCTCCGCCGTCGACCTGAACGGGAGCGCCGCCGTGCGCATCCCGTGCTTCTCCACGACCGCCGCGATCTCGCGCTCCCCCTCGGAAAGCGTGTTGTACACAAACGCGTGGTCGAAGCGGCTGCATATCTCTTCAGTTGCGATGCGCTTTATGTCGGTAAAGTCCATCACCATGTCGGCCTCAAGATCGGGAGTGGCGACGGCCACGTCAACCCTGTACGTGTGCCCGTGCAGGTTCTTGCAAAGCCCCTGGTGGTTCGTGAGCACATGCGCCGCGTCGAACTTCACCGTCTTCACCACTGTCGTCATCTCCGAGCCTCCTTCATCTTCTCGAGCAGCAGCGCCGCAGCCTCGCTCTCCGCCTTCTTGCGTGAGCCTGCCCGCGCCTCCGCCTCGCCAATTCCCTCGACCGTCGCCTTCACGTGGAAGACCGGCTGGTGCGAGGGCCCCGAGACCGATACTAGGACGTATTCTGGGAGGCGCGGCGGAACGAGCGCCTGCGTCGCTATCTGGAGGTCGCCCTTCGGGTTTGCGCAGGCGCCGCTGTCGCCGAGGCCGAGCGCGTCAAAGACGGCGCACGCCGCCTCGAGGCCGCCGTCAATCCACGCCGCGCCGATGACCGCCTCTATCGCGTCGGCGAGGGACTTGGAATCGGAGGGAAGCGCGGCGGCGTGCGCGTTGCGCTTCAGCATCCCGGCAAGCGACATGCGCGCCGCGGCGCGGCAGAGGGATTCAGTGGAGACGATGCGCGCGCGGTCAACGGTAAGCCGCCCCTCCTCCTCGTCGGTGCGCTCGCGGTAGAGCCTGTCTGCCGCGATGACGCCGAGCACCGCGTCGCCGAGGAACTCGAGGCGCTGGTTGTCGCGCGCGGCGGGATGGTCCATCTTGAAGGAGGGCGTTGTAAGCGCCTCCTCGAGAAGCCGGGGGTTCCTGAAGCTGTATCCGAATGCGTCCATCCAGAATGGCCTAGTACCCGCACTCCGCAATCTCGCGCTCGAGGCCGAACGTCGCCGCGATGAGCGCGGCGCGTATCCACATCCCGTTGCGCATCTGCCGCCAGTACATCGCCCTCGGGTCGCGGTCGCAGCACGTGGCTATCTCGTCGCGGCGCGGCAACGGGTGCATTATCACGGCGTCGGCCTTCAGGAGCGCAAGCTCCTTCGCGCCGAACTTGAAGCGGCTCGTGTCGATCTTCGCGGAGGCCCCCTTCGACTCGTCCCACTCGTCCTGGATGCGCGTCATGTACACGGCGTCCGCGCCGGGGACGGCGTCGCGCAGGCTGTCCGTCACCTCGAACTCCACACCCTTCTTCGCGAGCACCATCACCACGTCGGCCGGCACCTGAAGCTCCTGCGGGGCGACGAACACCTGCCTGACCCCCTCGAACCTCGTAAGGAGATAGGAGAGCGAGCGGACGGTCCTGCCGCGCATGAGGTCGCCGCAGAAGACGACCGTCCTGCCGTCGATGCCGCCTTTAGTCTCGAACGAGCGCATGAGCGTGTAGATGTCGAGAAGCGCCTGCGTGGGGTGCTGGTCCTTGCCGGAACCGGCGTTTATTATCGGCACGGGGCGCGACGAGTTCGAAAGCTCCCACGCCATCTTCTCCGCAAGGCCCTGTTCGGGGCTGCGCATTATTATCATGTCGAAGTAGGAGCTGAAGGTGCGTATCGAATCCTCCTTCGACTCGCCCTTGAACTCGGAGCTCGTCGCGGCGTCGCGCACGCTGCCAGTGGTGAGCCCCAGTATCTGGCAGGCGGCGAGGTGCGAGAGGAACGTGCGCGAGGACGGCTGGGAAAAGTACAGCATAGCCCTCTTGTGCGACAGCAGCCCCTTCAGGTGCAGGGCGCCCTCCCTCGACTTGCTTATGAATCGGATCCTGTTGGCAAGAGCCGCAAGCCGCTCGAGGATGAGCCTGTCGAACTGCTGCGCGAAAAGCGTGTGGTACGGCATCCCGCCAAGGCCCGGCGCGGATAGATAGCCGCTCTTCGCCTCGGGCGAGAGCCCCCTGAACTCCTCCCATCCGATGTCGGCAAGCCTGTCAGACATGACCCCCTCCTTTCAAAACGTCAGAAATCGAGGTTGCGCACGCTCAATGCGTTGTCCTCGATGAACTTGCGGCGAGGCTCCACCTCGTCGCCCATGAGAAGCGAAAACATCCTGTCGGCCTCCATCGCGTCGGATATCCCGACCTTGAGCATGTGGCGCTTCTCCGGATTCATGGTGGTGTCGTAGAGCTCCGGCGCGTCCATTTCGCCGAGGCCCTTGAAGCGCATTATCGAAAGCCCCTGCCTGCCATGCTCCCTCACGCGGTCGAGAAGCTTCGGCAGGTCGCCGGAGAACCAGCTCTCGGGCCCGTACCCGTAGCCGGAAAGCGAGCTGAACTGCTTCTTCACGAGAGAGGCCGACGCCCCTGCCGCCGCCGCATCTGCGGAAAGAAGCTCCTTCGCATCCGCGCCGCGCTCCTCAAGTGCCTTCGCGGTCGCCTCGATCTCGGCAAGGAGCTTCAGAAAGAGCTTCGCCCTCTCGGGCTCGAGCGCAGCGCCCGCTCCGTCCTTCACCTCGAAGTCGTCGAGGCCGAGCGTCAGCAGCTTCTCCGTGAGGTCGGCGTCGGTGAGGACGTACTCGACCTTCTTGCGCCTCTCGACCTTGTAGAGCGGCGGCTGCGCGAGATACACGTAGCCCTTCTCGATTAGCTCCGGCATCTTGCGGAAGAAGAACGTCAGGAGGAGCGTTCTAATGTGGGCGCCGTCCACGTCGGCATCGGTCATGATGACTATCTTGTGGTAGCGGACCTTGGATATGTCCCACTCGTCGGCAAACCCGCAGCCGATCGCGGTGATGAGAGTGCGTATCTCGTTGTTCGCGAGCATCCTGTCGATGCGCGCCTTCTCGACGTTTATCACCTTGCCGCGAAGGGGCAGTATCGCCTGCGTCGCGCGGTCGCGCCCCTTGCAGGCGCTGCCGCCGGCGGAATCGCCCTCGACGAGGTATAGCTCGGTCTTCGCGGGGTCGCGCTCCGAGCAGTCGCGCAGCTTGCCGGGCAGGGAGAGGCCGTCCATCACGCCCTTCCTGCGCGTCGACTCCCTCGCGGCGCGGGCGGCCTCGCGGGCGCGGGCGGCGAGGAGCGTCTTCTCTATGACCGTCTTCGCTATTGCGGGGTTCTCCTCGAAGAACGTCATGAGCCTCTCGGAGACGATGGAGCTTACGATGCCCTCCACCTCGCCGTTGCCGAGCTTCGTCTTCGTCTGGCCCTCGAATTGCGGCTGCGGCACCTTCACGCTCACGACGACCGTGAGGCCCTCGCGCATGTCGTCGCCGGTAAGGGAGTCCTTCTCCTTGATGAGCTTGTTGTCGGCGCCGTACTTGTTGATCGTGGTGGTGAGGGCGCGGCGAAAGCCCGAGAGGTGGGTGCCGCCCTCGATGGTGTGGATGTTGTTGCAGTAGGTCTGCTCGATTGTCGAGTAGCTGTCGACGTACTGCATTGATATCTCGGCCTGCACCATGCCGGTGACGCCCTCCTTCGAGCCCTCGAAGTGCATGACGGGCGAAAGGGGCTTCTTGTTCTCGTTGAGGTAGCCTACGAACTCGTCTATGCCGCCGTCGTAGCGGAACGTCTCCTCTATGCTACCGTCGCCCTCGTCGTCGCGGAAGTGTATCGTCACGCCCTTGTTGAGGAACGCAAGCTCGCGCAGGCGGCTACAGAGTATCTCGGCCTTGAACGCGCGGCACGAGAATATCGTGTGGTCCGGGAAGAACGTTACCTTCGTGCCCGTCTCGCCGCCGCATTCGCCCACAACTTCGAGGGGCTTCGTCACCTGCCCGCGCGAGAACTCCATGCGATGCACCTTGCCACCGCGCCTGACCTCGACCTTCATCCACTCCGAAAGCGCGTTCACGCAGGAGACGCCCACGCCGTGGAGGCCGCCCGAGACCTTGTAGTTGGAGCCGTCGAACTTGCCGCCCGCGTGCAACACCGTAAGAACGACCTCGATCGCGGGGCGGCGCTGCGTCGGGTGCATGTCCACCGGGATGCCGCGCCCGTCGTCCTGCACGGTAACCGAGCCGTCGGGGTTGATGAAGACCTCGACCGACGTGCAGTAGCCCGCGAGCGCCTCGTCGATGGAGTTGTCCACAACCTCGTAGACGAGATGGTGGTAGCCGCGCTCGCCCGTGTCGCCGATGTACATCGCAGGGCGCTTCCGCACGGCCTCCATGCCCTCGAGAACCTGGATGTTTTCCGCGTTGTAGTTGTTTTCCGCCATGTTCGCGCTCCGCTATTGCCCGACCGCAAGCCTCTCGGCAAGCCTCTCCGGGAGGCCCGCCTTCCTGACGCGCTCCTGCGCCGCCGCGACGTCGTATTCGAGCCGGCGAAAGCGCACCGTCTTCGACACCTGGTCGAATATCACGTAGGAAGCCCTTGGGTCGCCGTCGCGCGGCTGGCCCACGCTGCCCACGTTTATGAAGAACTTGTGGCCCGGGGAGAGGAGCATGTCGACCGGCGGGAGGATCTGCACGCCGTCCATCAGCCTCTCGTACACCACGGGGCAGTGCGTATGGCCGTGAAAGCATATCGGCGTCTTCTGGTTCACGAAGTTGGCGTCGGCCTGGAACTTGTCGAACACGTAGCCGAACCCCTCCGGGTTGTCGCAGGTGGAGTGGACGACCGAGAACCCCATGACCGTGCGCAGGAACGGCAGCGAGCGGAGGAAGAAGATGTCCTCCATCTTGAGCTGGCCGCGCGTCCACTGCACGACGGCAGCGGCGGCGGGGTTGAAGTCGGAAAGGTCCTTGCGGGTGGAGACGTAGAAGTCGTGGTTGCCCATCACGGCGGGGCATCCGAGCTCGCGTATCCTCGAAAGGCACTCCCTCGGCGAGGCGTTGTAGCCCACGATGTCGCCGGTGCACATGAAGTCGGTGACGCCCTGTGCGCGGCAATCGTCAATTACGACGTCGAGCGCCTCGATGTTGGAGTGGATGTCCCCGAGTATGGCAAATACCTTTCCCATTCCCCCAAGCCTATTTGAGGAAGTACGCCGCGAGCTGGAGGTCGGAGGCGGTAGTAATCTTGAAGTTCGGGTCGGTGCATTCGACGACGCGCGCCTGGACGCCCGCCTTCTCAACGACCTCGCAGTCATCGGCGAAGTCGGCCTTGCCGGCCTTCTTGTACGCCTCGCGCAGAACCTCCACTGGGAACGCCTGCGGCGTCTGCATCGCCCAGACCCTGTCCCTTTCGACGCTGCCGGAAATGGCCAAGCCCTTGTCGACGCGCTTCAGGGCGTCTGTGACGCGCGCGCCCGCCGCGGCCGGGCCCTTTGCCGCCGCCTCGACGACCGCCGCGATCGTCCTGCGGGAGACGAGCGGCCTTGCGCCGTCGTGCACGACAACGGTCTTCGTGTCGATGTCGCACTGCGCAAGCCCCGCCTGCACGGACTCGGCGCGGGTCTTGCCGCCCGGGACGATGCCCCTCAGCTTGGCGATGCCGAACATCTTTGCGAGCGCCTGCGCCGCCACGAGCTGCTCCTTCCTCACGACGAGCACGATGGCGTCGATGTCGGGCGAGCGCTCGAACGCCAGAAGGCTCCACGCCAGCACGGGCTTGCTGCACAAGGGCAGAAACGCCTTGTCAACCCCATTCCCCATCCGCTCGGACTTCCCGGCGGCAACTATTATCGCTGTCGTCATGCAACGTTCCTCCCGCAGCACTTTTTGAACTTCTTGCCGCTCCCGCACGGGCATGGGTCATTTCTCCCCGCAACTGGCCTTGGAGCGGCCGGAATGCGCACAGACGCCGCGCCGCGCTCCGACATCATCGACTTGAGCACGTCCGCGACGGTTGCATCGCGCCCCGGCGCCGGGCGCGGCTCCTCGCCGCCGCCCGCAGGGTCGAACGACTGCGCGTTCGTGCTCACAAGGCGCCTGTACGCCGTCTGGAACCTCGCGGCGGAGGCGCTCCTGAACTCGCCCGAGGCCACCTTCGTCTTTATGGAGCCCATGAGCGACTCGAACATCGAGAACGCCTCCTTCTTGTACTCGACGAGAGGGTCCCTCTGGCCGTAGGCACGGAGGTTCACGCCGTGGCGGAGGTCGTCCATGGCGCGGAGGTAGTCCTGCCATTCGCGGTCGATGACCTGTAGGAAGACGCCGCGCTCCATGAACGGCAGCACCTCCTGGTCTTCGCTCGCGCACTTCGTCTCGTACGCCTCCTCGACGCGCTTCATCACCATGTCGCCCGCCGCAGCTGGCGTGCCCATCAATGGCACAAGCTCCTCCTCGGTTACCGTCACCGGGAAAGTGACGCCGAGCCACGCGAGGAAGTCCGACACGGAGCCGTCTTTCGCGCTGAAGAGGTACCTTTCCGCCTGGCTCTGCACGAGGTCGTTCATCACGTCGAGTATGAGCGAATGCACCTCCTCCTTCGTGCCGCACAGGACCCTGCCGCGGAGCTCGTAGACTATCGAGCGCTGCTTGTTCATCACGTCGTCGTACTCGAGAGTACGCTTGCGCACCGCGAAATGCTGCTGCTCGACGCGCCTCTGCGCCGTCTCGACCGACTTGTTGAGCCACCTGTGCTCCATTACCTCGCCCTCCTTGAGGCCGAGGCGCTGCATGATGCCGGCGATCCTCTGCGAGCCAAAAAGCCGCATGAGCTGGTCTTCGAGCGAGATGAAGAACTGCGACGAGCCCGGGTCGCCCTGGCGCGAGCAGCGGCCGCGAAGCTGGCGGTCGATGCGCCGCGACTCGTGGCGTTCGGAGCCTATGACGTGGAGGCCGCCAAGCTCCGTCACGCCATCCCCGAGCTTGATGTCTGTGCCGCGGCCTGCCATGTTCGTCGCGATCGTCACGGAGCCGCGCTGCCCTGCGAGCGCCACGATCTCCGCCTCTCGCGCGTGGTTCTTGGCGTTCAGCACCTCGTGCGGGATGTGCGCCATCTTGAGCATGCGCGAAAGGACTTCCGACGTGTCGACCGTTACCGTGCCGAGGAGTACGGGCTGGCCGAGGGCATGGCGGCGCTCGACGTCGGAGATGATCGCCTTGTACTTCTCGCGCTGCGAGCGGTAGATCTGGTCGTTGCCGTCGATGCGGTTCACGGGCTTGTTGGTTGGCACGGAGACGACGTCGAGCTTGTAGATGTCCTTGAACTCGCGTGCCTCCGTCTCGGCAGTGCCCGTCATGCCGGAAAGCTTCCTGTAGAGGCGGAAGTAGTTCTGTATCGTTATCGTCGCGAGCGTCTGCGACTCCTTCTCTATCTCGACGCCCTCCTTCGCCTCGACCGCCTGGTGTAGGCCGTCGGACCACCTGCGCCCGGGGAGAACGCG
>JAEEHL010000154.1 GCA_016280825.1 Verrucomicrobiota bacterium
CTTTTCGCTTTTGCTCGAAGCCCTTGCCGGGGAGAAGCACGAAGCGAAGTCGAGCGGCATTGGCGTGAACGTCCACATCGCGGAGCAACGAGCCGAACCCTTGCCGCTTTACTCATTCAACGCAACCGCCGCCCTGACCGTCTCGCTTGACGACGACAAGGGCGGGAGCCTGTTTGTCGAGAACTACAACGCACTGTGGGCCGCGTTCGACTTTCTGGCGCGTGGCGACAACTGCGGGGAGTTGGGCGACGAGGCCGACGACACGGAGGCGCACGTCTTCGCCGTTGACGGCTTTCAGTTGGGCGAGGGCGATCCGCCGGACTTCGCCGACGACGAGAACGGCGGCACATGGACTACAACTTTCGCGGCGACCATAACGGGCCGCGCTAACTGACAGACAAGAAAGGAACCACAGACATGAACGCAGGATTCAGCGCACCCGTCAACTATTGGGGAGCAATAGACGGCCTGACCCCGAAGTCGTCGAACGACGGCAAGACGAGCAGCGTCGCGGAAGCCCCGAACGAGTACGGCGACACCGCCGCGCACGACGTTTACGGCGAAGTTCTCGCACCTTCGACCGAGTACGCCGTCACGGGCGAGGTTGATTTGGCCGGCATCGTTCTCGGCTCGATCCACTCCTACACAATCGGCAGCGGCGCAAGCGCGATCACGAAGAAAATCATGCTGACCACGGTTGCGATCACCACACAGGCGAACAACCCGCCGACCGTCACGATCAGCGGCGTCGAAGTCGAGAGCGGCGCGACCGCAAAGCGCACCTACGCGCTCACGGGAACCCTCACCCCGCGCAGCAAGGCGCAAGACGTGTGCGGCGCGTTCACCGCGTCCGCGAACTTCACGCAGATCAACACCAACGCGGCGGTCGATCCACACGTCCAGACCGTCGGCGGCGTCCCCGTCGCAAGCGACGCAAGCCACGGGCGCATCGAGGTACAGGCCACCATGACCGACCCCACGGGCAACGGCGCGATTACAGCGGCAAGCGCGGGCGGCTTTACCGTCACGGCAAGCCCGGCGGAAACCGACCCCGACGCAAACTACATCACACGCGCCGCGACCGCGACGAAGTATCTCATCGGAACAGAGGCGGCATGATTTCGCAGCTTGCCAAGGACGACCTCGACGACCTACGCGCCGAGGGCCTGACACCGAGCGACGAGGACGTGATTCGACTACACGCCCTCGCCGCCCGCATTTCGGACGGCCCGGAAACGACCGCCTACAACGTGCCGCGTTTCGCCGTTGCGGGCGGCGTGGTATTCTGGGAGCCGACGATGGCGGCGCACTTCTGGTACGCCTACGCGAAACGGTACGCCGACGACGAGCAGACCGAGGACTGGCTTTTCGCGTTCGCTCTTGCCCACGGCAGGGAGCGCGGCTACCTTGACGGCTTGCGCGATCCGGCGGAAATCGAATGCGCCCTCGGCCACTTCATCGCAAGCGTGACCGCCACCAAGACGGAAGTCGAGAACGCCGTATATTACGCCGCCGTCGGCCAAGGGGTGAAGCCGGAGAAAACCGAACTCGCCAAGAGGCGCGAACGTGACGAAACGCCCGACGAACGGGAGCGGCGCAACTTCGCCGCGCTTGAAGAGAAACTCGCCGAAGCAGCGGCGGCGACTGGCCTCACGTTCGACGATCTCATGTGCCAGACCCCTTCCCGACTTCGCGGCATGATCTACGCCGCGCACGTACAGGCGGGAATGAAACTCACCAAGACGAGCGCAAAGGCCCACGCCGACTATTTGGCGACCCTTGACGCGATAGCGAAGCGGCTACGCGCCGAGAAAGCGGCAAGGGACGCCGCAGAAACCACGCCGCCGCCTATTGAATAGAGAGCCGCGCCGCCTGTTGCCATTCCGTTTTGCCGTCCGCCCCCCGGACGGCTTTTCTTTTTGACCGCGCCGCGAATGATGGAAAGGACACGCCGA
The DNA here is from genome assembly GCA_016280825.1 of Verrucomicrobiota bacterium. Taxonomy (GTDB): domain Bacteria; phylum Verrucomicrobiota; class Kiritimatiellia; order RFP12; family UBA1067; genus UBA1067. Next base: position 1,956 of record JAEEHL010000154.1, read on the forward strand.
TGGCGACAAGCAAACAGATACGGATCAGCATTACCTCCGCGCTAAACGCCGCCGGGATCGAGGCGACGAAAGACCAAGTCAACTCAATGGCGCAGAGCGTGGCGAAGTCTATGGGCGACGCGGCGCAGAAGAACCGCCGCCATTGGGCGGACATAAAGGCGGCGTGGGACATGGGGACGGCGGCGATCCGCAAGGCATGGGGCGCGATCCGCGCCGTCCTGTCGTCCGCTTTCCACTTCGAGACGCAGACCCAGCAATTCAAGACCTTGATCGGCAACATCGACGAAGCCAAGGCGCACATGGCCGACCTAAAGGCACTCGGCGACACGCCCCCGTTCAGCCTTGACGAATTTGCAAAGGCGTCGCGTTCGCTCATGGTAATGACCGACGGCGCGTTGGGCTACAAGAAAAGCCTCGAACTAATCGGCGACGCAGCGGCGGCGACGGGCTACCCGATTGAGGAAATGGGCCAGGCCGTCGGGCGGCTTTATGCGTTTATCCGGGACGGCCAGCCGCTTTCCCGCGCCGTCATGCAACTCCGCAACATGGGCGTGATTACGCCGGAAGTCGCCCAGAAGTTGCAAGACCTACAAGCGGCGGGCAAGAGCAACGCCGAGATTTGGGCCGAGGTTGAGGCGCAGTTGGGCCGATACAAGGGCGCAATGTCCGAAACCGAAAAGACGGGCGAAGGACTGATGGGCGCGATCAAGTCGAGATGGGACAACATCGTCCGGGCGTTTGGGCTTGCGTTTGCTGACACGGCCAAAGAAGGGATGGGCGCGGTACTTGACAAGGCGAAGCAACTGGAAGAGGACGGGACGCTTGAAGTTTGGGCAACGAAGGTCGGCGAGGCTTGCCGTTCCGTTGCCGAAGCCGCCCGCGTTGCTTTCGGGTGGATCGGGAAACTTGTGGACGGCTACAACTGGATACGCGACCAAGCCGAGCAGGGCGGCGCGTACATTGGCGGCGTGATCGGAACGAAGATGGCGGGCGGATCGTGGGACGAGGCGTGGAAGAACGGCGAAAAGGCGATGCGCGACACGGAGCGGGAGCAGAAAGACCGCGACCTCGACTATGAGAAGATACGCGCCAACGCGGTGAAGAAAGTCGCCGAACGCAAGGCGAAGGAAGAGCGGGACGCGGCGAAACGCGCCGCCGACGAGGAGAAGCGCATACAAGAGAGCCTCGCCGCCGGGCAGAAGAAAACCGACGAGCGCAACGCCAAGGCCGCCGCCGAGAAACGCGCAGAGGAAGAAAAGAAAGCCGCCGAGAAAGCGGCGCGGGAGCGCGAACGCCTTGATGCACAGGAAGCCGCCCGCCGGGAGCGCGAACGGCAAGCCGAACTCGCGGCACGAATCCGCGACCACCAGAAACTACTCGCCGCCGAACGCGCCGAGGAATCCAAGACGCGCTCCGCCGTGTCCGCCGCAGAATCGAAGCTGCAGCAGGCGTGGGGCTGGTACAGAGACAAGGACAGCATGGCCGCGCAGATCGCCGAGGAAAAGGCCGACGCACAAGCCCGCAAGCAGTTTGAAAAGGACTTTGAACGGCTGAAAGACCGCCGCCGCGACTGGCGCAAGGCCGAGAACCTATCCGTCGACGACGAGGCCGTCCGGCGCGTAGCCCTTGCCCGCGAGGAAAAGGAAGCGGCGGAACGCCACCTCGCCGAGATCGAGAGGAACACCGCCGACCTCGCGGCGAAGTTGGACGAACTTTTGCAAGTAAAGGGGTGACGGTATGGCGTGGAGAACGATCACCCTCAACAACAACGGCGGAAGCGGCACAAGCCCGACCACCCTGTACTACAACACGACCGGGTACTATTGGGCGACGGCGAAGAACACGGGGACATCCTACCGCATTTACGCGCTGACGAAGACGCCGACGCGGGCGAACTACATCCTCGCGGGCTTTTTCACGAGCACGTCCGGCGGTACGCAAATGATATCGGCGTCCGGCAGCTTGTGGAACGGGTACGACCCCGGCGGCGACGTGACGATCTACGCGAGGTGGAACAACTACGCCACAATCACACTCAACAAGGGCGAGTACGGGACGGGCGGGACTTCCGCGTTTTACTACAAACTGGTCGGCGGCGGCTTTTACTCCAACACCGCGCTGACCACCGCCATCACGTCGATCACCCCGCCGACAGGCGGCGGCACGTTTGGCGGCTACAAGTTGAACGGGACGCTGATGATCGACAGGGGCGGCGCGTTTACGCCCGCGCTTCTGTCGCACACCTTCTCCGCAAATGCGACCCTTCTCGCCTCATGGATTGGCGGTTGCATTGACTGGTTTGGCCTGTCGTCGTCCGCGCTTGTGCCGATTGCGTCCACAACGGGCGACACGCGCCACCGCGTCGCCGTCTCACACGGCGGCAAGTACGAGAGCGGCGTGAACGAAGTCGGCAAGGTTTGGCGCAATCCGTCCGTGACCTACGTCGTCAAGGCGAACACGACGGTCGCCGTCCAGTTGGGCAAGGCGTGGAAGCCGCGCAACGCCGCCGGGCAAGAAGTCGCGGTCGGCGCGTCAACGATTGCCGTTTCCGGCTTTATGATAACCACGGTCGAGATCGTGACCGAGGTTGGGAAATTCCCGACCGTGACCGTTTCCGCCGTCGCGAACGAGGGCGCGAACGCCGTCAACAACTTCACGGTCAACGCCAACAAATTCAACGTATCCGTCCCCGTCGTCGCCCGGAGCAAGGCGCAGAACCTACTGAACGCGATCAACGGCGGCGGGCACTTGCAGAGCTGCCGACTTGTCGCGGCTTGCGACCCGGTTGTGTGCGAAGAGAACCTCATGCCGTGCGCGTCCGACATTGTGAACGGGCGGTACGAACTATCCGCCGAGACGCTTGCGCCGAACGGAGAGGCCGCGCCGACAATGACTGCGGCAAGCGGGACGAACGGCGGCTTCGCGCTTATCGACGACCCGCAGCAGGGGCGCGACTGCGACTTTGTGCGCTACACCATACAGGCAAGAAGGGAGATGGTTTGACATGGGCTACTATTCAGGAAACGGAGTGACGACGAACGGCGGCTCGACCGTCTCTTTGAGATCGTCCGGCCCCGCCGTCGGCGGCGCGTACTACACTTACCA
>JAEEHL010000155.1 GCA_016280825.1 Verrucomicrobiota bacterium
GCACTTCTTGATCTCCTCGTCGGCCTTCTTCTTCGTCCAGCCGTCGACGACCAGCTTCTCGGCGAGCATCTTCGTGTCGACCGAAGACACCTCGAACACCTCCTCGATGTTCATGTGGAAGCGGGACATGACGGCCTCGCGGATGTCCGCGACGCGCGACGTGTCGACCGTGGAGCGGCCCTTCACCATGGAGATCGAGAAGCCCGGAACGAGCGTCGCGATCTGGTCCGCCGGGAACTGCCCGGCCCACGTGCGGTCGTCCTCCTTCGCGGCCTCGATGAAGACCTCGAGGAACTTCATGCACGCGCGGCGGAGTCCGCGCTGCGCGGGCGTCGCCGGGTTCGTGAACGTGGACGCGGTGACGACCTCGCCCTCGTACGGTCCGCCGGGGCCGACCAGCGAGGCGAGAGCCTGCACCACGGTCGTCTTCGCCGTCTTCGGCGAGACCGTCACCTGATCCTCGCTCATCGTCTCGGAGACGGCGAGCGCGGCGTTGGCCTGGTACTGGCACTTGCCCTGCCAATGGCAGTACTGGCAGGCGTCGCACGGGCGGCCGGGGATCGACGGGTCGTTGGCCGACTGGTCGGCGACCTCCTCGATGCGCGCGATGCGCTCGTTCCACTTCGCCAGCTCGTCGACGCCGAGCTCCAGGCGGAGCTGCGCGTCGTCCTCGAGGCGGGGCGCGATGATCTGGCAGACGAACGCCGTGTGCGCGGGGCACAGGCGGTTCACGTCGCAGGCGTAGGCGGCGAGCTGGAGCGAGAAGTCCTTCTCGACGCGGTTCGACTTGTAGTCCACGATGAAGCACACGCCCTCGGGCGTGACCACGAGGAGGTCGATGTAGCCGTGGCGCCCGCCGCCGCGCTCAAGCTCGCACTCCGGGTAGAGCCCCGGCTTCAGGAGCGTCTTGCGCGGCTTGCCCGCGCGCATCCGCAGGCGGTAGTCGTGCACCACCGGCAGCGGGTCCGTCAGGATCGTGCGGAGCGTCGAGGCGATCTCCTCCAGCAGGCCCTTCATGTCCGGGCTCGCCTCCCGCGTCGCGATCCAGCCGTCCCACTGGTCCCTCGGGACCTGCACCAGCTGTTCCGCGAACTCGTGCATGAGCGTGCCGTCCACGGCCGCGTCGTTCTCCTTGCCGTCCGGCCGAAACCGGGGGCACATTTCCGTTGCGGCCAGCGCCGACGGACTCACCTTCTGTACCTTGTATGCCATTTGGCTGTTCCTTTTCTCCTGTGATGAGGCGGAGAACCTCACGCGGGCTCTCCTTCACCTCGTAATCAATGTCCTCGTTTATCAGCGTGACGTGCGTGACCTGCTGCTTCCCGTTCCAGTACGAGCCGACGGCGGCGATCATGCTCCTCTTCAGGAACAGGTCGCCACCGCCGACCTCTCGGCTCGTGAGCCTTATGAAATCAGGCGTCATTCATCTTGTCTCCTACGACACGAGCTCCTCGATGTACTTCGCCATCGCCTCGGCGAGGCTGGGGTACGTCTTGTGCCCGTCGAACATCTGTTCGATTATTGGATGCCTGCCGTAGATGTCGTACGGCCTCTGGGCTCCGTGCCGCCCGACGTCGGACGGCGGTTCTTCCAGCGCGTGCTTTACGCTCCAGTGCTGCCGGTTGATGCGCGAGTTCAGCGTCCCGGAGTTGATGCCCGTTATCCGGGCCCACTCCTCGAGACAGTGCGTCTCACCCTTGTACGTGATGAGGTGGTTGTCCCGACGGTTCCGCTGCTGCTCCGCCTTCGTGATGAACCGGCAGTTCGACGGCTTGTACCCGTCGTTCACGTCGATGCGGTCGAGCGTCAGCTCGTCCGTATACCCGTGCGACCGTGCCCACTTGGCGAACGCCTCGTACGATCTGTTCCACTCTCGGCAGACGCAGATGCCACGGGCTCCGTAGTAATGGTAGGCGAGGTCGTTGGGGTTGTTGCAACGGCCCTTCATGCTGCGCCAGATGCTATGGAGCCGCGTGTACGACTCCCCGTGGCGCAGGGTGGGCTTCTGCTCGCGGACTATGCACCCGCACGACCGTGTGTGGCCGGAGACGAGCTTGGAGTTGTTCACCACCACCTCGTTTCCACATGTGCATACGCATACGCTGCGCCTGTGGCCGTCCGGCCCGTTCGGCGCGGCGTGCTTCACGATGAGGCGCCCGAAGACGTCTCCCGTGTTCACTTCGACTGGATGTGCTGCCATTCTTCCTTCTCCTTGTTTTGGGTTCGTGCGTATTATACAGGATTTCGTTCCCGGTGTCAACGGCACAAATCCCGGTCGGACAAGGTTTCTATGCAGTCGATCTTGCGCTGCACCGCCCCGGCCACGCGCTCCTCCACCGAATCCGCCGCAAGCACGATCTTCTGCGTCGCTGTCGTTCCGCCGACCCTGCGGATTCTTCCGAGGGCCTGCATCACGTCCGACGCGGAATAGCTTGGGCTTATCAGCGAGACGCGCGGGCGCTCGTGCCGCTCGTCGTGCAGCGAGAGCGCGACGGAGCACGCCTGCATCATCCCCACCATGACGTGAGTCTCGTTCCGCTGGAACGAGTCAATGCCGGCCTGCCTCTCGGAATCGCGCTGCCCGCCGTAGATCGAAGCGTACTTCACGCCCTTCTTCGCGAGCTCGTCCTCGATGCGCCTGCGGCAGTCGGAGAACGAGATGGCGATGAACACGCTGTACCCGTCCTCCACGTAGTCCGCGGCCATTTCGGCCAACACGGAAGCCTTGCACCATTCGGCTTGCTGTCTCAAGCGCAAGGTCTTCACCATGTCGTCCTGCGACATGTGCTGCATCTGCGGCGGCATCTCCTCGTAGGCTCGCACCAGCGCGTCGTGGTCCTTCTGCGCCAGGTCCACCAGCACCACCTCCCGCGTCTCCTCCGGGAATCCCGGAATCTCCCCGGGCGTGATCGACATGAAGCGGTCTCCCATCTCGTGCCGTATGAGGCGCATGGTCTCCTCGGCCTTCTTCTTGTTGGTCGTGAACCGGAAGATGCGGCGCTTTCGGGAGCCCCAGCCGATGTCGACGAACCCGCAGTTCTTCGTCCGCATCCAGTCGTAGAACGACGACTTGACGAAGCGGTGGAAGCCCATCAGATAGCCGATGAGGCGCATCTTCTCCGGGGTCTCGAAGGGGGTGGCCGACATCAGCAGCTCCTTGTTGAGCGGGTGGGCCTTGTTGCACCACCTCGCCGCCATGAGGGTCTGTTTCGAGTCCGCGCCACTACAGCCACGGTGGACCTCGTCCACCACCAGGAGGCACGGGCGGTTTCCGTCGAGCGACGCCCAGCCGGTGTCGTTGTTGTAGTACGGGTTCCTGCCGGCGACCAGCCTCTCGGGGTTCACGACGTCGATGACGTAGGGCCGGCAGCCCATGCCCTCGACGACGTGCTTCCACTGCGAGATCGCGACCTTGGGGCACACGACGAGCGTGGGCATCTTGAGGTCCCTGATCGTCTGGCATGCGAGGTAGGTCTTGCCGCTCCCCGTGTGGCAGGCGGACAGCATCACCTTCCCCTCGCGCAGCACCTTCGTCTGGTGCTCGGCAAGCGGGACTTGCCATTCCTTCAGCGTAATCATTGACTCACTTGGTTTCCTTCCTTGCCCAACTTGGGCTAACGGGTCCCTATTATATCATAACTCCGGGTCCGGCGTCAAGCCCTGCCCTCCGCACTCCTTCGGCGCGTAGTAGGCGCTCTCCCACTGCCCGTTCACGAGGCAGCACGTGTCGTCCTCGACCTGGACATCGTCGTCGTCCGACCAGCACGGGTCGTCCTTTTCCTTGCCGATGACCTCGTCGTACGCCTTCGACTCCGCCTTCTCCTGGGTTTCGGCCTCGACCTCCACCCAGGTGTTCAGC
>JAEEHL010000018.1 GCA_016280825.1 Verrucomicrobiota bacterium
GAAGGATCCTCTCCTCCTCCTCGACGAGCTCGCGCATCTGCTGCACGAAATACGCCTTTACGCCGGTGCGCGCGAATATCTGCTCGTCGGTCGCGCCCTTCCTCAGCGCCTCGTACATCTGGAAGTGCCTCTCGGAGTTCGGCACGGAGAGCATCTTCAGAAGCTCGTCGAGCGACTTCTCGTGGAAGTCCTTGACGAAGCCGAGGCCGGCCCTGCCGCGCTCGAGCCCGCGTATCGCCTTCTGCAGCGTCTCCTTGTACGTCTTGCCGATCGACATCACCTCGCCCACGGCCTTCATCTGCGTGCCAAGGCGGTCCTCGACGGCGCGGAACTTCTCGAACGCCCAGCGCGAGAACTTGAGCACGACGTAGTCGCCCGAGGGCGTGTACTTCTCGAGCGTCCCGTCGCGCCAGTAGGGTATCTCGTCGAGCGTAAGGCCGGCTGCGAGCTTCGCCGACACAAGCGCGATCGGGAAGCCCGTCGCCTTCGAGGCGAGGGCCGAGGAGCGCGACGTGCGCGGGTTGATCTCGATTATCACGGTGCGGCCCGACTTCGGGTCGTGCGCGAACTGCACGTTCGTGCCGCCGATGACGCCTATCGCCTCGACGATCCTGAATGCCTGCTCCTGGAGCTTCTTCTCGAGCTCCTTGGAAATCGTGAGGAACGGCGCCGCGCAGAAGCTGTCGCCGGTGTGCACGCCGACGGCGTCGATGTTCTCTATGAAGCAGACGGCTATCATCTGGTTCTTCGAGTCGCGCACCACCTCCACCTCGAGCTCCTCCCAGTCCTTGATCGACTCCTCGATGAGGCACTGGTGGGTGAGCGACGCGTCGAGGCCGCGCGCGCAGATAGTCCTAAGCTCCTCGATGTTGTAGCAGAACCCGCCGCCCGAGCCGCCCATCGTGTACGCCGGGCGCACCACGACGGGGTAGCCGATCTCCTTCTCGACGAGCGTCACGGCCTCCTCGACGGAATGCACGATGCCCGACTTCGGCGTCTCGATGCCGAGCGACTTCATCGTCTCCTTGAACACCTCGCGGTCTTCGCCGCGCTCGATCGCGTCGAGGTTGACGCCTATCACCTTCACGCCGTACTTGTCGAGTATGCCCTTCTTCGAAAGCTCCATCGAGAGGTTGAGGCCGGTCTGGCCGCCGAGGTTGGGGAGTATCGCGTCTGGCCGCTCCTTCTCGATTATCTGCTCGAGCCTCGCCTCGTTCAGGGGCTCGATGTACGTCGCATCGGCCATCACCGGGTCGGTCATGATCGTCGCGGGGTTGGAATTGACGAGCACGACCTTGTAGCCGCACGCCCTCAGCGCCTTGCAGGCCTGCGTGCCGGAATAGTCGAATTCGCACGCCTGGCCGATCACGATGGGCCCCGATCCGATAATCAGTACCTTGTCAATTCCTTCGCATTTCATCTCATGAATCCTTTTGAAAGTGTAAGTCAGAACCGGGATTGTATTATATCAAATATGCAGCCCGACTGCAAAGCCCGGACATCTACTCGCCGGGCTCCGCAACCGCCCTGCGAAGGGCCTTTATTTCAGAGCGGGCGTGCTTTTCCTTGAGCATTTTCTCCTTCTGGCGGCGGCTGCGGCGGCGCTTCTGGCGGCGGATCTTCTCGCGGGCCGCCTTCGCGGCGCTTTTGCGCTGGCCGTCCCTTTCGAGAATCTGCTCGGCAATCGCCCTGCGCGCAAGCCACCTGTTCGTCTCGCGGCTTCTAGTCTCGCCCACCTTCACGGAGATTGCGCTCGGGACATGCAGAAGCCTGACCGCGCTCGACGTCTTGTTCGTCTTCTGTCCGCCCGGACCCGACCCGAGCACGAACGACTCCTCGAGGTCGTCCTCGTAGACGTGCGCCTCCGCCATGAGGCGCCGTATCGACTCTATCTTCTCGGGGCTTATCATGAATCGTAGAACGTCTTTCCGCCGTCTACTTCTATCCTCTGAGACTTCGGGTACTCGTACGACGGCCGCTCGCGCAGGATGTCGGCGTAGCGCCTGCACTCCCATCTCGCCATCGGCAGGTCGTGCAGAAGGTAGTTCCCGCAGTTCACCGCCGTCGCTCCCGGCACTTCGCCCTCGTACGCCGCGGCATGCTCGAACGCGCGGAGGAGAAGCGCCGCCGCCGCCTGCGGGGTCGGCTCGCCCTTCAGGATGAGATAGCATCCCGTAAGGCATCCCATGGGCCCGAAATAGACGATCCTCTCCTTCCACTCCGGGTCGTTCCTCAGGAAAGTCGCGACGACGTGCTCTATCGTATGCATCGCGTTCGGGTGGATCGCAGGCTCGACGTTCGGCCTTTTCATGCGAACGTCGAACGTCGTCACCTTCGCCCCGCCTACGTCGTCGACGCGCGAGACGTAAACGCCCGGCACGATGCGAGTGTGGTCCACCTGAAAGCTCGCTATAAGTTCCATGTCTTTCCCTCCGTCATCGCGTCCCTCGCCGCGGATAGGACGCTCATTGCGTAGATTGCGGCCGTCTCGGCGCGCAGCACCGACGGGCCGAAGCTGGCCGGCACCGCCGTCTTGAGAAGCTCCTCAAGTTCGTCGGGGGTGAAGTCGCCTTCCGGCCCGATGAACGCGGCAAGAGTCGCCCCGGCCTGCGGACGCGCCGCCGACACTGCCTCGAGAAGCGGCGGCGCAGGCGGTACGGTGATCGCGCCCGCGAAAGTCATGTACTTCGAGGCGAGTTCCGCCGCCTTGCGGAAATCGGTTGCGGGCATTATCTCCGGAATCCATTTCGCGTCCGACTGCCTAGCTGCGTCCTCCGCGATCCTGCGCCACCGCGCGAGCTTCGCCTGCGCCTCGCCGCTCCCGATGCGCACAATCGTCCTTGCAGAGACCACAGGCACGACAAGGTCCGCGCCGAGCTCCGTGGCCTTCTCGATAGTCCAGTCCCAGCGGGAACCCTTCGTGATGCAGGCAAAAAGCGCAAGCCTCGTCTCGGGCCGCCCGCAGCGCTCCACGGGACCGGCCGCGACGAGGGCGGCACCGTCGTATTCATAGACGCGCCACGCGCCCCTGCCGTCAAAGAGCTCGAACCTCTCGCCCTTCTCCGGGCGGAGCGCGCGCAAGTGGACCGCCGCCTCGCGCGAAAGCGCCGCGACGTCGTTCCCAAGCGCATCTGTCTCTGCGGGCAGGCGGTGCATCATTCCTCCAGAAGGCCGGCGGCGAGCCTTACGAGCTCGACGCACGGGCGCTTGCGGTAGTACTCCTTCGTGCGTTCTTCGGGGGCTCCGCCCTCCTTCGCGCCAGCTCCGGCGAGAAGTTCGCGGCAGACTATCGAGCCGCACTCCGCCTTGAAGCGCTCGCAGAAACGCTGTACGTGCGGATACGCCTGAGCCTTGTCTGGCCCGTGCCTCATGCCGAGGACGAGCGCCGCGCCCGTAACGGCGCCGCACGTCTCGCGCATCCGCCCCACGCCGCCGCCAAGCCCGCACGAGACGCGTGCGGCGGTTTCGCCGTCAAGCCCGAGCTCGCCGGCAAACGCGCAGAATACCGACTGCGCGCAGTTAAGCCCTTCCCTGAAAAGCCTTTCGGCCTCGTTCTGGCGTTCCGCTTTCGTCATGCGACCCCCAGCATCGCCTCGATCGCCCTTCTCGCACGATTGGCGACACCTTCCTCGACGACGACGCGCGTCTTCATGTCGCGAAGCGAATCGCGCAGGCTTTCAAGAGTGGTCTTCTTCATGTTGGGGCAGATAGCATTTTCGTCGACTGGCCAGAATTTCTTCCCCGGGTTCTCCTGCATCAGCCTATGGAGTATGCCAGTCTCAGTGCCGACGATGATTTCCTCCGCATTCGACTCGCGCGCATACGCGCACATTCCGCCCGTTGAAAGCCGCTCGTCCGCCGCCGCGCGGACGTCCTCGGCGCATTCGGGGTGGACGAGCACCGGCGCGCCGGGGTGCGCCCTGCGCGCAAGCTCGATGCGCGGCACGGTGATGCGCGCATGCGTCGGGCAGTAGCCGGGCCAGAGAATGTACTTGCGCCCGAGAAGGCCCGATACGTGGCTTCCCAAATGGCGGTCCGGCACGAAGATAACCTCGCGGTCACCGGGGATAGACGCCATCACGCGCTCGGCGTTCCCAGACGTCACGCAGATGTCGCATTCAGCCTTTACCTCGGCTGTGGAATTCACGTAGGAAACGACGACTGCGCCGGGGTGCTTCGCCTTCAGCTCCCTCAGGTCCTTCGCGTTCACCATGTCGGCCATGGGGCAGCCTGCGTCGGGATCAGGGATAAGCACCGTCTTGGACGGGTTCAGAATCGCTGCGGTCTCGGCCATGAAATAGACCCCGCAGAAGACTATCACGTCGGCATCTACGCTTGCCGCCTTCCGCGCAAGCTCGAGGGAGTCGCCTGTAAAGTCCGCCGCGTCCTGCACTTCGCCGCGCTGGTAGTTGTGCGCAAGTATTGTCGCGCCGCGCTCCTTCTTGAGCTTCGCAATCTCTTCTTCGATTTTCATAAGCGATGTGCGTATTATCCTATAAATCGACTGCGAAGTCAAGAGACGGCGATGGAGCGTAGCCGAAGCTGGCCGCAGGCGGCCGAGGCGTCGGAGCCGCGGCTGCGCCTGAGCATCGTCTGAACGCCGTTTTTCATGAGGACGTCGAGAAACGCAAGCATCTGGGCCTCGTGCGGGCGCTTGAGGTCTGGCCTGTGGTCGACGGGGGAAAGCGGTATCAGGTTCACCTTCGCCAGGGGGACGCGCTTCACGAGCGCGGCAAGCTCCTCCGCCGCCTCGCGGGAGTCGTTGAACCCGCTGACGAGCGTGTACTCGAAGGTTATCGCCCTCTTCGTCTTCCGCGTGTACGCGGCGCAGGCCGCCATCAGCTCGCCCACCGGCCAGCGGCTGTTGACCGGCATGATCTTAGAGCGCAGCTCGTCGTTCGGCGCGTGGAGCGAGACAGAAAGCTCGAACTGTATCCCCTCCGTCGCGAGACGCTCTATGCCGGGGACGATTCCGCAGGTGGAGATTGTGATGTGCCGTGCGCCGAGGTTCGGCCCCTTGCCGGCGTTGATGAGCTTAAGCGCCCGCATCGTCTCGTCGTAGTTCGCGAACGGCTCGCCCATGCCCATGACGACGAGGTTCGTTATCTGGCCGATGCGGCGGCATATCATGTGCTGGGCCACTATCTCGTCGGCCGAAAGCGACCTTAGGAGCCCCTTCGCGCCTGAGGCGCAGAACGCGCACCTCATCGCGCAGCCGGCCTGCGTGGATATGCACTGCGTGAACCTGCCGGTCGCGGGGATGAGCACCGTCTCGACGCTCGCGCCGTCTGCAAAGCCGACGAGAAGCTTCTCCGTGCCGTCCTCCGAACGCGCCCTGTCGAGGACCGTGGCCTCGGTAAGGGGGAACTCCCTCTTCATGTCCTCCCGGAGTTCCTTTGGCAGCGTAGTCGCCTCGTCCCAGCCGGATATCATGTCGCGGTAGAGGGAATGCAGAACCTGCTCGGCCCTGAACGGCCGCAGTCCCCGCGCGGCAAGCTCGCCCTTCCATTCCTCCGGAAGTATGCTCCAGGCAGGCTTCATTTCCTCTTGAAAAGGTATATCTTGTTTTCCGTGCCGCTCAGGAGCCGCGCGATGTTCGAGCGGTGCTTCCAGATGACGAAGAGCGCGACCGCCGCCACAAGGACGCACTGCGGCAGGTTGTCTATGCCTTCGCAGCCAAGCCAGCGGAACCACACGCCAATCGCGAGGAAGAGCGCGGCCATGCAGCTGCCGAGCGAGATGTAGTTCGACGCGGCGAAGAAGACGGCGAACACGGCAAACGCCACGCCCACGAGCGCTGGCGCAAGGCCGATCAGCATCCCGAAGGCCGTGGCGACGCCCTTGCCGCCCTTGAACTTCATGTATGGCGTAAGCATGTGGCCTACGACGCATGCAATGCCGACGGCAAGCGGGAGATGCATCCAGCCGCACCCGAAACACTTTGCAAGAAGCACCGGCAGAAGCCCCTTCAGGACGTCGCAGGCAAACGCAAGAAGGCCCCAGCCCTTCCCGACGGTGCGGAAGACGTTCGTGGCCCCGATGTTCTTCGAGCCAACGGTGCGCACGTCGACGCCGCGCATCTTGCCGATGAGAAAGCCGAACGGGATGCCGCCTATCAAGTACGCGGCGAGAATCCATGCGGCGGCGACGAGAGTTGTATTGCTCATTTTAAGTCGCTCCTATATCGACCTCAAGGCGTTGCGCGCCTCAAGGGCCTTTCTGTACGCCGCCATGTCGAGCCTGCTGCGGGCAACGCCCGTCTCGACGGCAGCCGCCGCGACGGCATGGCTCACCTCTACGAAAAGCCGCCTGTCGAACGGCTTGGGGATAATGTAGCCCTCGCCGAACTCAAGCCGCTCGCCGGGATAGAGCGAAACGACCTCGTCCGTCGCCTTCTCGCGCGCAAGCGCCGCAAGCGCGTTCGCCGCCGCGACCTTCATCTCCTTGTTTATCGTGGTCGCCCTGACGTCGAGCGCGCCCCTGAAGAGATACGGGAAGCCTAGCACGTTGTTGATCTGGTTCGGGTAGTCGGAGCGGCCCGTCACCATGATGTACCTGCGCCCTGCAAGCGCGGCGGCAACGGCCTCCGGCGCAATCTCCGGGTCGGGATTCGCCATCGCGAATATCGCGGGGAACGCACCCATCTTCTTCACGTCCTCGCCGTCAAGGACGTTCGCGGCGGAAACTCCGATGAAGACGTCGGCCCCGGCAATCGCCTCCTTGAGGGTCTTGAGCTTCGTGTCGACGGCATGGCGGCGCTTGAAGTCGTTGAGGTCGGTGCGGTCGGAGCGGATGACGCCCTTGGAGTCGCACATCGTGACGTCGACGACGCCTGCCGACTTCAGCATCTCGCAAATGCGGATTCCCGCCGCCCCTGCCCCGTTCATGACGACCTTGAGCTCGCCAAGGCCCTTGCCGGCGAGAAGCGCGTAGTTCATGACACCTGCAAGCGCAATGACGGCCGTGCCCCACTGGTCGTCGTGGAATACCGGTATGTCGAGCTCGCGGTCAAGCGTGTCCTCGATCTCGAAGCAGGCGGGCGAGGCGATGTCCTCGAGGTTTATGCCGCCGTACTGCGGCGCAATCGCCTTCACCGCGTCGATGACGCGCTTGGGGTCGGTCTTGCCGGTGGACGCGCCGCCGATGCGCATTCCGTCAAGCGGCACCGGCCAGGCGTCGACGTCGCCAAACGACTTGAAGAGGACGGCCTTGCCCTCCATCACCGGAATCGACGCCGCCGCGCCGAGGTCGCCGAGGCCGAGAATCGCCGTGCCGTCGGAAACGACCGCCACGAGGTTCCCCTTCGCCGTGCAGTCGTAGACTGCGGCTCTCTCCGCCGCTATCGCCTTCACCGCGTGCGCCACGCCGGGCGTGTACGCAAGGCACAGGTCGTTTTTCGTCTTGAGGGGCTTCGGGAGCCTCACGGAGACCTTCCCGCCCATGTGGTAACTCATTACCTCTTCTTTTCCGAATGACATGCTCTACCTCTTTTCGTGAATCTTGAAAGCGCAAACGCCATCTTGAACGACTCGACGGCGATTGCCCCTGAAATCTTGGAATATCCGCGCGTGCGGTCAGTGAACGCGATGGGGATTTCCTCTATCGTGCAGCCGCCGCGCCATGCGCGATGGTTCATCTCGAGCTGGAACGAATACCCTGCGCTCGCAACGCTCTCGAAGTCTATCTTCTCGAGCGCCTCGCGCTTCCAGCACTTGAAGCCGCCCGTGACGTCCTTTACGGGCATACCCGTCATGAGCCTTATGAAAAGCCCGCCAGCGCGGGAAATGAAGCGCCGCTTGAACGGCCAGCCCGGCGTGGAGCCGCCCTTCACGTACCTCGAGCCGATCACGAGGTCGGCGTCGGACTTTAGGAGCCTTGCGACGTCGGCGGGGTCGTGGCTGAAGTCGCAGTCCATCTGGACGATGCGATCAGCGCCCATCTCAAGCGCACGGCGGAAGCCCGCGACGTAGGCCCGCCCAAGGCCCTCCTTGCGCTCCCTGTGCAGGCAATGGACCTTCGCGTTCCCGCGCGAAAGCTCGTCAATGCGCTCGCCAGTGCCGTCGGGAGAGTTGTCATCCACGAAAAGGACGTCCACCCCGGCGGCAAGCAAAGCCTCCGCCATCGGGCCGACATTGTCCTTTTCGTCGTACGTAGGCACCACGACTACCGTCATCTGCAAAGCTCCTTCATTTCGCGAGGGAGGAGGTTCGCCCCTTCAAGGGCGTCCTTCTCGCACCATTCAAACTCTATCC
>JAEEHL010000156.1 GCA_016280825.1 Verrucomicrobiota bacterium
ATCTGAATTGTCGGCAATCTCCGCAGCCGTGAGGCGTGTATCGTCGGCAACCGTGCGCACCGTGCGCAGCCGTTCGCCCCAGGGCGGCGACGTTCGCGCCGATCCGCTCCGAACGCCGGACGCTCGACCGTCTCGCCCGCTGCCGACGTGCGCAGCTCGACCGCCTGGAACGCCGGACGCTCGACCGCTGGGCACATACATAAGTAGCACCGTGAATTATTTGAAGTATCTGAATTGTCGGCAATCTCCGCAGCCGTGAGGAGCGTATCGTCGGCAACCGTGCGCACCGTGCGCAGCCGTTCGCCCCAGGGCGGCGACGTTCGCGCCAATCTCCGGACAGCTCGACCGCCTCGCCCGCTGCCGACGTGCGCAGCATGGAACGCCGGACGCCTGGAACGTCGCCAGCAACGCGAGAAGGGGCCGCCACGCCGTCGGACGCCTCGCGCCGGGCAATCTGCCGACGACGTGAGGGAATGTGCCAGTGGGCCGCTTTCGTCTCATCCGCTTATGCCGGGCGATAATTCAAATAATTCAAATAATTCAATACCCTACTTATGTATGTATGCCGCAAATGGGATATTTTAACAAAATTGTTGATTTTAGATTTTTTAACGAAAATAAAAAATCTAAAAAAATCCAAAAACTGTCCAAAACACCCTAAAACGCATATATCGGCCCGCCGTTCATGCTGTCGCCGTTCAGATACCCGAACGCGGCGATATTTTGAAACAATATCGCAAATGGTATTATATTTTTTAATTTATCGCGGAAGAGAAAAAACCTCGTTCGCCTTCTATTAGCTCCTGCCGTCGCCCCTGACACGGTATTTCGGGATAAAATCGGGGTTCAATTCCTACCCCTGATTTTTTTTATTTTATATCCCCCTTAAGGGGGGATAAAATAAAAAAAACAATCGGGGGTGAATTGGGGCCCCGGAGACGCCGAAAAACCGAAGTTGTCGCACGATCCGAAAAAAGGCGGTTTTTGCCCCCTGTGCAATGAAATTCAGGACCTCGAAACGCCGTTGCACTCGCGAATGTTATCACCTCGCCCGTTGGGCGCAGTCTTTAGGGGTGATTGGAAGGACCCATACCGGGGGGTGGCTGCCCCGGGGCCGATCTAAGCGCGAAATTGCGGTTTTTAACTAATAGAAACCCGCCGACGATATTTTCCCCTCCGCGCAAAATCAAAAACCGCCTTTTCCCCCATATCGCGCCAAACGCGCTAAAATTGCCTCGTGGCGCGTTTTCGTCTTCGGACAATAAAACCCCGCGCCAACTCTGCGAACGCCGTCTATGCCCGTTCTCGCGCGTCTCCGTGCGTTTTGATGCTCTCCGCGTCCGTCTGCGTGTCCGTCAGCAGTCGAAAACCAATCGGCGCGCTGCTGTCCGGCATTGCCAGCACCCCCGGCGCGGCCAGCATCCGCCCGCCGACATTGGGCCGCCCGTCTTCGCCCGTCTCCCATTCGACGGCACGGCGCGCACCGGCGAACGCATCCCGCCCGATTCGCCCGCACTTCGCGCACGCCTCGGCCAGCATCTCGGCAATCATCGCGTTGAACTTCCCGCCTGTAAAGAACTCCGGACTATGACGCATGAGCAGCCCCAGCAGGATACGCTCATGCATCGACAGCACGACGGGGAACATGAAGCGCGCCCGGCTGTCTTCGCCGCCTGTTATCTCCACCCGCTCGACATCATGCCGCGCGGCGACCTCTTCGGAAATGGCCGCGACGATCCGGCGCATCAACGCCTTGCTCGAAATCCGCGCCGGGCCTCCGTCCGCGCAGATTTCGTCGCACGTCTCGACCATGAACTCGGCAAGAGATTTGCCCCGCCTCTTCGCAACAGCGCGCACCGCGCCTTCGAATGTCCGACGCTTTCGCGCCGTCACCCAGTCCGCAAGCTCTTTAAGATTGTTGCCCACAAGCACCCCCACACGTCAAAACAACACGAAAGGAAAAACGCCGCCCGGCGCGTCGCAAGCAGCCAACCCCAAAACCACATTGCGATAAAATGCCTCACATGGACAAGGCACACGCGCCGAACGGCGAAAAGCCGCGTACTTACGAAAGTATCACGCCTTTTGCGAATGCCTCTCCATGACGGACCATGATGTCAACGTCCTTCATCACGACAATGCGGACACCGCCGTCTTTTGAGCGGGTGTACGGATCCACCGTCAACGTCACGCCGTCGCCCCATCCGGCGATAATCAACTGCGAGAAATCTCCGAAGAACAGCGACTTCGCCGGGCACAGCCCGGACGTGAAAAACGGGTATTCTTCAATCTTGCCATTGCTCAGGAGATAGTGCGCACCCGTCACGCCGCCGACGTTTTCAGTCCCTGCGACGTTTTTGACGAGCTGCAAATCGAGCGTTCCGGCGAGCTTCGCCTTGACCGCCGCGCCCGCAACCCAGACCGCCCGCTCCGTCTCGACGTCCGCGCCATCGAGCGCGGCGATAAAGCGCAGGATGTCCGCCCGCGTCGGCTCGTCGGCGGTTATACCGTCGATCGAGGAAACGCCGGACGTGTTGACAATGCCGAGCGGCTGACCGTCGCTCCCGCTCCCGCTAAACGCCGCACTGTCAATGCCGCGCGCCAGGGCCTGCAGGATAAGCTCGCCGACAAGGTTCTGCACCGGGAGCGAACTCTGCGTTACCAGCTGGTGGGTAATGTCGGTGTACGCGCCCAGTGTGTGCGGTGTGCCGACAACCTGCGAGAACTTCGGGGCTACCTCGCCTACCGCGCCGCCCTCAACAGTCGCCCACGTAATAGAAACATTGCCGCCTTTGGGCAATGCGATATTGCCGCGCAGACCATCAAGGAACACCGCGCCCGCGCGCTTTGTGACAAGCCGCGCAGACAGCGGGTTTATATAGCCGTCGGCGAGCAAGTCCGTTGAGACAAGCGCGCTGCCATTGCCGCCAATTCCGGAAACGACGCCGCTCTGCGGCCTCCCCAGCGTCTCGGCAGCATCGCGCACAAGTGCGCAATACGGCACAATTACGCCGCCGAGATCGCGGGCCTCTCCAAGTCGCCGGCGCATCTCGTCGCTGACTTCTTGTTCGTAGCTCTTGAACGCACCGCCCGCCATCATGTCGCGCACAAGTGCGGCAAGGTTGTATTTCTTGTGGATTTCTTCGCGTTCTTGCTTGTCAAAAACGCAATATGGATTTTTCATTTATTGCTTTCCTTTTTTTGCGCCTGTCGTAGATACCCGGCGGCGAAGTGGCGCAACCTCGCCGCCGGGCAATGTGTTATATCTCGCCAGTCTCGATCTGCGTCTCCACGTCGTCGCCGTCCAAATCGTAATCACCGACCACTGGGCCGGACTGCGCCGCCGCGTCGATCTCGCCGCCCTGCGGCACCAGGTTGACGCCGGGCAAATCCACCTCTTTCGAGAAGTAATACTCGACCGCCTTTCCCGCCTTGCGCGTCGAAATGCCGTATTTGTCCGGATTGCTCGTGATGTCGATATATGCGAGCTTCGCGGGCTTTTCCTCTCCGCTGCCAATGCCCCGAAAGTTTGAAACGCACCAATTCCATAGTTTCGTCTTCGTCAGCGGCTGGACCATGAGATGGTTGCATATTTTCTGTATGGCGTCAGCCTTGCCGATCTCCTTCGGCTTCGCCGCGAGCGCGGCAACCTTCGCCACGTCCTCCGGAATCTCCTCCGCCGCCGGGATCCTCCAATATATCGCCTTTTCGCCGTAGCGCAGTAGCCTCTCGTTGGTTGCGTTGCCGTCTTTGTCTTTCCACCCCAGGCGGCTGCCGCGCTTTGTGGCGGCGAAACGGAACCAGCCGAAATGCCCCCGGATCGGCAACAGCAGAAAACTTGCCCGCGACCATCCCGCTATATCCGTGCCGCCCGCTCCCAGGTATTGCCCGAAATCGTCCATGCCCCACGTTTTGCGCTCGTCGCCCTTCGGGGGCTTGATTGTATGATGCACGACGATAAGCCCGAACCCGTGGACCGGATCGGCCATCATCGGATCCAGCCGCTCCCGGAAAAACGCCGTGCAGTCGCGACCGCTCGACAAGTCGCCGCCGAAATACGCGAATAGCGGATTTATTACGATAACGTCAAAGTTGTTTCTGCGCTGCCAGTCCCGCAGCGCATCGAGAAAAACGTCGCCCGCCTTGCCCTTGAACTTAAGCGCGAAAGTGACGCCGTGCAGCGCGCCCATGAAGTCCGCCTCGCTCCATCCGTAGTCGTCGATTAACCCCGTCTTCAAGTTGCGCCGAAAGTCCGCCATTTCCTGCGCGTCGTCTTCGGCCTGAACCACGCCGACCCGCAGCGGGCGACGTGGTATCATTCCCAGGAACGGACGCCCGGCAGCCATGAAGAGCGACAATTGATTTACAAGTACCGACTTGCCCGCGCCGGAAGTCGACACAATGAAAAGCGCGTGCCCCTTGCGGAAATACTTGTTTTTGAAAATTACGGACTCGTCGTCCTCCTCTTCCGGCGGGTCCTTCATCTCCGCGAATGTCACCTGGTCCGGCGTGCCGCCGCTCCTGGCCGTTTCGTTTTGCAGCTTCTCCAGCTCCGCCCGGACATGGGCTATAACCTCGGCAACATTCGACGACGTTTCCGCGCTCTCCTTCGCCCGCTTGAACGCGGCGAGCATTCGCCGCTCCGCGTAGAACTCGCGCAAATGCCGGATTGCGATTTCCACGCCTCGCACCGTGCCGCAGTCTATCGCCGACTGGATCGCGTCCAGCGACAGCCCGGACGCATCGCGCCGCTCCCCCTCGCGCCTCGCTATCCTCTCGGCGTCGGCCTTCAATGCCAGCGGCTCGGCCTTCTCCAGCTCGCCGCGTGCGTCGCACTCGAGAAGGGCGGAATATAGAAGGCTCCAGGCGTCCGACGAAAACCATCCGGGCGCCACCCCCTCGCGCTTGCACGTCGCGAGCTGCTGTGGATCGTAAAGCAGCCCGCCAATGAGCGATTTTTCAAACTCCGTGAAATCCTGCGCCATGATTTCAGCCTCTGATATGCGCCTCGCCGCCCGCCGCTATGAGCGTTTAGCCATTGCCGCCTGCAAGCTTGATCGCGTGTATCCTATCGCACGCG
The DNA here is from genome assembly GCA_016280825.1 of Verrucomicrobiota bacterium. Classification (GTDB taxonomy): domain Bacteria; phylum Verrucomicrobiota; class Kiritimatiellia; order RFP12; family UBA1067; genus UBA1067. The sequence continues at coordinate 5,081 of JAEEHL010000156.1, forward strand.
CACCAGCCGCACCCAGGCGCACCGGGTGAATGTATCCGCGCCGCGCGTAAAGCTGCAATGTTCGCGGCGAGACGTGCAGGATCTCCGCGGCGGCCTTGCACGGCACTACTTGATCCATCGTCTCGTTTCCGCGCCACGCCTCGCCCGTGCGTCCCGTGAGATACAATTTCAAATTTCGGACATCATCGCTCGTCAATGTTTCATCGGCTTGCGCCGCTGCAATCATTACCGATATTGTCGCATCTCTCATTTCGTCGGCCTCCATCGTGTCTCCGCTCGCAGCGCGCACCGTGCGCACCGCCCCGGAAAACGCCGACATTATCGCACATAGGGCGATATAAAAAAACGTGTGGTTTTCAAGTGTGCAGCATACAGCGAAAACAGAATCGGCGCGACCGTAAAATCAGGCCGTGCCGATTAACGCGCGTATTTCTCGCGCCCTGTAGGTGTATGTTTCTACCGCTTCGCCTTTGTCGCCCCTTGCGGACGCAGCCGAACGCGCCCCGTATATCTGCCGGGCGTGCCCTCGCTCTCGATTGCCTTTTTGAATGTCGAACGTGAGAATTTATTTTGCCATTTCTCGCCCGGCTTAATCAGGTGTAATTCGCGCGGATTTATCCAGCCGTTTTTCTTGCTGTCCTGAAATGCGTCTATCAGCGCGTCGACGATCGGCACCGCTGCCGGAACGTATGTATAAACCACGGCATTGCGCCTTGTGTTTCCGGACTTGTGAAAAACGATCTCGCGACCATTTGGCACTGATAAAGCCCACCCCAAATAATCGCCGTCGCCCGTGATGTTTTCGCGACCCAGGTATTTTGATACTCGCTTGCCGTGGGCACAATCCCCGCCGCTGCCCGACAGCTTTAGCATCTCGATCTCCAGCCCGTCCACTACGTCGTTATAATTTCCCGGCGTGAAATCCCGGTATATACCTCTTCCGGCGTTCGCCTCTTTCGCGTGTTCGCATCCTGAAAGCGCGTACTCCGCCAGGAATCCAGCATACCGCATCAGCTCCGCGACGTCGGATGGAATGTCGCGACGTGCGGCGAAACTCTCCCAGGCCTCGAAATAGCGATTTTCCGCGTCTTCGGCGGTTTTGTATATTTCGACGCCGTGCTCATTGCCTGCATGAACGGCATAAGCACTGCCACGCGGGCCGAAATTCAGCACCCAACGAGCGCGCGGCATTTGCGCGCCGTCGATCTCCTTCTGCATTCCCCAGAACGAAATCAGGCCGTGGCCCTCGATTGTCGCACCCTCTCGGCGCATCGCCTTAAATGGCAGCAATGCGGCCTCCGCGTCTTCGCGCGTGCGGCTGCCCTCGCGCAGCCGCGCAATTGCGGATGTTGCATCTGCGAACATCGCCGCGTATATCCGCGCGCGTTCTGTTGTGTTTTCTTTCACCGTTCGCCCTCCGTCTCTTCGTTGATCCATTTGCGCGCAGCCTCTCGATCCGACGGAGACAACGCCAGGAACGCCGCGCGGAAATCGCGCAGCCGATCCGGCGCGCCGTCGTTGTCGGCCCCGTCCGTCAATGCCGGAAGACTGCCGACGGCGTCCGCGAGCGCGGACTGCTGCACATGAAAATAATGCTTTGTCATCTCCGGGTTGCCGTGCCCCACTATCGACTGCACGACCGCGAGCGAAACGCCGGCATTGCCCATGATCGACACGAACGAATGCCGCAGCGAATGAAAGCCCACCTCCGTAACCCGCCGCGCGTAGCCGTCGACCTCGCGCGCCGTCTTTATGCCCGCCGCCTCGAATACGGCGCGTATCTTCTCCGATAGCTTGCTGTTGTCGTGATTGTATATCGCCGCCGTATCCGGCAACAAATAGCCATGTCGCAGCTTTGCCGGGATCTCCGCGAGCATTGCGAACAATGCCGGGTGTATTGGAATTGCGACGGCGTGCCCGGCCTTTGCGGTTTTTCGCGGCGTCGTCGTTATCATGCGCCGCGCCAGGTCTACCGCGCTCCATTCGAGAAGCGCGCAATCTCCCAGCCGCAGCCCGGTATAAAGCCCCAGGGCGAACAATAGCCGCATTTCACCCGTAAGCCCGCCGCATACCCGCGTCAGCTCCTCGACGGTGAGCGCGCGGCGTCCGTTGCATTTCGGTTGATGCTCTCTCGTCACGTCCTGCCAGGGATTGACGGCGCAGCGCGCCTCCGATCCGACGACACGCCAAATCAACTTGAACAGCGAAACGTATTTATTGTATGAATTGCCGGAAAGCTCCGCGCCAATGTCGGCCAGGAACTCCGCCGCAATTTCGCGCGACACCTGCCGCACCTCGACCGCTTCCGGGTGTCGCTCGGCCATCCACCGCACAAGCCGCGCGACTTGCCCCTCGTATCGGTGCATTGTCGCCTGTCCGCTTCGCTTAGGCCGCGACGGTGAGGCGGCGAACGCCTCGAACACGTCCGCAAGCTTCATTGCGGGCATCGCGTCGACGATCCGCGCGGCCTCGCCTCTTAGGTCTGCGAGCTTGCTCTGGTATCGCCTGATTTCGTTTTCGCGGGTTATGAGCGCGCCGCTCTTCTCCAGGCGTCTTGCCAGCTCCCGCCGTGCGTCCTGGATATTTGACACTGGAACGGGCCGCCCGTCCGCGTCTCTCTTGATCTCGTATTCGACGACCTCGCGCGTCGATCCGTCCGCCGCCGTCTCGCGCCGGATCCGCTCGACGGTCTGCATCAACATCTCCGATTTGCGCACCCGCCGCCCCTGCGGGGTGTACTCATACCAGCGCGCAAGCCAACGCGCGCCGCGTTGCTCGACCGTTCCGGTATTGTTCGCCCGGCGGCGACCGCTCGCGCCGTTGTGTCTGCGCTTGCCGTTCGCCGTCTCGTCGCCCTTGCTATTCTCGTCGCTCATGTGGTATAATCCAAATCATGAAAAATCATTATACGCCTATTTTCGCCTGTGTCGCACATTGTAGCATAAAAGGGGCTAAAACCACAAGGGTAAGCCACCTCGTAGCCACTAAAATTCACAATAACCAATAAAATCAAGGTTTTGTCGGGGTCTTAAAATCCGCGGCCTGGTAATCAGGCGTACGGGTTCGAGTCCCGTCTCCGGCACCAGTTCAACGGAGAAGAGAATGCTTAAGATGTTCATGTCCGTCGCGCTCGCCGCGACGCTTTCGGCTGCCGCGTTCGCGGACGGCGCCGTTTCGCTTGGCGGAGTTACGCTTGATGTCGACCCGCAGGCAATTGTGGAGATTCTGCCGCTTGCAGTCGAGGCTGTCGCAATACAGCAGCGCGCTGCGGAGCGCGAGGAGCGGCACGCCGCGGAGCTGCGCAAGAAGGGGATTGCGGAGGTCCCGCCTTGCGGAAGCGAGCGCTACGTCATTGACACTCCTGCGTTCGGCGGCTTTTCCTTCGACGGATGGGGCGAGCTCTACATCGACCGGCGCTTCGTCACGGACGAGGAGATGAAGACGGTGAAGAAGATCGAGGCGTGGATCGCGAAATGGTTTCCGCAGCAGACGAAGAAGCGCGTCGAGAAGCCGCGCAAGTCGGCCGGCGGGGCGGGGCTCCCGATTTTCCGCGGGTTCGAGGACGCTCGCTACCAGGTGCACGACGCGCTCATCGCGAGGCTCGTGAAGGAGTTCAACGCCGACAAGGCGGGATGGACGGGCGGA
>JAEEHL010000157.1 GCA_016280825.1 Verrucomicrobiota bacterium
CTTCGTCGCCTTGCGGACGAGCGTGTCCCAGACGGTGTGGCGGATGGGCCAGATGTCGAGGCGGAGCTGGTGCAGAACCTGTTCGTCGAGGCCCTGTGCGCGCAGCTCGCGCGGAACGGCGTAGACGCTGTCCGTGACGTCCTTCTCCTCAATGACGCATTCACGGCGGACGTTGCAGAACAACGCGAGTTTCTGGAGGTGTTCCTCCGGAATCGTCATCTCCGTGCGGCATACGAGGATGTCGGGGATGATGCCGATGGCGCGGAGCTGGCCGACGGAGTGCTGCGACGGTTTCGTCTTCAGCTCCCCGGCGGCCCTGAGATATGGCACGAGGGTCAGGTGCACGAAGCAGGTGTTCTCGGTTCCGGCCTCGAAGCGGAACTGCCGTGCCGCCTCCAGAAACGGGAGACTCTCGATATCGCCCGAGACGCCGCCGATTTCGCAGAGGACGATGTCCGGCGCGGATTCGCCGCCATGCGCTTTGCCAGCGGAACGGATGGCCGCCTTGATTTCGTCGGTGATGTGCGGCACCACCTGGACCGTCCCGCCGAGATAGCCGCCCGCACGCTCCCGGGCGAGGACGGCGGAGTAGATGCGGCCGGAGGTGTAGTTCGAGGCCTTCGTGCAGGTGACGCCCGCGAAGCGCTCGTAGTGGCCGAGGTCAAGGTCCGTCTCCGCGCCGTCGTCCGTGACGAAGACCTCTCCGTGCTGGTATGGCGACATCGTTCCTGGATCGACATTGAGGTATGGATCGAGCTTCTGCATGAAGACCGAGTAGCCCCGGCTCTTCAGGAGAAGCGCGAGGCTGGCGCTCGTCACTCCCTTGCCAAGGCTGGACACCACGCCTCCGGTAATGAAGACGTATTTGACTTGCTTTTTCATTCTGCAAGCCCATAGCGCAACCCGTGCCAAATCCAAAAGGCGGTCCTTTCAGCCTTGGACATTACATTTTGTGTAACATCGGCTTTCGCCGCTTTTCGTTTCCCGTAAGCGAGGCAACGAGCATTCTGCCTGTCCGCTCCTTCCATCCGACTTCGTCCGAAGGTGCTCCCCGCCTCTTGTCGGGAAGCAGATGGCGCGGCCGCTTTCCAGCGAGTCCCCGCATGGACGCGGAACCAGCCCCGCAGTCCGCCACGCATGCTGCGATGCGCCACGGCACCTGCCTTTTCAACTGCGACTCTTTGGGTAAATGCAGTATGGCGCGAAGAGTCTTGCGGCGCAATTAGCCTACGGCTCAAAGGAAATCCGTCCGGAAGTTTGAGGGACTGTTCACGCACGAAAACTTCCCTCTGCCTCTTCCCATCAAGCCAGGGGAGGCAGGAGGAAGCGCATGTAGGCGGAGAGGATGGCGCGGCCCCAGAACATCCAGAGGAGCGCGCCGAGGGCGAGGAAGGGCCCGAAGGGGATGCGCCCCTGAAGGTTCCGTTTGCGGAGCGCGATGAGGACTACGCCGACGACGGATCCGAAAAGCGAGGCGGAAAGGAGGACGAAGAGGACGGCCTTCCAGCCGAAAAAGGCGCCGATCGCGCCCATGAGCTTGACGTCGCCAAAGCCCATGGCCTCCTTTTTGAAGGCCTTTTCGCCGAGGAATGCAATGAGCCAGAGACCGCCAAAGCCGGCGGCGAGGCCCAGGGCGGAGCGGATGAGCGCCGTAGACCAGGAGGCGGTAAAGTGGAGTTCGGGGACGAGGGGGCTCAGCACGACCCCCGCGACCATGCCGCCGATGGTGACGCGGTCCGGGAGGATGTAGTGTTCGAGGTCGACGAAGGTGCCGAGAATGAGCCCCCAGAGGACGAGCCAGTAGACCGGCAGGAGGGTCGGATGGAGCAGGGGGGTGAGCCCGTAGCGCCAGCAAGGGGGCGCGAGGAGGTCGTTGCCGTGCGTGAGCCAGGCGCGGGTGAGATCTTCCGGCATGGTGAGCCCGGCGAAAACCTGGAGCCAGACCACCGTGAAGAGGAGGGCGGTGAAGATCTCGAGAATGAGGTAGCGCGGGGAGATGCGCGCCTTGCAGTAGCGGCACTTGCCGCCGAGCATGAGCCAGCTTAGGACGGGGATGTTGAAGTACCAGGGGATGAGCTTGCCGCAGGAGGGGCAGTGGGAGCGCGGCTTCACGATGGACTCGTCGCGCGGGATGCGGTAGATGCAGACGCTGAGGAAGCTGCCGATGCAGGCGCCGAAGAGGACTGCGAAGGGGGTGAAGAGGACAAGGATGTCTTGGTCTGAAAGTGGCATGGTCAGTTGGAGTTGGAGTTCGAGTTGGGGGTGGGATGGGGAGTTGGGAGAGGGGTTGGTGTTGGGGCTAGACTTGAACTTGTCACTCGAACACGTCACTCGAACGCCAACTCCAACATGGCCTTGAGAGCGGCCTTAGCGCCGTCAATGGGCATCTCGACGGTGGCGCCGGCGGCGAGTTCGTGGCCGCCGCCGCCGAAGGCCTTGGCCAACGCGCAGGCGGAGTAGGGGGCGCGGGCGCGGATGCTGAAGTGCGTCTTCGGGTCTCCTGGGAGGCGGTAGATGAAAAGGGCGAGGACGGAGCCGCGCACGGAGCGCGGGATGTCGGAAAAGTTCTCGGTGCAGGATTTGGTGCATCCTGTCTCGATGTAGTCGCGTTCGGAGAGCGCGATGACGGCGACCTTGCCGTCGTACCATGTCTCGAGCGAGGCGAGGGCGCGTTCCTGAATGGCGAGGATTTTTCGGTCGGCGAGGCAGAAGAGCTCGTCGTTGAGCCAGGGGGCGCGGACGCCGCAGGCGAGGAGTTCGGCCGCGCAGCGGAGGGTCGAGGGGCGTGTGGAGGAGTAGGCGAAGCGGCCGGTGTCCGTGACGATCGCCACCCAGAGGGCCTCGGCGATGTCGCGGTCGAAGGACCAGCCGGCGGCCTTGGCGATGTCGTAGACGACCTCGCCGGTGCTGGAGTAGTCGTCCTGGACGTAGTTCAGGTGGCCATAGCGCGTGTTGGTGGCGTGGTGGTCGATGTTGAGGGTGCGCCAGAGGCCGGCCTTGCCGCGGAGTTCGGGGAGGGCGAGGCGCGGGACGGTCGCGCAGTCGAGGCAGACGAAGAGGTCGGGTTCTGGGAGGGGGGCGTCGGAGCGGAAATCGGCGAAGGGGGCGAGAACGCCGGGGGCGCCGAGGTCGTCCATCGGGATGGCGAGGCGGACCTCCTTCCCGCGCGCGCGAAGGAGCAGGGCGAGGGCGAGGGAGGAGCCGGATGCGTCGCCGTCGGGCGAGACATGGGCCGTGACGACGAGGCTCTTCGCCGCCTCAAGCGCGGCGACGACGGCCGCGACCGGATCGTTGGGGCGCGCGCCGCTCACGGTTCACCGTCGCTTTCGGCGTCGTCGCGCGCGAACTTCGGGTTGCTCCCGGCGATGACGAGGGCGGCCTCGCCCTTGATGGTCTTCCCGTCGTATTCGGACGCAAGGTCGGCAAGCCAGCCGCGCGAGACGCGCTCGAACTGCTTTGTGAGCTCGATGCAGACGGCGGCCTGGCGGTTGCCTAGAACTTCCAGCGCGGCCTTGAGCGTGTGCCCCACGCGGAAAGGCGATTCGTAGACAACGAGGGTGTGGGCGGCCTCCTTCTCTTCCTCGAAGAAGCGGCGGAGGGCGCCGGGCCTGCGCGGGGGAAAGCCCTTGAAGGTGTAGCTGGAGGTCGGGAGGCCCGAATAGACGAGGGCGAGGTCGACGGCGCAGGCGCCGGGGAGGACGTCGAAGGGAAGGCCCGCGTCGATGACCTGACGGACGAGGCGGTAGCCGGGGTCGCTGATGCCGGGGTAGCCGCCGTCGGAGCAGAGGACGACTTCGCGCCCGGCCTCAAGCTCCTTCAGGATCTGCTGACCGGCCGATTCCTCGCGGCCCTGGCGGTAGGAGATCATGCGCGGACGGGCAATGTGGTGGGCACTGAGAAGGGCCCAGGTTCGGCGCGTGTCCTCGCAGGCGATGATGTCCGCCGAGGTAAAGGCGTCGCGCGCCCTCGGGGTGAGATCCCCGAGGTTTCCGACAGGTGTGGCGACGACATGGAGCATGGTGCTGTTTCGAAAGGAGGGTCTAGTGGCGGATGAGGGCGAAGAAGCGGTCCTGGTAGTGGTCGAAGAGGCCGTGCTTTTGAAGGAGGGCGCCGAGGGGTTTGACGAGGGAAGGGTCGTGCGCGGCCGCGGCGAAGGCCTTCTCAATCTCCTCGCGGACATCGTGGGGGATTCCGGCCTCCGTTTCGAAGAGGTGGCGTTCGTTCATTTCGCGGACATTGTCCGCGATCGAAACGCGGGTGATGACCCAGAAGAGGCGGACAAGGCAGACGTCCCAGGGGCTGTCGACGCCTTTGACAACGGCGCTGAAGGGGTCGTTCTTCTCCTCGGCGGCTTTCTTGACGCGGGCGAGGACGTTTTCGAGCGAGTCGGTGACGACCTCCTCGCTGAAGGCCTCCTGCTTGAGGGAGTAGCCGTACTGGAGGATGCGGATGTCGTCTTCGTGCTCCTTGAGCCAGGAGAGGTACTTCTCGGCTTCGGCACCGAAACCCTCGAGGTTGAGGTGGGCGTAGGCCGAGGGGGTGATGATTTGCGGGCGCATCGCCTGGAGGCGTCCCTCGCGGATGCGGACCTGGCCGACGCCATCCATGAGTTCGGCCACGTGCGAGTAGTTTACGATCGTGTTGCCGAAGGTCTCGATGTGGCGTTTGGGCGCGAGGAGGATCTCCGTGTTCTGGACGGCGTAGTGGAAGTCGAACTGTGTGTGTGCGGGCATGATGGCGGAAGGGGGACGCTATTTGCGGTCAAGGTTGGCGAGGAAGGCGCGGGTGCGGTCGCTGCGGGGGTTGTCGATCACGTCGCCGGGGCGGCCTTCCTCGACGATGACGCCGCCGGCCATGAAGATGACGCGGTCGGCGACATTGCGGGCGAATCCGATTTCGTGCGTGACGATGACCATCGTCATGTGTTCGGCGGCGAGACCGCGGATGACCTTGAGGATTTCGCCGGTGAGTTCGGGATCGAGGGCCGAGGTCGGTTCGTCAAAGAAGAGGATCCCGGGGTTCATCGCCAGGGCGCGGGCGATTGAGACGCGTTGCTGCTGGCCGCCGGAAAGTTCGCAGGGGTATGCGTCGGCCCTGTCCGCGAGCCCCATCTTGCAGAGAAGTTCCCAGGCGGTTCCGGCGGCCTCCTCGCGGCTTCGGTGCAAGACGGCCGTTTGCGCGAGCGTGATGTTCTGCATCACCGAAAGGTGCGGGAAGAGGTTGAAGTTCTGGAAGACAAGCCCGAAGCGCGACTTCACCGCGTGGAGAACCTCCTTCGGTGCATAGACGCCATCCTCGACGACCGCGATGTCGTCGTAGCGGAGCGTTCCGCCGTCAAGCGTCTCCAGGAGTGTCGCGCAGCGCAGGAGGGTCGACTTGCCAGACCCCGACGGCCCGATGAGAGCCAGCACGTCGCCCTTCGCGACGGAGAGGGAGATGTCCTTGAGAACCTGGACCCCTCCGAAGGATTTCGCAGCGTGGGCAATTGCAAGAACGGCATTGGCCATGGAGTTTCTCCTACCTGTAATAGTTCAAGGACTTCTCCACGCGCTCCATGCTCCAGGCGACGGCGAAGTTGAAGACGTAGTAGAATACGCCGGCGACGATGAAGGGGACCATCGTCGTGTGGGCTGCGGCCTCCATTTTGGCCATGGTGAACATCTCCATGACGGAGAGGGCGAAGGCGAGCGACGTGTCCTTGACGAGCGTGATGACCTCGTTTGTCACGGGCGGGACGATGCGCTTGACGACTTGCGGGAGGATGATGCGTAAAAAGGTCTGGGGCTTCGTGAGGCCGAGGACGAAGGCCGCTTCGTGCTGGCCGACGGGGATTGATTCAATGCCGGCACGGTAGATTTCGGCAAAATACGCGGCGTAGTTGAGGGAGAATCCGATTATGACGGAGATGAAGCGGTAGTCGACCCCGAAGAGCGAGAGCTTGTTGAGCCTGATTCCAAAGACGTAGTACGGGCCGAAATAGAAGAAGAAGAGCTGAAGCATGAGCGGCGTACCGCGCATGATCGAGATGTAGATGCGGAAAATCTGACGGACGAAGCCGACCTTGGACATGCGCCCGAGCGCTATGATCAGGCCAAGCGGCAGCGAGAAGAGAAGCGTGAGGGCGAAGATCTCCGTCGAGGTGAGGAGACCTTTCGCGAGCGCGAGTACCATCGGCCAGAAATGCATGGGCAAAAGTCCTGAAAGTCCCGATGGCCGAGGGCGGCCATCGGAACCTTGGGATATTACTTGATCACGCCGTCGATCTTGTACTGGGCGGCGATCTTGTCGACCGTTCCGTCGGCGAGCATGGTCTGGTAGACGGCCCAGACTTCGGCCGCGAGGGCCTCGTTGCCCTTCTTGAAGCCGATGCCGTAGGTCTCCTTCATGATGATCTCCTCGAGCATCTTGAACTTGCCGGCCTTGTCGGCCATCTTCTGC
>JAEEHL010000158.1 GCA_016280825.1 Verrucomicrobiota bacterium
AGCGTGGATCAACGACGACTCGCCGCTGAAGGTGGCCGAGAAGTCGCGCCGCGTCGGCTTTACCTACGCATCGAGCTACCGCATGTTCCAGAAGTGCATGCGGCGCGGCAAGGGCTTCACGCAGTGGGTTTCCTCGCGCGACCGCCTGACCGCGCAGGAGCTCATCCGCGACTACGTCTCCATGTGGTGCAAGCTCGCCAACGTGGCCGCCAAGGGCATGACCGGCGAGGACGTGGAGATCATCGACACCGACAAGAACATCACCGCGTTCGTCTGCACGTTCCCGAACGGCGCGCGCATCGTCTCGCTTTCCTCCACTCCGGAGGCGTTCGCCGGCAAGGGCGGCGACGTGTTCCTTGACGAAGTGGACCTCCACCGCGACTCCGGCGCGCTCATTGACATGGCATACCCCTGCATCATGTGGGGCAACCAGCTTGAGATGGTGAGCGCCTACCGCGTGGACGGATCGAAGGACACGCCCTTCGCGAAGCTCGTCTCGTCGGCCCGGAAGGACAACCCGCAGCACGCGTCGCTCCACCGCGTGACGATACACGACGCCGTGGCGCAGGGCCTCGTCGAGAAGATCAACGAGAAGTCGGGCCGGAGCCAGACGCGCGAGGAGTTCCTGAAGCAGACGCGCGCCGGCTGCCGCACGCTCGCCGCGTGGGAGAGCCAGTTCGAGTGCAAGGTACAGGACGCCGGCGGCAAGCTGCTCAAGACGGCAAACTACGCCGCGTGCGAGCTGCCGCCTGATGAGATCGCGGCTATCGAGGCCGCGAACCCGAACGCGCCGCGCTTCGCCGGATACGACGTCGCCCGCCACGTCCACGCGAGCGCGTACCACGAGTACATCAAACTCGGCGTCACGCTCTACCTCGTCCACCGCGAGACTTTCCACGACATGCCTTTCGACGCCCAGGAGAAGTTCCTTAAGGGGAAGATGCGCCGCCGCGAGAAGCCAATCGCCAGGCTTGCGATGGACTCGACCGGCCTCGGCATGCAGATGGCCGAGACGATGGCGAAGGAGTTCCCGGGCCGCGTCGACCAGGTGAACCTGGAGTCGCACCGCCGCCACGAGCTCTGCATGCTGCTCAAGGACCACGTGGACAACCGGCGGTCGTACTTCCCTGCGGACGACAATCTCCGCGAGGACATGTCTGCCCCGACGCTGTACACCGTGACGAACGGCGCGATGCGCGTGCACGTGCCGCAGTTCGAGGACGCCGACGGAGAGGTCAGCCATGCCGACGAGTTCATGGCTGCCGTCCTCGGTCACAGCGCGGCGGAGGGCGAGCAGACCTGGACCTTCACGCCCGAGACGGTCGAAAGCCGGGAAACGGGGATCGGGGAACGGGAAGCGGCGAGCGGCATGCTCGGCATGCGCGACGACTTCACATCAAGGAGGCTTGACTAATGGCATTCGACGGAGTAAAGTCGCTTTTCAAGGGCGCTGCAAACGGCCTGCAGCGGCTCAAGTTCAACGCCTGGACGCTTGGGCGGCACGGCGCGGAGATATTCGAGAAGAGCGCGGAGGCGCTTCAGCTCGAGCGCCTGAACCCGCTGAGGGGCGTGGACGAATGGCGCCTGGGGCAGATATTCGACGACGCCCGCGACGGCATCTACGCCGACCTCGCCTGGCTCTACAACGAGATCGAGGGCGTCGAGCCCGCGCTTGTCGCCTGCTGCGACATGCGCGAGAGCGCGGCGAGCGAGTGCGGCTGGCTCGTCAGGACCGCCGACGCGGCGAAGACGCGCGGCTTCGACGAGAAGCTCGCAGACGACCAGCGCGACGCCCTCCTCGAGGAGTTCGGCGCTGTCGACGACGACCTCGCCGAGCTCGCCGGCCACCTCGTCTCGGCGTTCTTCCGGGGCGCGGCGCACGCGCTCCCGCTCTGGAACGAGGACGGTTCCCTCGCCGGCTTCAGGAAGCTCGACCTCTGGAACTTCGCCTTCGACCGCAATACCGGCATCTGGTACTGGAACGCCGACGCCTCGCGCGACGAAGGCACGTTCCAGCCCGTCCCGCCGGGTGTGCTCGTCTCCCTCGCGGTGTCGTCGTCGCGCCACGTCGACCACGCGGCGCTGCCGATCTTCATCCGCGCCGCGCTGGGCGCGAAGCGCTACGGCGTGTGGCTCGACCGCTTCGGCATCCCGCCCGTCGCCGTCATCATGCCGCCGAACGCCGAGAAAGGCGAGCAGCAGGGCTACATGGATCTCGCCAGGAAGTTCGCGCGCGGCGGAAACGGCATCCTGCCGAACGGCTCGGCGGTGAGCTACGGCACCGAGGCGCGGGCCACCTGCCCCTTCCCCGACTTCATACGCTTCCAGCAGGAGCAGATCTACATGATCGGCATCGGGCGCGTACAGTCCGGCGCAAACGACGCGGCGAACCTGGGCGGAAACGCGGCAGGCGTCGTCGAGGCGGGCTTCACGAGGCTCGTGAGGCGCGACGCCCGGCTCATCGCCCGGGCGATCAACGACGCGGTCACGGCCAAGGTGCTCGCGCGGCGCTTCCCCGGCAAGCCGGTGCTCGCGCAGTTCGCCTGGGACACGGAGGCGAAGCGCACCAGCCGCGAGGTGCTGGAGGACGCCGGACTCGCGAGGAACGCGGGCCTCGCCATCGACATCGGCCAGGTGTCGCAGATGACCGGCTACAAGCTTGAAAAAGATTCAAGTTCGAGTTCAGAGTTCGAGAATGGTGGAAAATTCCGCTCTCCAACTCCAACTCGGCCCTCCAACTTCTCCCTTAACTCCAAGACCCCATTGCAAACGCGCGAGGAGCCATTGCAAATCGCTCGGAAGAATCCGGACGGACGAGGAGAGGGGTCGCCCGAGGACGCGCTTGTAGAGGCTCTAAGCGGCCTGTTTGAGAAGACCCTGACGGAGGCTGCCGCGGAAGGACTTGAAAAAGAGGACGGCGAGGTAAGAAACTCCACCGACGCACAGGGCAATGAGCACGACGATGGCAACGGACAATTTACCGAAAAAGGCGGCAGCGGAAATCCTGCGAAAAAACAGGCAGCCGATAAGGCGGGCTCTTCCGGGGACTCCGGATCTTCCGGAAAGCCCGCCGAGGCGGCAACTGTGTCGGTCGGCTCGATAAACGCCGATTCACCGGAAGAGCAGAATCGTCAGGTCGCAAAGGCTGCCGCCGCCTTCGAGAAGTGTCTGTCGGAGCAAGTTGACGTTCCGGCAGCATTTCACCGTTCCGATCTTGGAGACATCGATCTGCGTTGGGGAAAGACAAACAAGGGGCTGCGGCACATGATTGAGCGCCGCGATGCTTTCGCAAAGGCACATCCGGGCGCTCCAGACGGCAAAGCGGTCCTCGCTAAGATGCCCGAGACGATAGTCAAGGGCAAGGTGACGCAAGTGTCGCAGAGCAAGGGGCATCCATACATAGCCATAGAACACGGCGGATACCGTGCGATCATCACTCGCGACCGTGAGGGCGGCAATCACTGGTTTATATCAGGCTACGACATTAGCAACGAGGGGAGGGGCTATCGTGCAGAGCGCAAATAGTAAACGCAGGATTGCTGCCGTTGAAGGTGTCAATTCAATCGGTGCTACTCGCCACGGCCCTACGGGCGTTTCGTGCCGCGGCTGTTGTCCTGCGTCTGCCGCGAATTATACCACAATCACTTTCAGAAAGTCAAGGAGATAAAAATGAAGAACGAAATCGTATACGGCGGCGCGGTCGCGCTCAACTGGGAGGCGCCCGAGGACGGCTCCACGCAGGTAAAGGTGCAGCTCTCGCCATTTGGCGAGTTCACGCTGCACGACGGCGGCAAGCGCAACGGCACCGTGCAGCACTGCTCGAAGGCCGCGTTCGAGGCGCTTGTCGCGAACTGGAAGGCGGCGGGCTCGCCCGACGTCCTCGTCGACGTGGACCACGCCTCCGCG
>JAEEHL010000159.1 GCA_016280825.1 Verrucomicrobiota bacterium
ACGACCGGCTCGCTCGCGGCTGGCGGCAGCGGCTTCAGCTCCGCCTGCACCTCGAACGCGACGGAAACGTCTACGTGGGCGGCGGCGGCGTTCCCGAAGCGGATCCTGTCGCCGTTGGAAAGGCGTTCCTCCTGCGCGATCTTCTTGTCGTTCAGGAACGTGCCGTTGGTGGAGTCGAGGTCCTTCACGAACCAGGAGGAATCCTTGAAGAATATCCTGGCGTGGTGGCGCGAGATGGAATCGACGATGGGCGATATCAGGTTGTCGTCCTCGCGTCCGACGGTGATGTCGGTAACCTCCCCGAAACGGTACTTGCGCACTTCCCCGTTGACGTCAACTTCGATGCTGAGATTCATTTTGCCATTGCCTCCTTGAAGAATTTGTTCGTATTATATCAAAAAACGCCTTTCAATTCACTCCCCCACGCTCAACCTAAACCTAAATATCGCAGTTGAAAAGCCAAATGCATTTTGCCAGCCGAGCCGACCCAAGCCCCTCCCTGCCTTTCCAACGTGCGCTCGCGTAAATGACAACCGTGCTCCCGAGCCGCTTTGGGCGACATGCGCGTCCATCGCCCCTCTCGACGTATGCTTATACGCCTTCGGGGGCGAGTCCTGCGCATCTCGCCTCAAATCGGCCCTGGTCCGCTCGGCTTGCGGTCATTTACGCGAGCGCGTTTGGCATCTCTGGCGGAGTTCGGCGGCACGGCCTTCGCCTTTCTTCGGGCTCGTCGGCCCGCAACCGCGCGTTCGTGCCTTCCTCCCGTGAAATTCCCTCGCGCCTGCATCCGCGATGCTTCGTCGACGGGATACCGTCTTCTCGCCTCGCGGCGCCGGCGCGGCGAATTTCCCGAACCGTCAGTCCCGAGACGCGCTTCTACAGCCCTCCGATCCCTTGAAGCCGCCTCACCTCGACTGGATTCCCATCTACTCCCCATTGTCGTCCATTTGCGTCATCTTTCCACCATGGTTGAATTTCGCACGGCATCTCCACAACCGTAGGGCGGGAGCGGAGGGAATCAATGGGCGATATGACATGAACCGGGGCTTGCGCGGCGGATGGCGCAAAAGCGAGGTGTGGAGGTTTAGCGAAAACGAGGTGCAGCGACCCGAATTTCGCAGGAGGCCTGCGCCCCGGCGAGGCTTGGCATGCAGGCGCAGGAGATCCGGAGAAATTCGATGTCGACCTCCTCGTTTTCGCGTGCCCGCAGGGCAAACCGGAGCTTGGAGCGTTGCGCTCATCCGCCAAGCAAGCCCACGTCCGCTGTTATGAAGCGCAACCCGCGCCCAAGCGGCAGCCCTCCGGACCGCCCGGAGGTCTCACTTCGGGGGGACCGCCGAAACTCGGGTCGGGCGAGCAGCCCTCCGCGACCGCCAAAAGATTTCCACCCGTATGATGAAAAACTTAAAACGCATCGTCACCAAGAAAACAATGGTCGCCCTTGCAGTTACAGCGGCCTTTCAACTGCGGCGTTTAGGCTCAATTCGCCTTTGCCTTTCAAATGGGAAAATGATATAATTCAAGAAATGCGAAATAGGGAAAACCAGAAAGGGGTATAGGACATGCTTTCTACAATGGCTCTGATCGCCGCCGCCGCGACGGTCAACTTTGGCAATGACATCGGCCGGGTGCGGCCTGAACTGCACGGCTCGGGTTTCGCGCCGCAGATCTGCTCGTGCTCTAAGGAGAGCGTCGATCTCATAAGGTCGATGGGCTTTACGGCGTGCCGCACCCACGACTGGGCGCTCACCAACCCCAACCAGAGGGTGTGCGACTACTTCCACATCTTCCCCCTCATCAACCTCGACGCGAACGACCCGAAGAACTACGTCTTCGGCCCGACCGACTACCTCCTTGGCCGCGCGCGCAACGAGCTGGGTGCAGACATATTCTTCCGCCTCGGGACGTCGATCGAGCATTCCGGCCCGAAGGTGCACTTCAACAGCCTCATCCCCGAGGACTTCGACAAGGTGGCCGACGTCTTCGCCGGGATAGTGCGCCACTACAACAAGGGCTGGGCCAACGGCAAGGAGTGGGGCATCAAGTACTGGGAGATATGGAACGAGCCCGACGGCCACAACAACATGTGGTGCCTCCCCGACGGCGACGGCAACAACTTCTACAAGACGAAGGAGGACAAGGCCGACTACGAGGCGAGGAGGACGAAGCGCGAGAGGCTTTTCGCCGAATTCTACGCCAAGTGCATCAAGCGCATCAAGGGCGAGTTCCCCGAGGTGAAGGTCGGCGGCCCCGCGCTCTGCTACTACAACGAGAAGTACTTCGCCGCGCTCCTTGAGGAGTGCAAGAAGCAGGGCGTCGCGCCGGACTTCATCTCGTGGCACCACTACACGCACGACCCCGATATCATCCTGAAGAGCGCAGAGAAGGCCCGCAAGTTCTGCGACGAAATGGGCTTCCCGAACTGCGAGCTCATAGTGAACGAGTGGCACTACTTCGGCAAGCACTACTCGTGGGGCGACCTGCGCTCCTCCGACCCTGCCAAGCGCGCCAAGGCGTGGGAGGGCCCCGGGTCGCACAACGGCATCGAGTCCTCCTGCTTCAACCTGACCGCGCTCGCCGGCATGCAGACCTCGAAGCTCGCGCAGGCGTACTACTACGGCTGCATGTACACGGGCGCGTGGGGCTTCATGGACGGCGGCCGCAACCTCTACAAGGTCTACTACGGGCTCAAGCTCTTCGGCGACCTCGTGAAGAAGTACAAGACGATATGCGAATCGACATGCGACGGGAAGGGCATCACCGCCCTCGCGCTCAAGAGCGCGGACGGCTCGCAGCGCGCGGTCCTCGTCATAGACTACGGCGCGAAGGCAAAGAGCATCGAGCTTGGCGTCGCCGGCGTGCCGGAGGGCGCGAAGGCGAAGGCGTGGATCCACGACTACAAGCGCAACTTCGAACCGGTGCCGGCCAAGGCCGGAGCCGACGGGAAGATCGTCCTCGAAAAGGCCGACGAGAACAGCGCGGCGTTTCTGGTGACGTTTGAATAGCGAATGGCCGGGCGGCTGCAGAAGGCGCAGTCCCTGGCATGACAGCACTGAAACACAAGAGGAAAAAGCAGCAATGAAAATCGACACGATGTGCGTACAAGGCGGCTACAGCCCGAAGTGCGGCGAGCCCCGGCAGGTACCGATCTACTCTTCCACAACGTTCAAGTACGACACGACGCAGCACATGGCCGACCTCTTCGACCTGAAGGCCACCGGCTACTTCTACACGCGACTTGCGAACCCGACGAACGACCTCGTCGCTAAGAAGATCGCCGCGCTCGAGGGCGGCGTCGCGGCGATTCTCACGTCGTCCGGCCAGGCCGCCTCGACGTTCGCCGTCCTGAACCTCTGCAACGCGGGCGACCACGTCGTCTCGTCGGCCCAGATCTACGGCGGCACGTTCAACCTCTTCGCGGTCTCGCTGAAGAAGCTCGGCATAGAGTTCACGTTCGTCGACCCGGACGCCTCCCCCGCCGAGATACAGAAGGCGTTCCGCCCGAACACGAAATGCGTCTTCGGCGAGACTGTGGCGAACCCCTCGGGCTGCGTCCTCGACATCGCGAAGTTCGCGAAGATCGCGCACAGGAACGGGGTACCGCTCATCGTCGACAACACGTTCCCCACCCCGATCCTCTGCCGTCCGTTCAAGTTCGGCGCCGACATAGTCGTGCACGCGACGACGAAGTACATCGACGGCCACTCCAGCCAGGTCGGCGGCTGCATCGTCGACTCGGGCAACTTCGACTGGGCGAAGCACGCGGACAAGTTCCCCGGCCTCGTCGAGCCGGACGCCTCGTACCACGGCCTTTCCTACTCGAAGGCGTTCGGCAAGATGGCCTACATCGTGAAGTGCACCGCCCACCTCATGCGCGACTTCGGCTCCATCCCCTCGCCCTTCAACGCGTTCCTCGTGAACCTCGGGCTCGAGTCGCTGCACCTGAGAATCCGCCGCCACGCGGAGTCGGCGCTCAAGATCGCGAAGTGGCTCAAGGCCCAGAAGAAGGTCGCGTGGGTCAATTTCGCGGGGCTACCCGGCTCGAAGTACCACAAGCTCGTGAAGAAGCAGTTCGACGGCAATTCGCCGTGCGGCGTCATGACGTTCGGCATCAAGGGCGGCAGGAAGGCGTCCATCAAGTTCATGGACTCCCTGAAGCTCGTGGGCATCGTGACGCACGTCGCGGACGCCTGGAGCTGCGTTCTGCACCCGGCGTCGCACACGCACAGGCAGCTCACCGACGCGCAGCTCAAGGCGGCTGGCATACCGCCTGACCTGATACGCCTGTCGATCGGCCTTGAGGACCCCGACGACCTCATCGCGGACCTTGCGCAGGCGCTGAAGAAGGTCTGACCGCAGTTGTTTCACTCATGACCGGGGGCCGGCGACGGACCTCGGCTAAGGAGGGCAGGAAAAAAGATGAAAACGAAGAACTGGCTGTTTGCGGGCGCGCTTGGCGCGGCTGCGGCGATTCTCTACTTCGCCTCTATGGCCGGATACGCCTATCCGGGCGAGAGCGCGCGGCTGATGGTCTACTGGAAGGGGCTTGACGTTCCCGACGTCCCGCTCTATCCGCTGATGGCCTTCTTCGCGAAGCTCCTCGGCGGCGGCAACCTGATCGCCCCGGTGTGCGGCATCCTGTCGACGGTGCTGGTGTTCGGCCTGACGCTGACGTTCATAGCCGGCAGGGTCACCGGCGAGAACGCAGAGTCGCAGAAGGGGGCGGACTCATTGATCGCGGCGTTCACGGCTACGTTCGTGTTCATGCTGACGCCCGCGGTGAGGTCCGCCGCGACGCACCTCGAGCCGAGGCTCTTCGACTTCACGTGGGCGCTCGCGGCGTTCGCGCTCGCCGTGCCGTTCGCGCGGCTGAAGGCGATGCCGTGGCTGTTCGCCATTCTTCTCGGCGTGATGGTCGGCCTAGGCGTCTGCGACACGGCGCTCTTCCTGGCGATCTTCCCGTTCTACCTCGCGCTCGTCGTGTTCGTGTCGGCGGCGGCCGACCGCAAGCCGTATCTGCCGCTCTTCCTGCTGCTTCTGTCGTTCTTCGTGACGCTGCTCGTGTTCCTCGGCCAGGCGGGCATCGAGGTTGCGGACTTCCTGAAGGGGGTCGCTGCGGAGATGTCTGCGTACACGGCGGTGCCAGGCTGGATGTTCATCGCGTTCTTTGCGACGCTTCCGTTCGTGACGGCGCTTTTCTCGAGCGCGCGGGTGTTCTCCGAGACGCCTGGCGTCGTGCAGTGGACTTTCCACGTGGCGATGACCTTCGTCGCGATACTCGCGGTGGCCACGCAGCTCTCGCCCTCTACGATAATGGCGCCGTACGGCAGGCTGCCCGTCGTGACGAGCGCGTATGCGGCGTTCCTCTGCGGCTATCTCGTGGCGTACTGGTGGCACCAGCGCAAGAGCGCGGTCGCGCTCGTGGCGGGCGGGATATTCGCGTTCGTGCTGCTCGTGACGTGCTGCTGGAACCTCTTCACCTTCGACGGCGACCGCGGCGCCTTCGCCGACCAGGTCGCCCGCAAGGTCGTAGAGGACCTGAAGGACCGCAGGTGGTTCGTCTCCGACGGCACGCTCGACAGCCACGTGAAGCTCGTCGCGGCCGAGGCGGACAAGGACATCCACGTTGTGGCGCTCTCGCGCGACCTCGACGAGAAGTACCTGGCGCGGCTTGCGGACGTCGTGCGCGAGGAGCGGCTAGGCGGCGACAGGAACGGCGAGCTGCAGCTCTCCCTGACGCTCGGCGTGCTGCCTTTCCTGCAGGACTGGTTCGCGGCCGACCCGCAGGCGGCGAAGGGCGTCGCGATCTGGGGCGCGCCCGACATCTGGTACTCGGCGAACATCACTCCGGTGCCCGAGTTCCTGTTCTTTGGCTGCGACGAGACGCGTGTTCCTGACTGGACGGCGTGGGCGGCGTTCGACAAGATACTCGAGGCGCCGAAGGGCTGGGGCAGCTACCATGACCGCAAGGTGACGGACCCGATCGACCGACTGCGATTCTCCCTCCGCCGGCACATCGGCTTCGTCGCGAACAACCGCGGCGTCTGGCTGCAGGACAAGCACCGCGACGACGACGCCTGGAAGATGTACGAGCTGGTGCTGAACGAGATCGACCACGACAACATCTGCGCGATCTTCAACGAGGTCGGGATGGTGGGCGCAAAGCATCCGCAGGCGGTCGCCAAGCAGCGCGACCTGGAGAGGATGCTTCGCGCTGCGGTGGACGACACGAACCGCCGGTACATACTCTGGCGGCTCGGCGCGTACTACGGCTACATCCGCAGCCCCGAGGTGTTCATCAGACTCGGCCACGCATGGGCGCGCTCCGGGCGGCCCGGCGACGCGCTCTCGCAGATCCGCCGCGCGATCGACTTCGTGCCGACAGACAAGCGCGCGGTACTGCTCAACATGATGGCCGCGCTCTACGCCAACGACAACAACCAGAAGCAGTCGCGGCAGATCTACGAGTCGGTGCTCTCGAAGAACTCGCGCGACCACGACGCGCTCATCGGCATGATGCGCCTCGAGCTCCTCGACGGCAACAGCGCGAAGGCCCTCGAGTACCTGCAGCGCGCGGCGGAGGCGTCCGGCGAGGGCAAGCGCGCCAAGATCGAGCTCGCCATGGTCGCGATGATGAAGAACAATCTCGCGGAGGCGAAGAGCCTCGTCAAGAAGGCGACCGACAGCGACCCGAAGGACCTGCAGTGCTGGTCGCTTCTCGCCGCGGTCACAATCCAGCAGATCGACGCGGAGAAGGACGAGAAGAAGCGCGCGGAGCTGCAGAAGGACCTCGAGAACCTGATCCTGCCGACGATGGAGAAGCAGGCCGGCGGCGTGCACGACTACTACATACAGGCGACGCGCGGCTTCGTGCTGCTGAAGAAGGGCGAGGAGAAGCGCCGCGAGGCGCGCGACGCGTTCCTCGCGGCGTCCAAGGCGCGTCCGGACGTCGCGGCGACGCAGAACATCGTGCTCGGCCTTGACATCTCGATGGACGACAAGGACGGTGCCGAGACGCATGCGAAGGACGTGCTGCGCCGCAACCGCAACGCTCCCCTCGCCAACTACGTGATGGGCTCGCTCGCCCTCGGCCGCGGCGAGGTCGACGACGCCGTCATGTACCTGCGCAAGGCCGCCGACGCCCCGCAGCCCGTTCCGCTCGCCCTTAACGACATCGCCGAGGCGTTGCGCCGCCGCCACGACTACGCCGAGGCCGAACGCTACGCGAGAAAGGCCGTCAAGGCCGCGCCGTCGCTCTACGTCGCATGG
>JAEEHL010000160.1 GCA_016280825.1 Verrucomicrobiota bacterium
AAGAGGTAGTTGCCGATGCCGTAGCTCGCCTTCGCCGGGTCCATAACCTGCATGTAGAGGATGCCGTCGACCGACACCATGATGTTGTCCTTCGTGATGCACTCCTGCGGCGGGACGTCGATCGCCTGCTCCTTCAGGGTGTGCTTGTAGGCGACGCTGTCGAAGAACGGTATGAGCACGTGGAAGCCGGCGTCAAGCGTGCAGCGGTACTTGCCGAGGCGCTCGACTATGTACGCCGTCTTCTGCGGCACAATGACCGCCGTCTTGATGATTGCTATGAACACCGCGATTGCCACTATCGCGAAGAATACTACGAGACCTCCTGTCATCATGGAACTCCTTCCTTTTCCTTGGACGTTTTCCGTTTTACGCAGACGCGGCCAGAGCCACGAAGCGGCCAAACGAGCGTAGTATAGCAAATCCGCACCGCATTTTGCAAATGCCCCTGCCGCCTCCAAAGACCGCCGTTGCTGCGTGTCAGGCGCAGGAGAAGCGCGAAGCGTAGGGGCAGCGCGGGCGGAATGCGCAGCCATCCGGCCAGTTCCACGGCGACGGAACCCGCCCCGGAATGTCTACAAGCGGCGCGTTCCTCGGCGCGTCAAGGCGCGGCACCGCCGCGAGAAGCCCACGCGTATATGGATGGAGCGGCCGCCTCATCACCCGCTCCACGCGGCCGCGCTCGACGATCTGCCCGGCGTACATGACGTAGACGTATTCGGAATGGTCGGCGACGATGCCGAGGTTGTGCGTAATGAGGAGAACCGCCATTCCGCGCTCCTCGGCAAGGCGGTCGATGAGGTCCAGAACCTCCTTCTGCGTCGTCACGTCGAGGGCGGTGGTGGGCTCGTCGGCGATGAGGAGCTTCGGCCGCCGCGCAAGCGCCATCGCCATCATGACGCGCTGGCACTGCCCGCCTGAAAGCTCGCAGGGGTAGCGCCTCTCGAACGAGCGCGGCAGGCCCACGCTTTCGAGAAGGTCGCCTGCGCTGTCGTCAGTCCCGGACGCCTCGACAATCTGGCGGCCTACGCGCATGACGGGGTTGAGGCTCGCCATCGGGTTCTGGAAGACGTACGCGGGCCTCGCGGCGCATCGTATCTCGCCCGATATCTCGGCGCGTTCCACAAGGCCGCCTATCGCCATCGCCGTGAGCGACTTGCCCGAGCCGGACTCGCCGACAAGCGCGACGCGCCCGCGCTCGGGGATTTCGAGCGAGACTCCGCGCACAGGCACGGAAAGCCGCCCTTCCATCTTGAACGCGATGCGAAGATTCCTGACGCTCGCTATCATCTGCGCCCCTTCTGCGAATCGAATATGCAACGTCTCATGCCGCATAGTATATCATAAAATCATTTGGAGATGGGTGATGGGTAATGCGTAATGAGTGGTCAGGAGTTAGTCGTTAGTCGTTAGTCGCTAGTCGTTGATGCCTGGTGCTTGGGTGCCTTCGCGACTTCGCCGCTGGTGCTCGGTGCATGGTGCTTGGTGCTTGGCGAAAATGGAATTTTACAATTCCGCTCTCGAACTCCAATTCCAACTCGAACTAATATCTCACGCAAAGTCCGAGAAGTACGCGAAGGGGCCTGTCCCCAATCCTTATATCCATATATCCATCATGCGACTGCAGCGACATTCGCCCGGCGTCCCCACGCCGTTTCTACCTCCGGTCGCGTCAGCTACAATGAAATAGCCGACAACCGCGCCAGCCACGACAATGCGGCCGAATGCCTTGTCGAGCCAATCCGCAACCGACCTTGGATTTCCCGATTTGTTTTTCATCATAATGTCAGGCCAGCATATCCTCAAGTATCGAGGCGATGGGGAAGGCGGGGTTGTAGTGACGCTGGAGGAAGAGCGCGTTGCGCTCGGCATAAAGCCGCTCGGCAAGGCCATCGACAAGCGGAACGAGAAAGCGCTCGTGCTCGCAATAGAACGGAGGAACCGCGTCAAGCGTCTCTGTTGTCGAGATGTTGAGGCATCCGCAACGGTTGTTGCACCGCCCCTCAAGGGCACACCACGCGCAAGATGGCTTCGCCCGCTCGTTACGCTCGAACACACACGTCCGCCGCGCCGCGTCAAGCCCCTGCCCGACGCGCCCAAGCTCGTATCCGGTTCGGCCCACGAACTGCACGCACGGATAGTACGTCCCGTCGGGCGCGACGGAAATCTGCCGCCGCCCAAGCTGGCACGATGCGCCGCGCCCAGGCCAGATGCGCGTTGCGATGCGCTTGTCGAACGCGGCAAAGTATATCTTCTCCTCGCGCCGATACACTTCGAGATACCATTCGGCAAGCCGCCTGTACGCCTTCCAGAGCCGCCGCCTCGCCGCCGCATCCCAGTCGGCCTGGAAGTTGACGGTCGAAACAACGTACTTTGCGCCGCGTGCGCAAAGGTCCATCACGCCTTCCGCATAGTCTGCCGCGGTGTCCGGGTTCACGGTCATCATCACCGGCGCATACGGCTGGCACGCGAGAAGAAGCCCAAGGGCGCGCATGACATCGGCCGAAGTGCCCGTGCCGTCTTCGCGGACGCGATGCCGGTCGTGCGCGGCGGGCAGCCCGTCGCAGCTCAGCGCGACATGAAGCCGCCGCTCCATCGCCCGAGAAAGGAATTCCGGCGAGAGAAGCGTCCCGTTCGTCGTCACCTTGTAGTGGAACGCGAGCGGACGCCTCCGCTCGCACTCGTCGAGTATCTCGAAGATGGCCTCTTCCCTCAAAAGCGGCTCGCCGCCGAAGAAGATTATCCCTGCGTTGGTCTCGCCTGCCGTGCACTCCTCGATTGCGCGAAGCGCCGTCTCAACCGGCATGTCTGAAGTCCCGTGCCGTGCATAGCAATAGCGGCAGGCGAGGTTGCACCTGTCAGTGAGATGCAGCGTCAGGTGCATTGCGCTTGGCCATGTAGTCGAAGAAATGCTCGATCTGCGCGACGAGCTGCTTCTCGGCAAGTTCGCGGCTAAGCTTTTCCCTGAGTTCCCACCAATCGACATCGCCGCCAGCCTTCGCCTTCTCGACGGCGCCCTTCGGTGCGCTCGCCATGGGATCGTAGAATACGCCGATCTTCACGGGGCTGCCTTCCTTGCGCGCACCAAACCCCTTGACCGCAAACTCCGCGGCGCGACGCGTGCTGATGGCGCTCGCTGTCGAACCGGCGTATGGATCCCGGACCCAGAGCCTTGAATCTCGGACAGAGACATACTCGACCATTGTAGCTCCGTCATTCGTGCCGAGGTCAAGCGTCCACTTGCGTTTTTTGCAACGCCTTTCCAGTCCTTGATTCCGCTTTCTTGCGATGTTGGCGACGAGATGCGGATTCTCCTGCCTCTCCTTCAACTCGCTGACCGGCGCCTCCACTCCGTCAATCACCGGCGCATCGACAAGGTCTATTCCGCGCTTCTTGAATTCGCGCTCGATGATCTCCAGAGCCTCGGCCTCCGGCAGCATGACGGGCGGATTCATCGCAACGCACCCGAACGCGCCCGCGCCGTCGCCCGCGAGGGCCGCAGGCGGAAGCGGACACACGTCCGTCACAGGCGCTTCGCGTTTCTCAGCGCTTGGTTTCGCCGCATCCGGCACGACAGCCGCCGGCGCGGGTGGCGCCTCCGGCGGTTCAGCGGCGCCATCCATCGCAAGCGACTTGAGGCCCATCGCCGCGGCGCCGAGCGTGGAGGCGAGCGCGCGTATTCCCGACCAGCGCGCAGGGACATGCGAAAGGTCCGCCTCTCCGATTTCGGCTATGGTCGGGTATCGCGGCGTCTTGTACTTACGCAGCGGACGCACCTCGTCATTTGTCACTTTCATCGCCATCCTCCTGCAACTGTTGTTTCCGTTGCTTTTCAAGCCTCTTCTGCTCTGCCTCAAGCATCTTATTTTCCCAAGCCCCGAAATCGGGATAGTCGCGGACGACTTCGGTCAGTCTTTTTCTCAGCGTTTCCAGCGCCTTCTCGCCGTTCCGCTTTCGCGCAAAAAGCGAGGCAACTATGCGTTCGCCCTCGTTTACGAATCCCGCCTGCCTCGCATGCAGGGCAAACGCAAGGATGTCCGCAGCGGCGTCATCGCCAAGATAGGCGTCGAGCTCGGAAACTTCGTCCACATACTCTTGGATAAACGCCATGTCTCGCCTAAGCCGCGCCTTTTTGTATTTGACATGGCGGACTTTATTCGTTCCGGGATCTTCGGCCAATGCCTTCCACCAGACGCATCCATAGGCAAGGAACTTCGCCTCGCCGTCATTCGCCGGGACGACCCAACCGTTGCCGCTCTGACGCTGGTCAAATTCACATTCATTCGCATGCAGGCACTCAGAAAACAGGCGGTAGGAAGCGGGGCTGGCGCAGACATGCGCATACTTTGCTCCTGCGACGTTCGCAAAACCCTTCGCCTCAAGTTCCTTCGTCAAGGCCTCAAGGTCTGGCGCTTCGCCTGGACTGTCAGCGGCTTCGCGCACTGCCTCGACAATCCATTCATCTTCCCCCAGAGTCCTTATCGACACTGAGGATCTCCACGCAGGATCGGCATTCTTGGCGTCGCCTTCCGGCGACATGTCGACACAGGTTCCGTAAGGACGTGTGCCGGCACTGCTATACGCAAACCAAGCGTAGCGCCAGTAGTCGAGATTGTTCTCTTCGCGGCCATACACGGTTATCTTCACGTGTTGCCCGTAGTCGGGGAACACCCCATACACTCCCTCGACAAGATTCGTTTTAGACTCAAATACCGCAAGCTCGCCGCCGCCATACAGCACCGCGATTCTGCCTGCGCTTCTTGGTTTGCAATACCCCCAACGCCTTCGCCGTACATCCGGCGGAAGTACGTCATCCGGACCATGCTCATTCGAGGCGATGCTCACCTCGTCATTGAAGATGCAGATGCCGTCCTTCGAATACGGCGGATATGGAGAGACTGGTTCCACGCGGCTGATTTTCAGTTTGCCACCGTGGCGGGAAAACCCGACCTCGAGCGTCATGCCGCGATAGAACAGCCAGTCGCCGGTCACGGAGGCGTTCGTCTCGTCAAGTACGGCGCGGAAGGAAAAGCGGCGGAACTTGCACTCCCCGCGCTTCATGGCCTTGACGCGCATCTCCACGACATACGTAGCGCGCGCGGAATGTTCGCCGACAAGCCCCTCCTCCCCCTCCAAAGGTTGCGCAGGGGTCACATGGTCGAGATTGCCAAGCGAAGCGAGGTCAACTGTCTCGACGTCCGCCACGACAACGACCTCCTCTTCGTTCTTCGGATTGCCGCATGCCAGCTCCAGCGAAGCAGTCTTCCCAAAGAGTTCCTCAAACTGGAAATCGCAGATGCCGCCGCAGAAGGACGACTTCACCTTCCCCTTCCAATCGACCTCTATGCTGGTTCCATCGCACCTCGTCGCACCATCTTTATGCCAGATACGCCCCTTGCCATTGTATTCTTCAGTGTAGCCGACCTCCATCCACTTCAGCGCCAGTTCGTAGAAAGTCTTTCTCTCGGGGACAATGGAGCTGCGCGAACAGTCATCTGCATTGAAGCTCACGAGCGTCGCCATGCCGTCGTCAATGAGACGCTTGGTGGCTTCGGTGCGCCCGGGAAATCGGCTGTAGGCGGGCACCTTGGCGAAAACCTCGTCTATGACCATGTTCGCCTCATCGGGTGCGAGGCAGCGCGCATTGCTCACATTGCTGTAGCGGCTGGTGACAATGCAAAGAACCGCCGCGTCCTCGGCGTCACGCGATGCCGGAACCTGGGTTTGCGAAGCAGATACCCGTGCGCCGAAGGTGGGCGCAGCGAAAAGCGCAAGGAGCGCAGCTGTCAACGTGGGTTTCATCTGCCTCATAGTATATCATTTTTCCGCGTCGGTTTCAGCAATTTAGTTAGGTGGTGCGGAGGTTAGGTGGTGCCTGGTGCCTTCGCGCCTTCGCCGCTGGTGCATGGTGCTTGGGTGCTTGGTGCTTGGTGGAAAATGGAATTTTACAATTCCACTCTCGAACTCCAACTCCAACTCGAACTAAGTCTCAAACTCCAAGGGCTAACAAAGGCGTATAGTCTCCATAGGCATGGTTAATGCCCTCCAGTCCTCTTGTTTTACGGTACGGGAGATTATATCATAAGTAGTACTACATAAGATCTTCGGCATGGCGAGGCAAATCCGACGTCTATGTTGGCAAGATTCGCGTCCATAGCCCCGCTTGACGCTTTAGCCCCCATTTGGGCTTACTCATTATGACGGGCACGGTTTGTATCTCACACATGGCCGCAGAGATTTTTGGGGGTCAGGGCAGCGCCCCCGATTCTAAAAACTCCGCCCTGCCTTTGCGATCTTTGTGCTCTTTGTGGCTAAAAATACTTAACCGTGCAGAACGTGCAGATCGTGTAGAAAAGCGCGAAGTAGCGCCTGCGGGCGGGAGCTGAGGGCTGCTCGCCCGACCCGCATTTCGCCGGTCCCCCCGACAGAATTTTGACGCGCGTGCCTTCACACGCGCCTGTGGGAGTTGTCCGTCAAAATTCCATCGGACCAGCGAAAGTGCTCTCGTGCGCCACCCTCCGCTCCCGCCCTACGGTTGTGGAGACGCTTCGCGGTGGATAACCGATGTAGAAATGGAGTTAAATCTGCAATCACAACCTGATGCAAAGGAAGCCAATCAAACTGAAGAAGCGCGAAGAGGGCTGCGCGTCGAGCGAAGTGACACGGCGAGGCGCGGTTCGG
The DNA here is from genome assembly GCA_016280825.1 of Verrucomicrobiota bacterium. Taxonomy (GTDB): domain Bacteria; phylum Verrucomicrobiota; class Kiritimatiellia; order RFP12; family UBA1067; genus UBA1067. Next base: position 6,679 of record JAEEHL010000160.1, read on the forward strand.
CGATTGGGCGGCGCGGCACGGCGCAGGACGAGGAGGCTGTATCCGGCCGACGAAGTA
>JAEEHL010000161.1 GCA_016280825.1 Verrucomicrobiota bacterium
CAGCGTTTCGCCAAGGGCGTACACACTCCGCTGAGCTTTGTCGCCGTGGCGTTCAGGAACGGCAGCGACTACTTCCTCACCGGGTCAATCGACAACGTGAGCGTATGCGACTCGTGGGTGGAGGAAGTGCGCGCCGAGCTCAAGAGGAGAATACCCGAGATAGATCCCGCGCGAGTCAGCATAAACTGCATACACACCCACTGCTCCCCGATGATTGGCTCGATGGACCTCTTGCCCGAGGCGTCTCGCAGGAAGGGGCTTGACGACGACATGTGGAACGTCGTCTCATACGGCCAGTTCGCCGCGCCGCGCGTTGTGGATGCGCTCGTGAAGGCGTGGAAGGGGCTTGGGAAGGGCGCGATCGAGCGCGCCAAGGGCGTCGCCGACGTCGGCCACTGCCGCATCGCCATGTACCGGGACGGGCACGGCGAGATGTACGGCGACACCAAGAGGGCCGACTTCGCCGGGATGTCGGACGGCGAGGACCCGAACGTCGAGATGATCTTCACCTACGATGCAGGCGGCAGGCGCACGGGCGCGATCTTCAACGTGGCGTGCCCGGCGCAGGTGATGGAGGCGACGTACCTCGTCTCCGGCGACATCGCGGGCGTCCTCAGGGAGAAGATGCGCAAGACGTACGGCAGGGACTTCCACGTCATCTACCAGCCGGCCGCGGCGGGCTGCCAGAGCCCGCGCGACCTCGTGCGCGGCTACGCCGACACGACCGACGGCTGGCACGCCGACACATGCGAGAAGCTCGCCGAGCGCCTTTGCGCGTGTGCGCGCGACGCGGTGGTGTCGCCGCGCGAGACGGATCCTGCGGTAAGGCACGTGTCTTTCAGGATGTCCGCTCCGCGCCGCAAGGTGACGGAAAAGGAGGTGGCCGCCGCGAAGGAGGAGCTCGCCAGGATCCTCTCGGGCACTACGGAGGAGAGACTTTATGCCGACTTCCTCGCCTACACGAAGGCAAACGAGGCCAAGGGCGGCCCCGGGCCGTACGACTCGAAGTACCTGCCGTTCGTGTTCGCGGATATAGACAAGGCCGTGATCCAGCGCGGCAAGGACCAGGTCGAGAGGCCGAACCTCGAGTTCGAGGTGAACGCCATGCGCCTCGGCGACGCGGCGTTCGTCACGTGCCCGTTCGAGCTGTACCTCATATACGGCCAGATAATCAAGGCGAGAAGCCCCGCGAAGCAGACGTTCGTCATGGAGCTCTGCAACGGCGACTACGGCTACATTCCGTCCACCACGGTAATAAAGAGCAGGTCCTACGGCAGCGGCGTCAACAACGGCGAGCTCGGGCCGGAGGGTGGATACGCATACTGCGACAGGGCTGTCAAGGCCATAGAGGAACTCTTCTCGAAATAGGGCTGGAGTAGTGGCGTGCACAAGGTGAAGATGGCTTTGGCGACTGGCTTTGGGCTCGGGCTCTATGCGCCTTTTGCGCCAGGCACGTTCGGGTCGCTTCCCGGCGCAGCGCTCGTCTTCGCGATTTCCCTTGTGCCGGTTGAATGGCAGATTCCCGCGGCGCTTCTCCTCGCGGCGGCCGCCGTTCCCGTGTGTACCGAAGCGGAAAATGGCCTTGGCATAAAGGACGACGGGCGGATAGTCGCGGACGAATGGATGCTCCTGCCGATTTCGTTCATCGGCCTGCCAGTGCTTGAAATGCCGATTGCCGCGCTTGTCGCGATGTTCGTTGTCGTGAGGGCCGTGGACATATTGAAACCATGGCCGTGCAACCGACTCCAGTCGCTGCGTGGAGGGCTTGGAATCGTCGCCGACGACTTCTTTGCGAACATCTATTCGCTCGGGCTGAACTGGATATTATGGATCACGTTATTCAGATAAAGAACCCCTGCATCCCGCTTGAGTTCGATCTTTCCCGGCCTCTTGAAGTTGAGGTCGGGTGCGGGAAGGGGAGGTTTCTTTCCAATCGCGCCGAGGCGCATCCCGAATGCGATTTTCTCGGAATCGAGCGGATGCTTGGCCGAGTGAGGCTCTTTGACGGCAAGTGCCGCCGCCGCGGGCTTGACAACGTGCGCATACTTAGGCTCGAGGCGCTTTATGCGTTCCACTACCTCCTGCCAGCCCATCACGTGCGCACGGTGTATGTGTTCTTTCCTGATCCGTGGCCGAAGAAGAAGCACCATTCGCACCGCCTTTTCGGTCCGCTTTTTCGGTCAGCTCTCTGGAAGCGCCTTGAGCGCGGCGGCAAGCTGGAATTTGCGACGGACCACCGCGAATATTTCGACGAGGTGTGCGCCGGCTTTGCCGACGACGGGCGATTCGAGAGGGTGGAGCCGATGCCGCGCCCTCGCGAAGTGTGGACTGAGTTCGAGACGATGTTCCGCGAAAAGGGCCTTGAGATAAACGCCGCCGCGTGGCGCGCGCTTGACGGCGACGATTCGCCGCTTGAGCCGCTTGCAATACCGCCCGAGGCCGAACCGAGGGAGGGAATCCCCCGCCGCAGCTGACATGCCTCGGCCACGATGCGGTGGCAGTCGTTTTTCGGCGTCTCCAGTTGTGGACTATTTGGAAGAATTATGATAAAATACACATATTTCCAGTTTAATGGAGCGATGATTCCAGAATGAAGACAGACACGAAGAAAATTGGCGGATGCAGGGTGCAGCTAAACGTCACTCTTGACGCGGCGGAGACGGACAAGGTCGTGAAGGAGGTGGAGAAGGTCTTTCTCCGCAATGCGAGGATTCCTGGGTTCCGTCCTGGCAAGGCCCCCATCGACATCGTCCGGCGCAACTTCGCGGCGGACATCGCGGCCGAGGCGATGCAGCGCGTCGTTTCCGCCAATCTTCCGCAAGCGGTCAAGGCCGAAGACCTCGATTTCGTCGACATCGTGGAGGTGAAGGACGTTTCCTGCACTCCAGAAGGCGGGGCGTTCTCGGCTGTAGTCGACCTGAAGCCGCAGTTCAAGCTCCCCACCTACAAGGGCCTCAAGATATCGAAGAAGGATACCGCCGTTGCAGAGTCTGCCGTCGAAAGCGCTGTCGAGGAAATGCGCGACATGCACTCCACGTATGCCGACGCCGCAGAGGGCGACGTCGTGGCCGAGGGCGACTACGCGCAGATCGACTATTCCGGCACTGTCGACGGCAAGCCCATTCAGGAAGTCGCCCCCGAGGCGAAGATGGTTGCGTCCGCGACCGGCTACTGGGTGCGTGTACGCGAGGGGTACTTCCTCGCCGAGATACTCGACGCAATCAAGGGGATGAAGGCGGGCGAGACGAAGACGGGCATCAAGGCTGTCTTCGACAAGAAAGCCGCGCCAGAGGGGCTTGGCGGCAAGAAGGCGCTATACGACGTGACGGTCAAGACGCTCCGCAGGCGAGTCCTTCCCGACGACGCCAAGCTCGCCGAGGCGTTGAAGGCCGAGTCGTTCGACAAGCTCAAGGCCGACATCCGCTCGCGCCTGGAGAAGAGGGCGGTCGAGCTGGAGGAGTCGCGCAGAGAGGACGAGGCCTACGACCTTCTCCTGAAGAAGACCGACTTCCCCGTGCCGCAGTCGATAGTGGACCGCCAGCGCGACACGCTTCTCGCGTCGTTCGCGGAGAGGGCGGGGATCTCGAACATAAACGCAGACGTGCTCAAGGAGCGACGCGACGAGCTTCTTGCGGACCTCGGGGCGCAGGCCGAGCGCCAGGTGAGGTACTTCTACCTCGCCGAGGCGATTGCCAAGGCCGAGAACCTCGACTGCAAGGACGAGGACCGCGGCCGGAAGGTCATGGAGTTCGTCCTTGCAAACGCAAAGTAGGGCATTTCGGAGGGTTGTCAATGGCAAGAAACTACATGGTCCCGTACGTGGTGGAGCAGACCGGCAAGGGCGAGCGCACCTACGACATCTACTCTCGGCTTCTCATCGACAGGATCGTATTCATCTCAGGCGAGGTGACCGACGAGATGGCGAACGCCGTCTGCGCGCAGCTCCTCTTCCTGCAGTCGCAGGACGCGAAGAAGGACATATCGGTCTACATCAACTCCCCCGGCGGGAGCGTCACCGCGGGGCTTGCGATCTACGACACCATGCAGTTCGTGAAGTGCCCAGTCGCGACGTACTGCATCGGCCAGGCCGCGTCGATGGGCGCGATACTCCTTACGGCGGGCGAGAAGGGCAAGCGCTATGCGCTCCCCAATTCGCGCATAATGATCCACCAGCCGTGGGGCGGGGCGGAGGGCAAGGCCTCCGACATCGAGATCACCGCGAAGGAGATCCTGCGCCTCAAGGAGCGGCTCAACGAGATTCTCGCAAGGCACTCGGGCCGCAAGATACAGGACGTTGAGAGGGACACGGACCGCGACTACTTCATGAGCGCCGAGGAGGCATGCAAGTGGGGTCTCGTTGACAAGGTCGTGGAAAGCTGACGAAGATGGCAAGGTCTTCAAGGCGCGACTACACGTGCTCATTCTGCGGGCGCTCGTCCGACGAGGTGTCGATCGTCCCCGGCGGCGAGGGGAACATCTGCGTGGACTGCGTGAAGTTCATAAACGACCGGATTGTAGGCAGCCAGGAGGCCGTGGCGCGCAAGACGCCAGAGCTCGGGCCGGTGCCGACCCCCAGGGAGATAAAGGAGTTCCTCGACCAGTACGTAGTCGGGCAGGAGGCGACGAAGAAGACTCTCGCCGTCGCCGTGCACAACCACTACCGGCGCATCGAGGCGCAGGAGGCGGCGGACCGCGCGAAGGGGTCTGGCAGGAAGGCCGCGCCGGCGGGCTTCGTCGGCAGGCTCGACGACGTGGAGATAGAGAAGTCGAACATCCTGCTCATAGGCCCAACGGGGAGCGGCAAGACGCTCCTTGCAAAGACGCTCGCCAAGATGCTGGGCGTTCCGTTCGCGATAGGCGACGCGACGGTTCTTACGCAGGCGGGCTATGTGGGCGAGGACGTGGAGAACCTCGTGAGGTACCTCCTGCAGAACGCCGACGGCGATGTGGAGCTGGCCAAGCGCGGCATCATCTACGTCGATGAGATAGACAAGATCGCCTCGAAGACGGACAACGTCTCGATAACGCGCGACGTCGGCGGCGAGGGCGTGCAGCAGACGCTCCTCAAGATAGTCGAGGGCACCATCTGCCGCATTCCCCCGAAGGGCGGTCGCAAGCACCCCGACCAGGAGTACATCGAAGTCGACACGTCCAACATCCTTTTCATCTGCGGCGGCGCGTTCGTCGGTCTCGACAAGATCGTGAAGGCCCGCACGGGGAGGTCTGTCATCGGGTTTGGCGCTGCAGGCGAGGAGAAAAGGGGGGGGGACGAGAGGACGGACATCCTTTCGCAGGTTCGCCCCGAGGATCTCGTGAAGTACGGCCTCATACCCGAGTTCACGGGGCGGCTCCCGGTGGTGACGGCAATGCAGGAACTTACGAAGGGCGACCTCGTGAGGATACTTACCGAGCCGAAGAACTCTCTCGTAAGGCAGTACAAGAAGCTCCTTTCGATGGACGGGGTGGACATCGAGTTCAGGCCGGCCGCACTGGAGGCGCTTGCCGAGCGGGCGATTTCGCTCGGCACTGGCGCGCGCGCTCTCAGGGCGGAGATGGAGCGCCTCATGGCCGACATCATGTACGAGGCCCCGGGGTCGGCGAGGATGAAGAAGGTTACGGTCACGGCTGAGATGGTGAGGGAGAAGGCGGAGAAATGACCTCGAACGACGGATACGCTGTACAGCTGCTGGTCGAGAAGGGCTTCCTCTCGGCGGAGCAGGTCGATGCCGCCGAGAAGTCGGTCAAGGCCGAGAACGAGACGACTCTCGACGTGCTCGTCGCAGGCGGCGTAGTCTCCGAGGACGAGGTCCTGGGCACGCTTGCAGAGCAGTTCGGGCTAAAGTACTGCCACATAAACCCCGACGCGATAGACAGGGCTGTCGTCGAGGCGCTTCCCGCGGAAATGGCGAAGAAGTACGCGGTAGTTCCAGTAGTTGCAGGCGCAGAGTCCATAACGGTGGCCTTTTCCGACCCGATGGGCTACGACGCGATAGATTCCCTGAGGTTCGTCCTCAACGGGCGCGATGTGCAGGCGGTGGTGGCGCCCCGTGCCGAGGTGAGGGAGGCAATGGCCAAGCTCTACGCCGACGACGAGCCCGTTGACGTCGCGCAGCGCGACATGATCGAGGGAGTCGAGGACGGCGACGGCGACGACGCCCCCGTCATCAAGCTCGCCTCGCTCATCATCACCAATGCCATCAAGATGAAGGCGTCCGACATCCACGTCGAGCCGATGGAGAAGGAGTTCCGCGTGCGCTACCGCATCGACGGCGCCCTGAGGAAGATGGACTCGCCCCCGAAGCGCCTGCAGGGGGCGCTCGTCTCGCGCTTCAAGATTATGTCGAAGATGAAGATATCCGAGAAGCGCGTGCCGCAGGACGGGCGCATAAGGATAACCGTCGGCGGCAAGGACCTCGACCTGCGCGTCTCGTCGGTGCCGACGAACCACGGCGAGTCGATAGTCATGCGTATTCTCGACAAGTCGAACCTCTCCCTCGGCCTGCCGCAGCTCGGGTTCCTCACCGACGACCAGGCGACGTTCGAGCGCCTGATCAAGCTGCCTGACGGCGTTGTGCTGGTGACGGGCCCCACCGGCTCCGGCAAGACGACGACTCTCTACGCCTGCCTTGGCCAGATAAACACGCCAGACAAGAAGATAATTACGGTCGAGGACCCTGTCGAATACCAGATGTCGGGCATAAACCAGGTGCAGGTGAACAAGGACGTAGGGCTTGACTTCTCCGCCGCCCTGAGGTCGATTCTCCGCCAGGCGCCGAACATTGTGATGATAGGCGAAATCCGCGACAACGAGACTGCCGACATAGCGATGGAGGCGGCGCTCACGGGCCACCTCGTGTTCTCGACCCTGCACACGAACGACGCGCCTTCCGCGGTGACGCGACTTCTCGACATAGGCGTAAAGCCGTTCCTCGTCGCCTCCGCCCTGCGCGCGGCGATGGCGCAGCGTCTCGTGCGGTCGATCTGCGCGTCGTGCAAGGAGGAATACCAGGCAACGGAGCGCGAGCTCAAGATGCTCGGGCGCATCTCGAAGACGATGCCCGAGCACCTCTATCACGGCGCCGGGTGCGACAAGTGCGGGAAATCAGGCTACAAGGGGCGAAAGGGCATCTTCGAGATATTCAACGTGGACGACGAGATACAGCGCCTCATCTTCGACCATGCTCCCGCCACGGTCCTGCGCGAGCGCGCGAGGGCGATGGGGATGCGCACGCTGCGCGAGGACGGGATGCTCAAGGTGGCCTCCGGCATGACCTCGCTGCAGGAGGTGCTGCGCGTCACGATGGGAGACGCCGACTAGCGGTTTTTACTTCAAGGGAGATACCTGCAAATGGACATACACGTAGAGGAACTTCTTCAGGCCACAATCGACGAGGGCGCCTCCGACCTTCACATCCGCGCCTACATGCCGCCCAAGCTGCGCGTGCACGGCGAGCTCATGCCGATAATGGAGGAGAACCTTTCCGAGGACGACACGTATTCGCTAGTGCGCGAGATGGCGACGGACGAGCAGATGGCCGAGGTCGAGAAGGACGGCGGCGCCGACTTCGCCCTCGCCCATCCCGACGGGACGCGCTTCCGCGTGTCTATATTCAAGGAGAGGAAGCGCTACGGCGCGGTGCTGAGGCAGATTCCCTCGAAGCTCATGACGATGGAGCAGCTTGGCCTCCCGCCGGTGACGAGGGAGCTTCTCTTCAAGCCGCGCGGCCTCATTCTCGTGACGGGCCCCACCGGCTCCGGCAAGTCGACGACTCTCGCCTCGATGCTCGACGTCATCAACCAGGAGAGGAACGTCCACATAATCACGATCGAAGACCCTATAGAGTTCTACCACAACTCAAAGAACTCCCTCGTCACGCAGCGAGAGGTGGGCGACGACGTGCCGAGCTTCGCAGAGGCCATACGCCGCGCACTCCGACAGGACCCGGACGTCATCCTTGTGGGCGAAATGCGCGACCTTGAGACGATCGCCGCCGCGATTACCGCCGCCGAGACGGGCCACCTCGTCTTCGGCACCCTGCACACCACCGGCGCCGCGGAGACCATAGACCGCATCGTGGACGCATTCCCGACGAACCAGCAGGCGCAGATAAGGACGCAGCTCGCGGCCGGCCTCCAGGCTGTCATATCGCAGATTCTCCTGCCGAAGCTCGACAGGCGCGGCGAGGTGCACGGGCGCGTCGCCGCGTTCGAGATCATGACCTCCACTGACGCCATCCGCTCGAGGATACGCGACAACAAGACCAACATGATCAAGAGCGACCTCCAGACCGGCGCAAAATTCGGCATGATGACGCTCGACACGTCGCTCACCAACCTCTACAAGGAGGGCCTCATCTCGTACGAGGACCTCATCACGAAGTCGCAGGACCCCGATTCCGTCGTGCAGAAGCTCAAGGAAGACATGGCCTAATGGTAGACCCGATTCTCCAGATTCTCGTACAAAACGGCTACATCGACGAGGCAGGCGCCCAGGACCTGCAGGATCTCGCGAAGACCGAGGGCAAGACCGCGCGGCGGCTCGTCCTAGACCAGGGTGTCGTCTCAGAGGACGACCTCCTCGCGGCGATGGCCGCCGACCGCGACACGGAGGCGATCGACCTTGCGAACATGACGATCGAGACGGACGTCACGACGGCGATACCGGCCTCCACCGCGAGGATGTACAACGTCTTCCCCGTCGCGTCCGACGAAGCCTCCGTCACGCTCGCGACGTACGACATGGTCGACCCAAGGATCTCCGACGAGATATACTTCACGCTCTCGAAGGAGGTGAAGTTCGTCTTCGCGCGGGAGAAGGACGTAACCGACCGCATAGCCCAGTACTACGGCGACTCCAACGAGTCCGTCTCCGACATGATCAAGGCCCTCGGCGAGGGCTTTGCCGACGACGACTCGCTTTCGAACACGAACGCAAACGACATCGCCTCGGTCGAGAGCGCGGCGAACTCCTCGGCGATAATAAGGTTCGTGAACCTCATCCTGTACCAGGGCGTAGTGGACCACGCCTCGGATATCCACATCGAGCCCTTCGAGAACGACTTCAAGATTCGCTACCGCGTCGACGGCGCGCTCTACGAGATGAAGGCGCCCGACGTGAAGATGGCGCCCGCGATCATCTCCCGCGTGAAGATCCTCTCGAACCTCAACATCGCCGAAAGGCGCATACCGCAGGACGGACGCATCGCCCTCACCGTGGCGGGGAGGCCGGTCGACCTCCGCGTATCATGCCTCCCGACGGCCTACGGAGAGTCAGTCGTGATGCGTATTCTCGACCAGACGACGACCTCCCTCGACCTCGAGAACGTCGGCTTTGCAGAGGACATCTACGAGCAGATAACGATGGACGTCGAGAAGCCCAACGGCATTTTCATCGTGACGGGCCCGACTGGCTCCGGCAAGACGACTACGCTCTACTCGATCCTGCGGCGCATAAACAGGATGGAGACGAAGCTTCTCACCGCCGAGGAGCCTGTCGAATACAACGTTGACGGCATCGTGCAGGTGCCCATCGACTCGCAGGCGGGCAACACCTTCGCCAGGGTGCTGAGGGCGTTCCTCCGCCAGGACCCGGACGTCATGATGGTGGGCGAAATCCGCGACCTCGAGACCGCCGAGATAGCCGTGCAGGCGGCGCTTACCGGCCACTTCGTGTTCTCGACCCTGCACACGAACGACGCGGCGGGCGCGGTGATGCGTCTTCTGGACATGAACGTTGCCCCGTACCTTCTTGCGTCTACGCTCGAGGGCGTGCTTGGCCAGCGACTCGTGAGGACGTGCTGCCGCGAATGCCGCCAGAGCTACGAGCCCGACGACGAGACCCTGGAGCGCATAGAGATGACGCGCGACCAGATAGGAGGGCGGCCGTTCTACTTCGGCAAGGGCTGCAAGACGTGCAACGGCACCGGCTACAAGGGGCGAAAGGGCGTCTTCGAGTACCTGAGGATGTCTCCGCCGCTGAGGGAGCTTGTGAACGACCGAGCGCCGACGCTCATAATCCGCGAGAAGGCCCGCGAGCTTGGCATGCGCACGATGCGCGAGGACGGCATAAGGTCGATTCTCGACGGCTACACCACTGTCGACGAGGTTCTGCGGTATACCTAAGTCTAAATGCCGCTCAAACATTCCAAAACGGAGGTAGATCATGGATGCGGACAGACGGACATTTCTGAAGGGAACGGCATGGATGGGGGTCCTTGCGGCCGCGAGCGGCTGCGCAACGAAGAACGTGGGATCGTGCGCGGGCCGCGCCACGATGCAGGGTTTCAAGGTAGCCCCGATAAAGCTGCCCATAAAGATCGGCATCGTCGGCGTCGGGCGCCGCGCAATGGGCGCGGTGAAGAGGCTTTCGTCGATCCCTGGCATGAAGGTCGCGTGCCTTTGCGACATCCTCCCCGAGCGCATCGCCGCGGGGCAGAAGGTGCTTAGGGACAACAACGCGCCGGCCGCGAAGGAGTTCTGCGGAGAGGGCGGCTACGACAGGATGCTCGACGAGGACATCGACGTCGTCTACAACGTGACGCCGTGGAAGCTCCACGCGCCGTTCGGCGTGAAGGCGATGGAGAAGGGCAAGCACGTCTTCATCGAGGTGCCGTCGGCGACGACGCTCGAGGAGTGCTGGGCGCTCGTCGAGACCGCCGAGCGCACCGGCAGGCACTGCATGCAGCTCGAGAACTGCGCCTACGGCGAAGCCGAGATGCTCTGCCTGAACCTCGTGCGCAAGGGGCTTCTCGGCGACATAGTGCACGGCGAGGGCGCGTACATCCACGACCTCCACGACAAGTGCTACCATGACGCCATGCCCGACCCTTCGCAGTATCCGAACGGCTACACGAACCACTGGCGCCTCAGGTTCAACGCCGAGCACAAGGGCAACCAGTACGAGACGCACGGGCTCGTGCCCATATGCCAGTACATGAACATAAACCGCGGCGACAGGTTCGACCGCCTCGTCTCCCTGGAAAGCGACCAGTTCACGTACGAGAGGTTCGCGGCGATGAAGTACCCGGGCACGTGGAAGAGCGCCCTCAAGATTGCCATGGGCAACATGAACCTCACGGTCATAAGGACGGCGAAGGGGCGTTCCATTCTCGTCGAGCACGACGTAAGCTCGCCGCGCCCGTATTCGCGCCTAAACGTCTGCACTGGCACGGAAGGCGCCTTCTCCGGCATTACGTTCCCGAAGGGCGAGGAGGACCAGTTCGGCTACGCCTCGGGCTGCCCCGTGCGCTTTGCGTGGAAGTGCGAGGGGCGCGACCACATCGGCGAGGTCTTCTCGTTCGACAGGATGCAGCGGCATCGCGAGGAGTACAAGCATCCGCTGTGGAAGGCGGCCGGGGAGGCGGCGAAGCTCATAGGCGGCCACGGCGGCATGGACTTCATCATGGACCTTCGGTGGTGCTACTGCCTGCAGAACGGACTCCCGCTCGACACCGACGTCTACGACCTCGCCACGACGTGCTCGCTGGGAGAGCTTACGGAAAGGTCGGTGAGAAGCGGCGGCGACGCGCAGATCGTCCCCGACTTCACGCGCGGCGGCTGGAAGAGCGCAGAGCCGCTTGGCATCGTCGACATCGACCTCGTCAAGATGGGCTTTGATCCGGCGAAGCTAAAGAAGGACGAAAACGCGCTTTTTGTCTGAGGCTCCGTTCGAGGCTGACATAGGGGAAAGATGAGCAAGAAGAAGAAAGACGAGCCGCCGAGCCTGTTTGACAACATAGACCTCTTCAAGCCCGCCGCCGCGGACGCTGCCGCCGCCGACGCGGACAGGAAGGGTGCTGCGAAGGGGAAAGCCCCCGGAAAGGCGCCCGAGAAGAAGCCTGCGCACGACCCGAAGTTCGATGCGCTCACTGGCTCGGGGCCCATGAGGGAGCTCTATGACTTCAACTTCAGGCAGTACTCTGCGTATGTAATCTGCGACAGGGCGATACCTGCCGTGGAGGACGGCCTGAAGCCCGTGCAGCGGCGCATCATGCACTCACTCTGGGAGAAGGACGACGGCCGCTACACGAAGGTCGCGAACATCGTCGGCCATGCGATGCAGTACCATCCGCACGGCGACGCCTCTATCGGCGACGCGCTCTGCGTACTCGCCAACAAGCTCTGGGGCGAGGGCAAGGGCTACCTCATCGACGGGCAGGGCAACTACGGCTCGCTCTACACGGGCATGCCGCATGCCGCGACGAGGTACATCGAGTGCCGCCTTACCGAGCTTGCCCGCAAGGAGGTCTTCAACAAGAAGACGACGACGTTCGTCCCGAACTACGACGGCCGCAAGGAGGAGCCTGTCTACCTGCCTGCGAAGATACCGCTTCTTCTCATGCTCGGCGCGGACGGCATCGCCGTGGGCCTTTCGACGGCCATTCTGCCGCACAACTTCATCGAGCTGCTGGAGGCGGAGATCGCCGTCATCCAAAAGAAGCCCTTCGAAATCTACCCCGATTTCCAGCTTGGCGGCATCATGGACGTCTCCGAGTACCAGGCCGGGCTCGGCAAGGTCAAGGTCCGCGCGCGGATAGAGAAGGACGAGAAGAACAAGCTCGTCATCACCGAGCTCCCATGGGGCGAGACGACCGACTCCATCGCAGAGTCCATCGAGGACGCGATCAAGAAGAAG
>JAEEHL010000162.1 GCA_016280825.1 Verrucomicrobiota bacterium
ACAGTAGCGACGCCCCTGGCAAGCCGCAGATGGCCGCCGACGGCGCCGATGTGAAGGCCGGGCAGGCCGTGTGCGTGGTGGAAGCGATGAAGCTCTTCAACCCGATAGCGGCGCCCGAGGCCGGCAAGATCGAGTTCCTCGTGGAGCATGGCACGGCGGTCACCAAGGGGCAGATGCTTGCAGTGGTGAAGCGGGCTTAAGAAGGCGCAATGCACTCGCCGACGCGGCGAAGTGGATTTCCGCCCACAGGTGCGGGGAATTATGCTATAATCTCCCTCATTATGAACAACCTCAACCGTCGTAACTTCCTTGGCGGCATGATTGCCGCCGGAACCGCCCCGATTCTCTTCAACGGCTGTGCGTGCGGCTTCTGCGCCAACCGCAAGATAAACGTCGCAATCATCGGCTGCGGGCGAATCTCGAATTCCTTTGAGATACTAGGCGTGCTCAAGCGCCGAGACATCGCGCGCCTAGTCGCCGTCTGCGACCTCGACTCGAAGCGCGCCGCCTACTCGAAGCGCAAGATCGAGAAGGCGTATGGCGACGGAACGGTCATAAGGACCTACCACGACTACAAGGAGCTGTGCGCATGCCCCGACGTCGATGCCGTGATGATCTGCCTGCCCGATTTCTGGCATGCGCTGGTCGCGGCCACGGCGATATGCTCCGGCAAGGCCGTCTGGCTGCAGAAGCCGTTCACTCAGACGATCCAGGAGGGCCGCATCCTCGCGAACCTCGCGAAGAAGTTCGGCACCGTCCTCCAGGTCGGCTCGCAGCAGCGCTCCTGGAGCCAGTTCGAGGCCGTCTGCCGCGCCGTGCGCGAAGGCGTGATAGGAGAAGTCAAGCGCGTAGAAGTCGGCATTGGCCTCGACAAGTCCGGCGGTAGCTCCGCGGCCCAGCCGGTGCCGTCCAACTTCGACTATGAGACATGGCTCGGCCCGACGGATCCGACGGTTCCGTACAACGAGACGCGCTGCCATGCTCAGGACACGGCGAAGATAGAGTCGCGTCCCGGCTGGATACAGCTTGCGCCGTATGGCTGGGGCATGATCACCAACTGGGGCGCGCACCACATCGACATAATGCAGTGGGGCCTCGGCAAGGACTTCGAGGGACCGGAGTCCGTGGAGGGGACCTGCGAGTGGATGGACCTCTCCGGCGGCAAGCTCTGGAACGTCCACACGACCTACGACCTGCACTACGCCTACAACGGCGGCAAGACGGACGGACATGTGTGCGACAAGTACCAGAACGGCGTGAAGTTCGTGGGCGAGAAGGGCGACTGGCTCTTCTGCACCCGCGGCGCGGCGAAGGTCACCGCGTCCGACCCCGACGTCCCGATGAAGCCCGGCCAGCTGCCGCCCATGGCGGCGTCGCGCAACATCCTGCTTCCGAAGCTCCGCAAGATGGCGGACTCCGCGACGAACTCGCATGTGTCCAACTGGCTAGAGGCGGTGGCGGCGAACGACCCGAAGCTGACCGTCACCAAGGCCGAGGTCGGCCACCGCTCCACGTCCGCCTGCTCGCTCGGGCAGATGTGCATGGAGCTCGGCCGCGGCAAGAAGAGCGCCAGGCTGAACTGGGACTGGAGGACCGAGTCGACCGGATGCCCGGAGGCGGACAGGATGATGAAGCCGTTCGCCCGCGACAAGTACGACCTGTGCGTCAACCTGAAGGAATTCGGCCTCGACTTCGACGCCGTGCTGAAGGGCTGAGCGCCGAAACATTCCGCTTGAAAAAGAAAAGGAGTCAAGACAATGAAGTCAAGTATGTTGGTGTTGTCCGCCGTGGCCTCCGCCGCGATCATAGGCTGTGCGACCTGCGAATGCAGCAGCGGGCAGAAGTGCGCTGATAAGAGGTGCGAGGCTCAGAAGAATTGCGCATCCGGCGGCCAGGAATGCGGGTGCGCCAAGGCGCCGGCGCGTCCGCTGAGCCCGAGCTGCCGCACCTCGAAGCTCCCCTACAAGCTCGGCGTCGCTCGCTACACGCTGCACAAGCAGACGTTCGACCGGGCCCTCGAGATGATGCAGGACATGGACGTCCACTACATGGGGCTCATGGAGGGGTCCATCAAGTACGACGCGAGCGACGCCGAGATCGCGGCCTACAAGGCGAAGGCCGCGAAGTTCGGCGTCGAGGTCGTCTCGGCCGGGCCGCTCTACTACGACACCAAGGAGAAGCTCGTCGCGTGCTGCGAGTTCGCCAAGCGCTACGGCAGGAAGTACATCTCGGTCGTCCCCTACAAGGAGAACCCCGACTGGAAGAAGGGGATGCCCGAGCGCGAGCGCCGCCTCGAGAGCGACGAGATGATGGACGCGCTCGACGAGTGCGTGAAGAAGTACGACATACGCGCGGCGGTGCACAACCACGGGCCCGACAACAAGTACCTCTACCCGACGGCCGAGGCCGCCATGAAGCGCATCGGCGGCCGCGACAGGCGCATCGGCGTGTGCCTCGACGTCGGCCACGAGCGCAGGGCCGGGCTCGACCCCGCGGAGTTCATCCGCAAGAACGGCGACCGCGTCGTCGAGATACACCTCAAGAACATCAAGATAGACCCCGTGAAGAACTTCGCGAAGGAGGGCCCGCGCGGCGAGCTCGACATACCGGGCATCCTCAAGGCCCTGGCCGACGTCGGGTTCG
>JAEEHL010000019.1 GCA_016280825.1 Verrucomicrobiota bacterium
CCTTCAGGTTCCCGAGCTTCCCGACGATCACCCTGCCAAATGGCAGATGTGCGTCTTCAACGGTCGTGTCTATCGCCGCCGGCCGCGGATACCCGCCGGGATCGCCGTCAATCACAAGATCTCCGAGCGTAGGTGCGTCGGCCGCGCACTCGAGATACACCGTGCCAGGACCTGTCTTCGTCGCGCTGCCTGTCTTCAAGGCCGACGCCCTGATGACGCCTGAGTAGGCAGACCAGTCCGTCGCCGTGCGCTGGTACACCGCAATTCTTCCGCCGCCGCCCTGCGTATTGCCCTGGGAAGCCGGCTGCGTGCGGATTGTCCCGCTGCCGCGGAGCGTGGCGGACTTTATGAAGATGCTGCCGCCGGACGCGCCGTTGTCCCAATAGTCCTGGCTTTTCGGGCCAGAGCAAGGCGCATCAGCGCAGATGAGCCCGTTCACCGTGACATCGCCAGTGACGTCGAGGTAGATTGCGCCGCCGCCGCTCTTTCCCCAGGTTCCATTGTTCTGGCCGCCGGCGCCGAGAGCAGTTGGCTCCCTTATCGACCCATAGCACCTGCCGGCGCCGCCGCTGCCGTAGCCGCCGTATGTTCCCGCGCCTCCGCCTGGCCACTTGCCGAGGGCGTACCCAACCCAGTTGGCCGATATCTCGCCCTTCTGCTCGACAACAAGGTTCCCGCCGATCTTCATGTTCAGTTTGTAGACTGCATTGGCGAGCGTAGTTGCCGAAGACGGGTTCTTCGCATGCGATATGGCGCCGCGCTCGCGGACCAGCACACTGCCTGAAACCTGGTTTGTGGACAGCCCGTTCGCGCACTTCAAAAGTGCCGCGCCATCGCCGTCGCCGCCAATAATGATGTATCTGACGCTGAACGGATTCGAGCTGACCGTCACTACGTTCGTCGTGTTGGCCGTGGCGTTGTTGTTGATGACTACGCCGTCGCTGGAAACAGGCGCGCGCCCAAGGCTCCAGTTGGAATCGTCGAAGAACTCACCGCTGCCGCCATTCCAGACGTTGACGTCCTGTGCCGAAAGGCATTCGCAGAACATCTCGTGCTTCGCTCCTGGTGCGGACTCAAACGTGACGGCGCTCTGGTTTGCGTCTGCAAACGCATAAGTCCCCTTGAGGCCGGTCCACACAAACCTGCATCCGGGAGAGGACGTGTTCCTGGCGTATATGGTCGTGCTTGCGTACGTTGTAACGGCAGTGTCAATCGCGGAGCTCCAGTTCTCTCCGTCTATGGAGAACTCGGTGGTATTGTCCGTACGCGACACGGAGACGTCAATCTCGTTCCACCTCCCGTCTATCCACTTTGACTGGAGATACCTGACAACCGATTCGCGTTCCTCGTCGGTGAGGACGCGGCTGAAGCAGATAAGCTCGGAGAGCTGCCTGCCGCCGCTGCGACCAGCAATCGTCCTGTCCCTTGAAAGCGAGCAGGCAGTGCAGTTCTGGCTCATCTCGGCAGTGACTATCTGGAAACTATCGGGGTCTGGGCTGTCTGTAGCCATGTTCACTGCGTTTAACCCGTTCCATATCCGGCTGAACTTGGAATACGTCATGTTGGCATAGACCCCGTTGCCGCCGCGGTGGAAATGATACGTGGCATTGGCGCCGGAGCTGTCGCCAAGCCAGAACGCCTTCTCGTCCTGAGCAATGCGAATGGCCCAGAACACCGTGCGGATGTTCGTCATCTTCGTGAAGGCAAGGTCTTTTTTGGAGTCTACGGCTCCGAGGTCAACTGTTGGGACGCCGTATGAAGCCAACTCGAATGTCGGGTACGACATTCCACTTGCAAGCGAGGCCGCGGCATTGGAGCCGACTCGCGAGTTCCACCGCGTCACCTGCCCCGATGCATTTGTGGTGATGGTGCTGAAGGCCGCCGCGTCAAGCCAGAATATCGCGCTGCTCGTAACAGATGGCGGCTCAACTGCCGCCTGCACCGCGCAGGCCACGCCAAGCACCGCAGCCGCACACATCCACTTTACCGCTCGTTTCATCTGTCGGATCCTCCGTTTGGCACAAAGCCTTATTAATTGTCCATTAATATTATACCATATCCACCCCCACATTGTCCAATGGCAGGCTATCGAAATCGTGGAACGGAACGGTGCTCAGAACCTGACGAACACGGCGTTGTGGTCGGAGGCGCCGTTCGTCCTCTCGACGTGCACCTTCTTCGGCTCGCCGAGCCTACGGGAGAAGACGTAGTCGAGCGTCGACGGCCCCCACCTCTTGGACGGGTGCGTGTCGCGCTCGTCCGGCCCAAGCCCCTCGAACGCATCGACAAACCCGGCCTCGTCAAGCGCCTTGAAGAAGGTCTCCTTCGCAAAATATTTGTCCGACCTGTCGGCGTTCATGTCGCCCGCTATGACGGCGCGCGACGGCACGGCGTTCTTCCTCCGTTTCGACGGCGCCTCCATCCTCACGAGCTGCTCTATCGCCGCGCCCCTCTTGACGCGGTTCAGGCGACGCTTCTCGTCAGTCGTCGCCCCGTATTCGCTCTTGAGGTGGACGGCGTAGACGCGCGTCGTGACGGCCCCGCCGTCCGAGACGACCGCCGCAAACGCATACCCCCTTGGCGGCGTCTCCTCCCTCTTCTTCGCCCGCAGGAAAAGCGACCACCCCCTCGCCGCCACTGGCATCGTCGTCGCAATCGCGTCCTGCTGCTGGTCGAACCTGTCGCGTCGCCTGTACGCCGTGACGACAGCCGCCCTGAGGTCGTCGCGCCCAATGCGCGAAAGAAGGTTTGTCACGATTTCCGGCGAACGCATTTCATTGAGGCAGAGGACGACGTCGTCAGTTCCCTCTGGGTCAACCGCCTTCAGTCCCGCGCCAAGCATCTTCGCCGCAAGCGCAATCGTCTCCTCCTCCCTTTCCGGGGAGGCGCGATGCTCGGCTCTGCCTGACGGGAACCAGTTCCCGTTCCAGGTTCCCACGACGAGCGCAAGAAGGAGCGAGGCCGACGTCACGTCGTCCTTATCTCCGGCTCCGGCGAACGGTTGTACACGGTAGAGTTTGGCGGCACTGACTGCTTCAGCCAGACATTGCCGCCGATAACCGAGTCGTGGCCGATCACCGTCGCCCCGCCGAGAATCGTCGCGCCCGCGTAGATGACGACGTTGTCCTCGACGTCGGGGTGGCGCTTCACGCCCTTCACGAGCGCGCCCGTCTCGGGGTCTTTCGCAAAGCTGAGCGCGCCGAGCGTGACGCCCTGGTAGAGCTTCACGTTGCGCCCGATGACCGTCGTCTCGCCGATGACGACGCCCGTTCCGTGGTCGATGAAGAAACGCTCGCCGATCTTCGCGCCGGGGTGGATGTCGATGCCCGTCTTCGAATGGGCGATCTCGCTCATTATCCTCGGCATGACCGGCACCCCGAGGACGTGCAGCTCGTGCGCGAGCCGGTGCACCGTCACCGCGTACAGCCCGGGATACGCCATCACCACCTCCATCCTGCTCGTCGCCGCCGGGTCGCCCTCGTACGCGGCCTCGATGTCGGTCTCGACGATCCTGCGCACATGCTCGAGGCGGCCCACGAACTTCTTCGCGATCGTCGCGGCGTCCGCGCCCGGCATGAGGAGCGCGACCTCCCTTTCAAGCGCGTCGGCTATCTCCTGCGCCGCGCCGCCTGCCGACGAAAGCTCGCCGTAGACGCACGGGTGGAGCGCCGCGAGCGCTCGGCGGAGTATGTTCGAGGTTCTCTGCGTTAGTGTCATTTCAAATTCCCCTATTTTGCGATTGCCATGTTCGGGATGAAGACCTCTTCCCTGATCTTGACGTCCCTTGAGCCGAAGATGTATTCCGCCGCAAGCGGCTCGACCTTGACGGTCTCGGAATCCGCCGCCGACGAATAGCTGCCGGGCCCGCCTTGCGAATAGAGGGCGCCGCGGCCGGCCGACCCGCGCAGCTTGCGGTGCATGTCGAGCGACTTTGCGATGTAGAGCGAAAACCCCACGAGCGCCGAGGCCACGAGCGCCAGGGCGAGCATCCCCGCCGCCATCTCCACGAGCGCCTGTCCCGCCCTTCTGCGGCTGTCAGTGCGCATGGGACGTACCTCCATGCCCGTGCCCGCCGCCCGTCGGCCTGCGGCAGGTGTCGCCGTGGAACTTGAGCCAGTTCGCCCCCGTCGAGCGCAGCGCCGGGTTCTCCCACGAGACAAGCTGCCTGCACCAGTAGCAGTTCCTCGGGAACGGGCCGCGCTCGAGGTAGATGCCGAGATGCTTGCGGATGTGCTCGACCCAGTCCCAGTCGGCGGTGGCGAGGTCGCGCCCGCCGACGGAATCGATCGGGACGAGCCGCGTTGCCGAAAAGACGGGCAAGACGAAGTACGCGGCGGCCGTGACGGGCAGTGCGCCCTCTTCGCCTCCAAGCTCCATCGAGCCGAAGGGCTTCGCGGCGGCTGTCCACGTCGTCTTCGACTTGCCGTCCACCGCGACAGGCTCGATGTCGGTGACGCAGCGGCATATCGCGGCGGCCCCGCGCACGTCGTGCTCGGGCTTGACGGGCCCGACCGTCGGCATCGGGCCGTAGTCCTCGAAGCCCGCGAACGGATCCATCTCCGACCATTCCCTCCATGCGCCGGGCTCGAAGAAGAACCACGTCTCGCTTGCGTTCGTGAGTATCGAGCACTTCGCAAGGTCGTCTTCCGAGCAGGGGATGCCGCCTGGCATTTTCGTCTCCGCCGCCTCAAGCGCCCCCAGAAGCGCCTTCTTCCCAACCCTCTCGACGAGCGGGCACGCCACCGCCGCCACGTGCAGCGAAAAGACCTCGCAGTTCACGAACGACTGGCCGTGGCCGCGCGCAGGCAGGTTCCACCACGAGTCGTAGCCGGAATACTGCTCCAGAAGCGACGGCCAGTGGAACTTGAACCAGCACCAGTTGCGCCCCGCGATTGCGTGGTAGAATTCCTGCTCGAGGAGCGGGTGGCCCGTAACGTAGTTGTAGAACTCGATGTTGTCCGCACCCGTGGCGAGCCCCTCGCCCACGACGGACTGCAGCTCCGCCGCGTATGCGCGCCACGCCCCCGGCCACGACTCCGGGTACGCGTCTGCGCCGCTCCCGCCGCCTGCGTACACGAGCCACACCTCCTCGGCGTGCTCAAGGAGTATCTTCTCGAACTCGGGCCGCCGCTCCTGCCCGTTCTTCTTCGCGGCCTTGTTCGCCTCCCTGAGGGCGTCTAGCGGCCCGAGGAGCGCGAGCTTGCGCTGCCTCAGCACGATCTCGTCGCAGCGCTGCCTGTCGCCGGCGAGCGCGGCGGCTATGTGATCGAGGTTGAGGCGGCCGATTTCGTTCAAAAGCTCGCCCTGTCTGTGCGCGGCGGCGAGCGCCGCGGCGTCGCCCGCGTTCTCCGTGCGCATCTTCGCGCGGACGGAGACGAACACGTCCACGTTCAGGAGCGCAAGGAGCGTGAGCGCCACGAGCGTCACAAGCAGGTATATCGCCACCTGCCCGCCGCGAAAGTTCCTAGAGCCCCGCGTCATCCAGGTAGTGCGCATAGTGCGACTCTATCCCCGCCTCGCCCTTAACGAACATTCCCTCCTGGCGCACGATGGACGTCTTCGCGTCTATCTTGCTGCCGAAGCCGCGCGAGACGACGACCTTGAACGTCGGCCAGTACTCGTATTCGAGAACGCCCCTCGCCCTTGCGCCGTCCTCCGAGGCGAGATAGTCGGGAATGCGGCCAAGCTCGTCCATCTCCTCCTCGGGCCAGAGGCGCTCCCCGGCGACGGGGATGACGGCCACGCGCGCGCTCTTGAGGCACATGAAGTCGTTGAAGCCGACGGTGCGGGCGCGGGCCGCGCGCGCCGCCGCGTGGTCCACGAGCGTGCGCGTCATCGCCACCTGCGAGAGGTGGAAGAGAAAGAGGAAGATCGCGCTTATGCACAAGACGGCGAGAACCGTCTCGAGCATCGCCTGGCCCGACGACGAAGAAGAAAGGCGCATTCCGCCTCTCGCCCCTATTCGCCGAGCTTCTTGATGGTGTCTTCGCTTATCGACTCGGCGGCGGACTTCGCCTTCTGCCCTTCCTCGGAGGAAAGGGACTCGGTGGCGCCTGCGGTCTTCTTGGCGATTGCGCGGCTCAGGTAGGTGAACACCGCTATGAGCGAGACCGCAATAAGGCATACGATGATGATGTACTCGACCATCGTCTGGGCTTTTCTCATTGCTTTCATTTTCATTGCCTCCTTTTTTCGTTCCGCTCAGGGATAGTCGCTGCCGACGAGCCTCTCCGTGCGCGTCACCGCGCTTTGGGAGGCCGTCAGCAGATAGCCCGTTACGGCAATCACCCCGAGGAGCGCGGTGAACGCTAGAACGTACTCGAGCATCGCCTGCCCCTTTCGAGAACTTGTCTGCATTGCTGCGTATTATACCATATTTTGCGGCTTATGGCGCTGGCGGGTCGAAGCTGAAGCTCTTGCCCGCGGCGCTCCACCTCAGATACTGGCGCCTGACGATGCCATCGTACTTGCCGGTCTTCGGAGGGAAGTAGATGAACACCCATCCGCCGAACGAGCCGTCGTCGCCGTACATCTCCGTCGGAATGACGGTCGCCGAACTGCTGGCCTTGAGCCTCGTGCCGTCAACTAGGAACTCGCCTGCGAGCTTGACCGCGCCCGACGTGTCGAACTTGAGCGTCACCCATGTTGAGGCGTCGCCGAGCGAGATCGACCCCGCCTTCGCGAACGGCGCGGCAATCGCCTTCCACTTGTCGGACTTCCAGTCCGTCTGCCAGAGATCCATGACGTTGCCGCCCGCGTCGACAAGCTGCGCCACGCCGCCGATTTCGCCCTCGCCTATCCTGAGTGTGAACAGGGACGTTTCCCCGCCGAGCTTGGCCGCGACGAGCGCCGTGTAGGTCGAGCCGTCGAAGCTGCTGAAGCTGTCCGCCGCGAGAGTGCACGTGTCGCCATCGAAGAAGAGGAGCTTGCCGCTGATCTTGCCGGACGAAGCCACGGTGAGTGTCGCCTGGCAGATGTTGTTGTAGCCGCCGTTGAACGGCCCGACCGCCCAGGGCTCCATCGCCGTCACGGTGAGATCGAGAGTGTATTCGCTCTTCACCTTGCCTGCCGTCGTCATCGCGATCTTCACGCGCGACGGCGTGTAGACGCCAGAGACGTTCTTCGACGCCGCCGTCGGCACGCCGTAGATCGTGTTCGCAGGCACGATAACCGCTTTCGTCTTGGAGTCGACGATGTCCTTCGCCGTGAACTTCAAGCCCGTCGGGAGGCCCGACACCGTGATCGTCGCGAGCGAGACGGTTTGCGGCACGAGCGGCCACTCGACGTACACGCCCTGCGGTATCGTCGTCTCGTTCCAGACGGCGTTGTCGTCAACCAAGATCTGGTTCTTGTCGTACTGGGCGAAGCCGCCGACATTGAGGCCAAGGTTCGCCGCGTCTTCCGTCGCAGTCGTGAACTCGGCGTAGAGGGTCTTGTCATGGTCGGCCATCGTGTAGGTGTAGTTCGCCGCGCGGGAGATGATATCGCCCGTCTCGACGTCGGTCCAGCAGCTGAACACGTTGCCCGCGCCGGCAGTCGCCTTGAGAGAGACGCCCTTGTTCGCGGGATAGTCGCCCGCGCCCGTTACCTTGGAGCCGTCGACGTAGCCGACCGCCGTAAGCGTGAGCTTCGGGAGCGGACCCACGGCGACCGTCGCCGTGGCCTCGTGCTTCTCCCTGCCGATCGTCTTCGTGAACGTGACGGTGTAGTTGCCTGGCTTCGTCGCCGCGCCGTAGAACGAGTACGCGGGCGTGATGACGGCTCCGGTCGTCTTGTCGACGATGTCCTTCTCCGTCCACTTCATGCCGGTCGGAAGCCCCGCCGCCTTGCAGCCGACGGCCTCGGGTATCGTCTCGACGTATTCGACGCCAGGGATGTACGGGCCGTAGGAATCGGCGACGAGAATCTCGGGGTCGGTCTTGTTCGGCACGACTATCTCGAACGTCGCCGTCGAGGCCGCCGTCGCCTGCTTCTGCGAGACGTTCGTCGCCTTGACTTCGACCGTGTAGATGCCGGGCTTCGCCGCCTTGCCAGTTATCTTCTGGGTCTTCGCGTCGTACTTGAGGCCGGACGGAAGGCCCTTCACCGCGAACTTCGGCTCGGAGTACGACTCCGTGGCCGCGCCAAGGTCGATCTCGATCGAGCCGTCAGTCGCCGTCGTCACGTCAGGGAGCGCAATCGCAAGGATTGCGATGTCGTCCTCGACCGTAACGAAGTCGGCGAGGAACACCCTGTCTTCGCCCGTAACCGTGTAGGCGTACGAGGCCGCGCGGGTGATGGGGATGCCCGTTATGCCGTCAATCCATCCGGCGGAGGCATAGCCCCTGTTCGCCGTCGCCTTCAGGGTGAGCTTGGTGCCGATTTCGGTCTTGGTGACCGTGGAGATCTTGCCGTATGTCGGATTCTCGGCTGGGTCGGAGAAGTCGACTGTGATGTGCGCACTGTAGGGATACTTGTTCACGCCCCTGCCGCGCCACGTATCGGGCCACTTATTCGCCGTCTTCGGCACGTTGATCTGCCAGTATATGCCGTTTGCGCCCTCGAACGTCGTCATGTCGTCGTCCGGGAAGATTGGATTGGCGTTCTTGAACTCGACGGCGATAAGGCTCGTGCAGTACCTGAACGCGCCATGGTCAACGCCAGAGACCTTCTTGCCGCATTGCACGGCCTGGAGCGACGAGCAGAAGGCGAACGCATCGACGCCAATGCCCGTGAGTCCGTCGGGAATGACCACGGCAGTAATGCCGGAGCAGGCGTAGAACGCCCTGTCCTTGATCGTCGCGACGGCCATGCCGTCCAGCTTCGCAGGCACCGTAATGGCCCCGACGGTGTCCGCCGGGATGACGGGGTTGCCGCGGTTGTAGAGCTCGGCCGACGAGCCCAGCACCCTGTAAGTCCACTCGATGCCGTCGACGACCGCGGTCTTGTAGATGGAATCACCGTCGTTCTCGTTCCAGACGGCGTAGCAGGTGAAGCTCGCCGTCACGACCGTAGCGGGCGTCACTTCGGTGCCGCCGCCGTAGGGCTCGGTGAACCAGCCGAGGAGCGCGCAGCCGTCCTTCACGGCCTGCGGCATTGAGCCAACCGCCGCGCCGAACTCGCGAGTGACGCGGTCAAACTCTGCGACGCCGCCATTCGCGTCGAACGTGACCTTGAACTTGCCTGTCGTCCACTGCGCGACATAGGTCGTGTCAGCCGCCGGAACCGTAGCAGGCACCGCAGGCGACCAGCCCGCGAAGTTGTAGCCGTCGTACGTCACCGTCGGCGCGGCAAGCGCGGCTCCGTATTCGAGCTGCTGGCTCCATCCGCCCTCGCCGCCGTTCGCGTCGAACGTGATCGTGTACTTGTTCGCGGTCCACTGCGCCGTGTAAGTCGCGTCAGCCGCAGGGACGGTCGACGGCACCGCAGGCGACCAGCCCGCGAACGTGTAGCCCGTCTTCGTCACCGTCGGCGCGGCAAGCGCGGCTCCGCAGTCGAGCTGCTGGCTCCATCCGCCTTCGCCGCCGTCCGCGTCGAACGTGATCGTGTACTTGTTCGCGGTCCACTGCGCCGTGTAAGTCGTGTTCGCCGCCGGAACCGTAGCAGGCACCGCAGGCGACCAGCCCGCGAAGGTGTGGCCCGTCTTCGTCACCGTGGGAGCAGATAGCGCGGCGCCGTA